>JBGPPE010000065.1:0-14001 GCA_041488395.1 Gallionellaceae bacterium
TCCCGCACTTATTATCGGTGTAGCCGCATTGCTGGCAGTTCCTTCCGCAACCTTCGCCGCAGACAATGCCGCGGTAAAGGCGATGGAGGAGTATTTCGATTTCTCCGAATACGGTGGCGCCACCATTCTGCCCGAGCAGATTCCGGCCGAAGACTGGAAAAAAATCCTGGTAATCGATACACGTGACGCGGAGCAATATCAAAGCGACCACATCCCTGGTGCGATCAATATCGAATGGCGCCAGGTGCTGGGCCGCCGTGCCGAGCTGCCCAGTGACAAGATGGTGCTGCTGTATTGCAATGCGGGCACGCTTTCTGCACAGGCCGGTTTTGCGCTGCGCGTGGCGGGTATGGACAATGTGCGCATATTGCAGGGCGGGTTTAACGATTGGAAGGCCAAGGGCGGATTCAAGGCCAATAAGCTTGCCAGCGAGAAATCTGCGAAGTAGGTCGGGTTTTAACCCGACGTTTTACTTCAATTCGCCACCCCGTCGGGTTAAAACCCGACCTACGCAGGAGATGCATCATGAAAACGCTGTTTATTCTCAATGATCCACCCTATGGTACGGAGCGCAGCTACAACGGTTTTCGCCTGGCGCGGGCACTGTCCAAACATGAGGGCAATGAAATTCGCGTGTTCCTGCTGGGTGATGCCGCATTGTGCGGCAAGGCTGGCCAGAAAGTGCCGCAGGGCTATTACAACATCGAATTTTTCGCACAGAGCCTGCTCAGAAGCGCAGCTGAAATCGGGGCATGCGGTACCTGCCTGGAAGCGCGCGGAATCAAGGATGAAGAGCTGATCCCGGGCGTGCAGCACAGTACGCTTGAGCATCTGGCGGAATGGACGGAGTGGGCGGAGAAGGTGCTGGTCTTTTAGGAAAGCACTGATCGGGTGGCTGCACAGGCGGGTTGCTGCCTCGTGCGGTGGGTGCACTGTGTTAATCCTGGAAAAAAACACTTGTCCGCAGATTGCACAGATTTTCACAGATTAAACAACAGATAATTCTGAATAGCCGGTTCACCTTTTAGGTGATGCAACAACCATCGCTGATAAGTGCATAAAATCTGCGTTAATCTGCGAAATCTGCGGATAGTATTGCCGTTTTTAGGTTAATTAAACCCATCAAATGTAGGCAGTGTTGTTGTCAATTTTTTTACCCATAAATCAATTATTCGTTTGAGTAATTGATTTGATAAGCAGGGGAGGATGCATCATGTTGATTCTCGTGGTTCTGGCCGGTGCGATAACCGGTATCGTTCTGGGCCTGTTTGGCAGTGGCGGTTCCATTATTGCCATGCCCGCACTGTTGTATTTGCTTCACGTCGAGCCGAAGTCGGCAATCGCCATGAGCCTGGGTATCGTTGCAGTTACCGCCACCATTTCCGGCTGGGACAACTGGCGGCGCGGCAATGTGGACGTCAAGGTGGCGACCATGTTCGGTTTGTTCGGTGTGATCGGCACTTATGCAGGCGCGCGCCTGGGGGTATACACACCGGTGACGATGCAGCTCACCATTTTTGCGCTGGTGATGTATGCGGCAGCCTGGAAGATGCTGCAGAAAAAGAGGCAGCCAGTGGCACAACTGGTCGTCGCCACAGGGCCGGATGTTTTGGTTACGGAATCAGAAATTATCCAGGCGCACATGGGACATATCGCTGCGCACGGTGTAGGGGTAGGTGTGCTGACCGGTTTGGTCGGGGTGGGCGGCGGCTTCCTGATTGTGCCAGCCCTGGTGCTGCTGTCCGGGATTCCGATGAGGATTGCCATCGGCACTTCACTGGTTATCGTTGCAGCCAAATCTTACGCGGGCTTTCTTGGCTATGTTGGAGCCGTACCGGTAGATTGGGCAATGATGGGCGCATTCACGCTGGTGACGGTGGCTGGAAGCTTTGCCGGTACGCGCATCGCGCATCGTTTTTCGCACGAAAGCCTGAAGAAAAGTTTTGCTATTTTCCTGGTCATTGTGGCGACCTACATCCTGCTGAAGAGCGTCATGTAGGAGTTAGCTGCAGTCAGTGGTTTTTTTATCAATATTGAACAGGAATGATGTCATGCCGGAAGCCGTCAAGGTAATTTCACAACATCCGCCCGGCGGGCGCTGCACGCTGTATGCACTGTATGCCGAGGAATTGGCAAGCAGCCTTGCTTTAACCAAACGTGTGATTCATTCCGAGTGCCGTGATGCACATGGTGACGGCTTCCCCAGCCTGGTATTGCAAGGAGTGGTTTTAAAACCATCGGACGGTGTGATACTGTCGCCGCAAGATATTTGCGCCGGCCTGGTGAATGCCGGAATTGATTTGACTGTTGTGCCGGATATGGCCGCGCGGCTGGAAGCCATTCAGGAACGTTTCCTGGAAGGAATATAATTTCAGGTTGTCCGCAGGCTGTCCTGCCATGCTTGTTCAATTCAAGCAGGCCTTGAGTTGAGGGGGAGAGATGTTGATCGATGTAGAAAAACGCAACGTGCTGTTGCTCGCGGGCACACAGGCATTGTTCCAGACAGTTTCCGTAATGGTGATTACCATGGCCGGTGTGGTGGGCTGGAAACTCGCGCCGGACAAGACCCTGGCAACACTGCCCATTGCCATGATGATGGTGGCGGCTGCGCTGACCATGATACCGGCGTCGCTGCTCATGCAGCGCTATGGCCGCAAGGCCGGCTTCCTGCTGGGGGCAGCATTGGGTGTGCTGGCAGGTGTATTGGCTGCCAGCGCGATCTGGCTGGAGAATTTTGCCTTGTTCGTCGTAGCCAATATGCTGGTGGGCTGCTATCAGGCTTTCGCGCAGTATTACCGTTTTGCGGCGGCGGATGCGGCCAGTGACGAATTCAGGAGCCGTGCGATCTCATGGGTGATTGCGGGCGGTATTGTTGCCGCAGTGGCAGGGCCGAATCTGGTGAGCTTTACCCAAAACACCGGATCGGTTCCGTTCGCGCTGACCTATCTCAGCATGGTTGCGCTGGGCATCCTGGCGATCCTGTTAATGTCGCGGCTGGCCTTGCCACCCGTGAATGCAACCGAGATTCAGGGAACGCCACGTGCCTTGCCGGAGATCATGAAGCAACCCATATTCCTGACGGCGCTGGCAGGCTCATCGGTTGGTGCCGCCGTCATGCTGCTGGTGATGACGGCGACGCCGCTGGCCATGCAGATGTGCGGCCAAACCATAGGCTCGGCGGCGACCGTGATCCAGTGGCACGTACTGGGCATGTTTGTTCCCTCATTCTTTACCGGCAACCTGATTCGGCGCTTTGGTGTGCTGCAAATCATGGGTACGGGCGTCTTTTTGCTGGCAGGCCATGTTGCCATCGCCTTGTCGGGCATTGAATTCCTGCATTTCCTGTCTGGCCTGATTCTGCTGGGGCTGGGCTGGAATTTTCTGTTTGTCGGCGGCACCACCCTGCTGACCGAAGCTTACCGGCCCAGCGAGCGCGCCAAGGTGCAGGCTGCACATGATTTTCTGATGTATGTCGCAATCAGTATTGCCACATTTTCATCGGGCAGTTTGCTCAATGCGTTTGGTTGGCGGGCAGTCAACTTGGCGGTGTTGCCTTTTCTGGCCTTGGCCCTGCTGATGATCATTGCACTGGGGATACATCGGAAACGCGCAGTAGCGCTTGCCTGACCAGACTGCCGCGGGCGCTGAATGAGCAGTTGCGCCTGGAGGCGGAGGTGCGTGGATTCAGATGTTGATCTCTTCGCCCTCACGTGCCAGACGGATGTCCAGCACGCTCTTGTCGTATGGGTGACGCGCCACAGCCTCGGCAAAAACCTTCTCCAGGTCATCGTCGCTGCGGGTAGGTTCGTGGTGGGTGCAATACAGAATTTTTGCTCCGGCGGCCCGGGCCAGCTCAATGCAGCTATCAAAGGTGCCATGCCCCCAGCCCTTTTTCGACGGATACTCGCCTATGGTGTAGGAAGAGTCTGCAATCAGCACGTCCACGCCGCGAATGGCGTTTACGATGGTCCGCTCCTGTTCTTCAATCAAAGCCTGGTATTCGTCGTGGCCATCATCTCCGGGCTCGTAGATGTTGTAGTGGGGCTCGTGGTCACCGGTGAAAAATACCGACTTGCCATTGCAATCGATGCGATATCCCATGTTGATTACGGGATGGTTTAGCAGGGTGGGCGTGATCGTGGTGCGGCCAATCTTTACCGCTTCATGCGGCATCACGGTCAGATATTGAATGCGCGATTGCACCTCAGCCTCGCGCACCGGAAAGTAGCTGTATTGCATCTGGATGGACATGATGCGTTCAGGGCCCGCGCCGGAAATCGGGTCGAAGGCACCATACAGTTGAATGGTGTTGCCTGGAATGAAAATCGGGATGAAAAACGGCAAACCTTGTATGTGATCCCAATGGCTGTGGGTGTTGAAAATATGTGCGTTGATCGGCAATTCCTTGAGCAGGGTTTGTGCCAGCGGAAAAATGCCGGTGCCACCGTCAAGGATGATCAGCTCATGGTCATCGGTGCGCACTTCTATGCAGGTGGTGTTGCCGCCGTAGCGCTGGGTTTTGGGCCCGGGCGATGGGATGGAGCCGCGTACCCCCCAGAACCTGATTTTCATTTGATGGCCTCCTTGCTGACATGGGCGAAGGAGCTGGCTTCCTCCATGATTTTTGACAGGTCGCCGAGCTGTACCATGACATCCTCCAGATTGCCGCCAAAATGTTCTGTAATACCGGGTGGCAACGCTTCCACGATGGGGTTGCCGGCGTCGCCAATGGCGCAGTGTTTGCTGATCTGGTCAGCTACAAACAGGCAGCTATGCATGGTGGAGTCATTGTGAGTGTCATCATGCAGGTGGCGTATGGTGTCGCTGAGAGATTTCTGGAACTGCCATTTTTCCACCAGCATGGCGCCGGCGACGGTGTGATCAACTCCGATGATGTGCTGTTCTGCGAAATGCAGCGGAATGTTGTTGTCGCTGCTGTAGGTCATGGCGGTCTTGAATTCATCGGGCATGAACTGGGCGAAAACAACCTTGCCAAAGTCATGCAACAGCCCTGCCAGATAACAATCGCCCGGATCGGTATCGTCATCGCCGAATTTCTGGCACAGCATGCGCGCCAGACTGGCTGTGCTGAGGGAGTGCATGAGATATCTCTGCATGTCGAACCCGGCAGCGTTGTGCTGGGGAAGTACGCCCACCACTGCAAACGACAGCGCCATGTTCTTGATGGTGTTCATGCCCAGGTAAATCACCGACTGGTTGACCGAGGTAATTTGTTTGGGAAAGCTGTAATAGGCCGAGTTGAGTATGCGCAGCAATTTGAGCGTCATCACCGGATCTTTCTCGATCACGGCGACCAGCTCCTTGGGCGGGCAGTTCATGCTGCGCGAGAGCTCCAATATGCGCTGCACGCTCTTGGGGAAAGCGGGCATTTTATCCACGGCTTCGGATAATTTTTTGCTGAGCTCTGCAGAAAGTTCGGTCATGAGAGTTGGGGTCCCGTCAATGCCGCTAATCTTGCCTGTAAATGGCAGCTTTGTCAGCTGGAATGCTGACAAAAAATGACTATTCTTTGCGCAGGCAATCCGCCCAGTTATTCGGGGTTTCGTAAATGCGCACGCGCTTCAGGTGCAGATGGTTGTTATAGGTGGCGTGATAGGCCTCGGCCAGCAGCCGGAAGGCGATGGCAGCGAGGTTCTCCGCCGTGGGCGGCACGTCCATGATGACGGTCTTGTGCCCGGGCAGGGTGTTGAGAAAATCCAGCACCACCTTGTCGCCGCGATACACCAGAAAGGCGTGATCCCAGGCATCCACCACCTGTTCCTTGGCGATGCGTTTTACATCGGAGAAATCCATCACCATGCCCTGCTCGGACACGCCTTCCTGGGTGATGATGTCGCCCGAGAGGGTGACTTCCAGCGCGTAGCGGTGGCCGTGCAGGTGCTTGCACTGGCTGTTGTGATTGGGGATGCGGTGACCGGCATCGAATTCCAGGCGGCGTGTGATTTGCATAGCGGTTCAGATCTAAGAGTCAGACACAATTATAGCTTGAATGCCGCTACCTCGCGGCGCAAGGCACGCAAGTCCGCAGTGTCGGGCTGGTTTTCATAGCGCAAGGCCAGATAGCGCGCGGTGATGCCATGGATGGCCGCAGCCTGCTGCGGATGGCCGGCGGCGGCGCGGGCGGCGAAATCCTGCGGCCCTTCATGTGCGGCGCGCACACTGCCGGCACGGGCCAGCTTGCGGCAGAAGCGCAGGTAGAGCAGCTGTGCCGTGTCGGTAGAGCGCCGGTACAGGTGACGCAACATGAGAAAGGCGAAGATGCCCACCAGCAGGGCCACGCCGATCAGCAGGTTGATCGCCATCTTCTGCCAGCTGATGTCTTCCATGCCGAGGCGGCTAAGGAAGGCAAACTGGCGTTCGCTGTTGTAGCCTAGCACCCACTGGTTCCACTGGTTGGTCAGTGCATCCAGATTCAGGCGCAGCCGGAGCAGCAGCGGTGATTGTGTGCGCGCCAGAAAGGGCAGCGCGGCATTGTCCGGCAGGGCCGCATTGAGCCCGCCTTGCACGCGTGCGGGGGAGATGGCGGCGGTCGGGTCGACACGCACCCAGCCGCGCTCCTTCAGCCAGACCTCTGCCCAGGCATGCGCATCCGACTGGCGCACGATGGTGTAGCCGCCCAGTTCGCTGAATTCGCCGCCCTGGTAGCCGGTCACCACGCGTGCCGGTATGCCTGCGGCGCGCATCAGGAAGACAAAGCTGGAAGCGTAATGCTCGCAGAACCCCTTGCGTGATTCGAACAGGAAATCATCCACCGAATTTACCCCCAACAATGGCGGTTCCAGCGTGTAGACGAAGTTTTCGCGGTTGAAGTAGCGCAGCGCGGTATTCATGAGAGCGTCATCGCCAGGCTGGCTGGCACGCCATTCGGCAGCGAGTTTGCGTGCGCGCGGGTTGAGGTTGTCGGGTAGCGTCAAGGCGCGTTGCAGCTGGTAGGGTGTTTCTTCGACATTGGCGCGGTAGCCCAGCTGCGAATGCGCGTCATAACGCATGCGCGCATTGATCGGTGCCTTGTTCAGCACCTGGAAATCGTAAGTCAGCGTGGCGGGGATCGACAGCCTGGTCGGCATTTCCAGGGTAAACAGCCACGGCTTGTTGTTGGGCTCCAGCGTCACCGTGTAATCCACCGGGCTGGCCAGATCATCCAGTTGTGGCTGTCTGGTGCGGATGCCCTGACCTCTGGTCCAGGTGCGGCCGTCAAATTCCCACAGCACTGGGCCGCGCCAGTACATCTGTTCGCGCAGCGGCGGTGCGCCGCTGAAGGTTACGCGAAACGCCACCGCATCCGAGAGCGACAGTTTGCTCATGCTGCCGGGCGCCATCTTGTCGTCCAGCCCGCTGCTGGCATAGGCATCCTGCGGCAGGCCCCACAGCGGCCCCTGCACGCGCGGGAACAGCACGAACAGCAGCAGCGTGAGCGGTATCGCCTGCAGCAACAAAACTCCAGCGATGCGCAAACGCGGTTTGAGCGCCAGCGTACCGGTGTGCATGTGCACCCAGGTGGCCATGATCAGCAGCAGGGTGGCCAGCATGTACAGCGCGGTGGCGATACTCTGCGAATTGAAAAAATTGGTGATGATGATGAAGCTGGCAAGATAGACCAGCACCGTGGCATCGCGCGCACTGCGCAGCTCCAGCAGCTTGAGCGAGGACAGCAGGATCAGCAGTGCCACGCCGGCCTCGCGCCCGAACAGGGTGCGGAAGTTGATCAGTATTCCCGCCACACTGGCCACGGTAATGGCCAGCAACAGCCAGCGCGGCGGCAGCGGATTGTTGCTCCAGGCCAGATAGAAACGCCAGCCCAGCATGATGGCGCACAAGGTGCTCACCCACAGCGGCAGGAACTCGGCGTGGGGCGCGCTCACCAGCAGGATGCTGGCGACTATGCCGTAGATGAGCGGTGCGCTGAGTTTCATGCTGAGAAAGACCATTCACCACAGAGACAGAGCGTGTGTTGTTGGGGCTTCAGCCCCTTACAACCACGGCCTACCCCTTGCGGGTACAGAGACACAGAGGCAAACGGCCAGCCATGTACAAGTGCTATGCGTTTATTCTTGTATTGCAGTGCAGCCGGGTCAATATTCTCAATTGCCGTTCTCTGCTTTTTTCTTCCTCTGTGTCTCTGTGCCTCTGTGGTGAAGGGTTGGTTTTTCATGCTGCCCTCCCAAACAAAGCCAGCGCACCCAGGCATTCGGCGCGATGCGCGGGGCCGTGTTGCGGCGCAATCTCAATGCCAGGCAGGCGCAGCCCGTAGAGCAGCCCCTGAGCATCGGCATCCAGCACCCAGCGCGTGAGCATCTCCAGTTTGTGCTCGCTCGCCGCGTAGGCCAGCAAAGCCCAGTCCAGCCACAGTTCACGTCCCTGCGTTGCACTGAACTGCTTGACCTGCAGTCCCTGTTCGCGTGCCAGGGCCTTCCAGGCGATGCGCGGCAGTGGATCTCCCGCCACATAGTTGCGCAACCCGGCGAAATCTTCATCGCCTGCGCCGAGCAGCTTGCCGATGCCATCCTGGGGAGAGCTGGCCGGTAACGCCATGGGGGCGGCGGGTTTGGGGTAGACCAGGCAGCGCGTGTCGAAATGCAGGTAGGACCAGGCGTAAAACAGCCCCAGCGGAAACTCGGTGGAGAGCGTCAGTTGTCCGCTGTCCAGCCAGCCACGCCGTTGCGCCGGAATGGAAAGCAGCACCCTGGCATGTTGCTGTGCGGGCAGATCAAACGTAGTGCTGTGCCCGGTGTTGTCGCGCAGCATGAGCTGGTGGCGAGTCAGCTTGCTGTTGTTGTGAAAGTGAAACACGAAACCGGCGTTATCGCCGGCAAACACCGCATCATTGTGCCCGGCACGCACTTCCAGCTGTGCCATGTTGCGGAAGGCATGCAGCATGGTCATCGCCGCCGTGGTGGCGAGCAGAAAGGTGAGCACGTAGCCCAGGCTCAGGTTGTAGTTGATGTCGCCCAGCAGCATCATCAGCAGCACTACGGCAAAGCCCCAGCCCTGGCGCGTGGGCAGGATGAAGATGCGGCGCTGGTTGAGCGTGACCGTGCCGCTCTCGATCTTTGGGCGGAATAGCCAGGTGCGAAATTTTTGCCGGAGAGTGGCGAACACGGAATTTGCCTGCTATTTTCCGAATAGCCTGTCGGCTAATGCTTCCCTGGTCATGCCATGATGTGCCGCTACCTCGGCAAGGATTGCGGCCAAGGTGCCGATCCGTAACGGGTCATGCAGTGGCACGGTGAGGTGATGTTCTTTGCGGAGAGGGCAGGTCAGACGTACATGGCTTCCCGCCTGGCGGGTTGGTTGGTAGCCGAGTTGCCCCAGTGCCTTGATAAGTTGCGCGCCAGTCAGATTGCGCGGCAGTTTCATACGGCGAGAACTTCCTCGCGGGTGAAGTGCAGGCGGATCATTTTCGGCGCTTTTCCTTCTTCAAAATGACAATGCACCGCATCGCGCACTTGCTGATGCAGGCTTTCGATATCATCCGCTTCGGTAAAAATGGATTCACCCAGTGCTCGCGCAGTCCATCCACCTTCCGGCGCTTCTTCCACTACAAACATGATCTCGTTCATGGTTAAACCTTTCGAATAGGTTGCCCGCATATTCTAGCACCAGCATTGCCTCTGAACTTATAAGCTTATCCAGTGTTTAGATGGCTTATGGAATGGCAACGGCTTCAATCAGCTCGCGTGCCAGCTTGTCGCCATCCGAAGTCTGCACATCCTGCACGCTTTGCAGGCGGTGGCTGGCGACGCCTGGCAGCACTACCTGCACGTCTTCCGGAATCACCGCGTTGCGCCCGTGCAGCAGCGCCCAGGCACGGGCGGCGGCAAGCAGCGAGAGGCCGGCACGGGGAGAGAGACCGTGCACGTAGCGTGCCGATTCGCGCGTGTGGCGCAGGATGGCCTGCACGTAGTCGAGCAGGGCGGGGGAGGCGTGCACCTGCTTGACCTGCTGCTGCAGGGAGAGTAGTTCGGCAGCGGCCATCTGTGGTTCCAGCCTGGCCACGATTTCGCGCCGCTCCACGCCGGAAAGCAGGCGGCGTTCCGCCTGGGCATCGGGATAGCCGAGCTGGATGCGCATGAGGAAGCGGTCGAGCTGCGATTCCGGCAGGGGAAAGGTGCCGATCTGGTTGATCGGGTTCTGTGTGGCGATCACGAAAAACGGCTGCGGCAGCGCGTGCGTCACGCCTTCCAGAGTGACCTGTTGCTCTTCCATGGATTCCAGCAGGGCGCTCTGGGCTTTGGGTGTGGCGCGGTTGATTTCGTCGGCCAGTATCATCTGGGCGAAGATCGGGCCGGGATGAAACTTGAATTCGCCGCTGTCGCGCTGGTATACCGAAACGCCGAGGATGTCGGCCGGCAGCATGTCGCTGGTGAACTGGATGCGCTGGAACTGCATGCCCAGGGTGCGCGCCAGCACATGTGCCAGCGTGGTCTTGCCGGTGCCGGGCAGGTCTTCGATCAGCAGGTGTCCACGCGCCAGCAGACAGGTCAGCGCCAGCCTGATCTGGTGCGGCTTGCCCAGGATGACCTGTTCGGTTTGCTGGATGACGTTGTGCAGGGATGGATTCATGTGGTGGGCTTTCAAAAATGCTTTGTCCGCAGATTACGCAGATTAAGCAGATTAAGACAATAGCTATCTGAATTTGGAAAGGTGGCGCTATGCCGTGCCAATGTTTTCAGATTTATCAATCTGCGTAAATCTGCGTAATCTGCGGATAAAACGGTTTGAGTCATTCAAACAATATGGCGGCAACCACCTTGCGGTCTTCACCGAGCAGGATGTTGTAGGTGCGGCAGGCGGCGGGGGTGCTCATGAACTCTACGCCGATGCCGGCATCGGTCAGGGCGCGGTACAGCTGCGGGTTGGCAAAATGGTGTTCCGGGCCGGTTCCCAGCAGCACGATGTCCGGCCTGAGGGCCAGAAAGTAGTCGAAATGGGCCTTGCCCAGGGCGGCGAAAGTGCTGGCCGGCCAGTCGCTGTGCACCTGTTGCGGGGTGACCACGACGGGCTGTTCATGGCGCTCCCCGCTCACCGTGACATAGCCCGGGCCGTGTGCGGTGAAAATCTTCTGGCTGGGATTGAGGGAAAGACTCAGTTTCAAGCAGTTTCTCCGTGGTTTGTGGCGGCAAATCCGCCGATCGACTTATTTGCTCAGCGGGCCTCGCTCGGATAGAATTGCGCCCTTTGCAGCCCGCGGTTTCAAGGGCATGTTGGCGGATTCTACCGTATTCGTCTGCGCTTGAAACATTCGCCTGTGCCTGGATACACCTGAGAGAGCCATCGTGAAACAACCCAACACCCCCGTGATTGATCCCGCCGTGCGCCCCGTGCTGAAATCCGCCAAGCTGGCCAATGTCTGCTACGACATCCGCGGGCCGGTGATGGCGCGCTCCAAGCAGATGGAAGAAGACGGCCATCGCATCATCAAGCTGAACATCGGCAATCTGGCGCCGTTCGGCTTCGAGGCGCCGGAAGAAATCCAGCAGGACGTGATCCATAACCTGCCCAACTCCTCCGGCTATACCGATTCCAAGGGCCTGTTCGCCGCGCGCAAGGCGATAATGCATTACTCGCAGCAGAAAAAAATTGCCGGCGTGGGCATGGAAGATATTTTCATCGGCAACGGCGCTTCCGAGCTGATCGTGATGGCGATGCAAGGCCTGCTCAATACCGGCGACGAAGTGCTGGTGCCGGCGCCGGACTACCCGCTGTGGACCGCCGCAGTGACCCTGGCCGGCGGCACGCCGCGCCACTACCTGTGCGACGAGCAGAACGACTGGATGCCGGACCTGAAAGACATGCGCAGCAAGATCACGCCGAATACGCGCGCCATCGTGCTGATCAACCCCAATAACCCCACCGGTGCGCTGTATTCGGATGCGCTGCTGCTGGAGATTATCGAGATCGCGCGCCAGCATCAGCTGATTATTTACGCCGACGAGATCTACGACAAGGTGTTGTATGACGGCGCCACCCACACTTCGATCGCTTCGCTGGCAGACGATATACTGTTCGTGACCTTCAACGGCCTGTCGAAAAATTACCGCGCCTGCGGCTATCGCTCGGGCTGGATGATCGTGTCGGGCAACAAGAAGCATGCGCAGGACTACATTGACGGCCTCAACATCCTCGCCTCGATGCGTTTGTGTTCCAACGTGCCCGGGCAGTATGCGATCCAGACCGCGCTGGGCGGCTATCAGAGCATTAACGACCTGGTGGCGCCCGGGGGCAGGCTGGCCAGGCAGCGCGATCTTGCCTACGATCTGCTCACCGCCATTCCCGGGGTGACCTGCGTCAAGCCCAAGGCAGCGCTGTACATGTTTCCGCGCCTGGACCCGCAGATGTACCCGATTGCGGATGACCAGAAATTCATCCTCGAGCTGCTGGAAACCGAGAAGGTGCTGGTAGTGCAGGGCAGCGGCTTTAACTGGCCACACACCGACCATATGCGCATTGTGTTCCTGCCCAACACGGATGACCTGACCGAGGCGATCGGCCGCATTGCGCGCTTCCTCGAATCCTATCGCAAGCGCCACGCCAAATAAGCAGGCGCAAATATTTTATGGCTGTGAAGTTGCAGCCAATTTTTTGAAAGAGATGAAATGAGCATCAAACCAATCAATGTAGGACTGTTAGGTGCAGGCACTGTCGGTGGCGGCACGTTCGCCGTGCTGGCACGCAATGCGGAAGAGATCAGCCGTCGTGCCGGGCGCCCGATAAAAATTACCGTGGTGGCCGATAAAAACGTGGAGCTTGCCAAAAGTGTCACCAAGGGAACCTGCCGTGTGACCGACGATGCGTTCTCGGTGGTGAATGATCCTGAAGTAGATATCGTTATCGAGCTGATCGGCGGCTATGGCGTGGCCAAGGAACTGGTGCTGAAGGCCATCGCCAACGGCAAGCATGTGGTCACCGCCAACAAGGCGCTGCTCGCTGTGCATGGCAACGAGATCTTTGCGGCAGCACAGAATATGCGTGTGATGGTAGCCTTTGAAGCGGCCGTGGCCGGCGGCATCCCCATCATCAAGGCACTGCGCGAGGGTCTTAGTGCCAACCGCATCGAGTGGATCGCCGGCATTATCAACGGCACCACCAACTTCATCCTGTCCGAGATGCGCGACAAGGGCCTCTCCTTCGATACCGTGCTGAAAGAGGCGCAGCGCCTGGGCTACGCCGAAGCCGACCCGACTTTCGACATCGAAGGTGTAGATGCGGCGCACAAGATCACTATCCTTGCTGCACTGGCTTTCGGCATTCCGATGCAGTTCGACAAGGCTTATATCGAGGGCATTTCCAAACTGGATGCCACCGACATCAAATACGCCGAACAACTGGGCTACCGTATCAAACTGCTGGGCATCACCAAACGCACGCCGGAAGGCGTCGAGTTGCGCGTGCACCCCACGCTGATCCCGAGCAAGCGCCTGATCGCCAACGTGGAAGGCGCGATGAACGCGGTGCTGGTGCAGGGCGATGCCGTCGGTGCGACGCTGTATTACGGCAAGGGTGCCGGTGCCGAGCCCACCGCCAGCGCGGTGATTGCCGACCTGGTGGATGTGACGCGCATGCACACCGCCGACCCGCAGAACCGCGTGCCGCACCTGGCTTTCCAGCCCAACCAGCTGGCCGACCTGAAAATCCTGCCGATCGACGAAGTGCAGACCAGCTACTACCTGCGCATGCGCGTGCAGGACAAACCGGGCGTGCTGGCCGACATCACGCGCATCCTGGCGGATGAACAGATTTCCATTGATGCGGTGATCCAGAAGGAGCCGGGCGAAGGCGAAGAGCAGACCGACCTGATCATGCTCACCCACCAGACGCGCGAGAAGCGCATCAATGCGGCGATTGCCAAGATTGAAGCGCTCAAGGTGATCACCGGCAAGGTGACTCGCATCCGTCTGGAAGAGCTGGGCAAGTAAACCAACTCCCCTCTCCCGCTGGCGGGAGAGGGGCCGGGGGAGAGGGCGCATGACCAGCGCTACA
>JBGPPE010000066.1:0-13823 GCA_041488395.1 Gallionellaceae bacterium
CAACACCCTGGCCAACCACACCCGTCTGGCCTTTACCAGCAAGACTCCCGGGCGCACCCAGCATATCAACTATTTTGATCTGGGCGACAACCGCTTTCTGGTGGACTTGCCCGGTTATGGTTATGCCAAGGTGCCGCCGGATGTGCGCGCTCACTGGGAAGGGCTGCTGAGCGAGTATTTGCAGACGCGCTCAGCCCTGGCTGGTCTGGTGGTCATCATGGACTCGCGCCACCCCCTCACGCCGCTGGATGAGCAGATGCTGGACTGGTTTGTGCCTACCGGCAAGCCGGTGCACATTTTGCTGACCAAGTCGGACAAGCTGAGCCGCCAGCAGGCAACGGCGACTTTGCTCAAGGTAAAAAAGTATCTGGCCGAATATTTTCCGAATTACACCGTGCAGTTGTTTTCCAGCCTGAAGAAAGCCGGCATGGATGAGGCGGAAACCGTCATTTCAGGCTGGTTTGCTGCGGAATAGCGGCAATACGGCGTAAATGAACACAAAAAAAGCCCCTGGACAAAAGGGGGGAGGCCAGGGGCAAAAGTCTTAACAGCGTTAAGACGCCCGCTCAGGGAGGAGAAGCGGGAGATGACATCAAGTCATCTTGCACTTTAAGATTCGGGTTCGCAGAAATAGTTCAAGCAATAGTCAGGATTAAACCATGCATAAATTAGGGTTGTACCCACACAAGCGCATGCGCCGCATGCGTCGTGATTCATTTTCACGCGATCTGATGCGCGAGCATATGCTGAGCAGTGCCGATCTGATCTATCCGGTGTTTGTGCTGGAAGGCAGTAACCGCGAGGAGGCAGTGACCTCCATGCCGGGGGTGAAGCGCCAGACGCTGGACAAACTGCTTTATCAGGCAGAAGAGTGCGTCAAGCTGGGCATTCCCATGCTGGCACTGTTTCCGGTGATTGATGCGGCGCTCAAGACAGAAGATGCGCGCGAGGCACTCAATCCGGAGGGTCTGGTGCCCAAAGTTGTGGCTGAGCTGAAAAAGCGCTTCCCTGAACTGGGCGTAATGACCGACATCGCGCTGGACCCTTATACCAGCCACGGTCAGGATGGCCTGATCGATGGCAGCGGCTACGTCATTAACGACGAAACGGTCGCTGTGCTGGCCCAGCAGGCGCAAGTGCATGCACAGGCAGGCGCCGATGTGGTGGCCCCGTCAGACATGATGGACGGGCGCATTGCGGCGGTGCGTGCCGCGCTCGATCGCAAGGGCTGCATCCATACGCGCATCATGGCCTATTCGGCCAAATACGCATCCAGTTTCTACGGTCCTTTCCGCGACGCGGTCGGCTCCAGCGGCAATCTGGGCAAGGGCAACAAATACACTTACCAGATGGATCCGGCCAACTCGGACGAAGCCTTGTGGGAAGTGGCGCTGGATCTGGAAGAAGGTGCGGATATGGTGATGGTCAAGCCCGGTATGCCGTATCTGGATATCGTGCGACGGGTCAAGGATGAGTTCAAGGCGCCGACTTTTGTGTATCAGGTCAGTGGCGAGTACGCCATGCTCAAGGCGGCGGCGCAAAACGGCTGGCTAAATGAAGAGGCGTGCGTGCTGGAGTCCCTGCTGGCATTCAAACGCGCTGGTGCAGACGGCATCCTGACCTATTTTGCACTGGATGCGGCACGCTGGCTCAAACAGGGCTAGTGTCCGTCAACACGCCGGCGAGCGTTGCTATGTCGGCGTGGGTTTCCGCTTTGCGGCTGCCACTATGGCGGGCATTTTCGGGTAGCACAGCAATATGCACGGGAATGTCAGTTTCACTTTCCAGGGTGAAGCTCGGCACAATTTGTTGCCTGCCCATCAACTGGACGCGCCATTCACCGCTTTCAAACGGCATATTGTGCTTCAGCAAAAACATCATTACCGCTTTGACATCGTCTGAATAAATAATCAGATTAATATCAGAATGCGCTCCCGCGCTACCATCGAGTACTGAGCCGGTCAGGTAGGGATGGAACGGCTCCAGCAATCGCATGGTGTTTAGCGCATGTTCGCGCAGCTGGCGCAGGACGACCGGGTGGTCATCGTGTTGATAAAGTGCACGAAAAGTACGCAGCGCTGCATCAATTTCCTGATTGCTGGGGAGGTGCTGCGTATCTGCCGCGCCTAGTTGCTTGGCGGCCTTGCGCTTGGCAAAGGCGTGATCGGTGATGCCGTTTTCAGCCATCAGACGCGCAGCCTGATGCGCCAGTTGCTCGCGCATCAGGTCGCGCCGCGGCGCGTGATTTTTGCTCATCAGAAGAGTTCATCCTTGACCGCTTCCGCAGGTTTTGCGGCAGGATCCGGTGCGGCCGCCTGCTCGGGTGGCAAATTTTCCTGGTAAAAATATTCGATACGATTGCCGTTGGGGTCGCGGCGCCCATTGTCATTGATGCGCGCAGCGACCATGTTGTCAGGCATGGTGTAGACGGCTTCCGGGACATTTTTCAATACTTTTTCCATGTATCCCATCCAGATGGGTAGTGCGGCGCCCCCCCCGGTTTCCTTGTCTCCCAGACTGTGGGGATTGTCAAAGCCTATCCATGCAACGCCTACGATCGTAGGCTGGAAGCCGCAGAACCATGCATCCATGGAGTCGCTGGTGGTGCCGGTTTTCCCGGCCAAATCCTGGCGGCCCAGCTGCATGGCGCGGATGGCTGTACCGTGGCGTACCACGTCCTGCATCATATTCACCATGGTGTAGGCATTGCGGACATCGATGACGCGCTCTGCATTGATGCCCGCTTTAACCGGATCGGCCTGTTCAAGCACTTTTCCTTGCGAGTCCTCGATGCGCTGAATGAAATATGGCGTGATGCTGTAACCGCCGTTGGCAAAAACAGAATAGCCGGCCATTAATTGCATGGGAGTAACCGAGCCCGCTCCCAGAGCCATGGTCAGATACGGGCCATGTTTCTCTTTATCGAAACCGAAGCGGGTGATGTAATCCTGCGCATAGCTGGGGGTGATCGCCTGCAGGATGCGGATGGATACCAGGTTCTTGGATTTGATCAGGGCCTGGCGCATGCGCATGGGCCCTTCAAAGGTGCCGTCAAAGTTTTTGGGTTGCCAGGGTTCGCCACCGGTTTCAATGGAATCGATCACCAAGGGTGCATCGTTGATGATAGAAGCCGGTGTGAAGCCCCTCTCCAGCGCGGCAGAATAAATAAATGGCTTGAAACCGGAGCCGGGTTGACGCCATGCCTGGGTGACATGGTTGAACTGGTTATGGTTGAAATCGAAACCGCCAATTAATGAGTAGATGGCGCCATTTTGCGGGTTGGCCGAAATGAAAGCCGATTCAACCTGCGGCAATTGTGCGATTTGCCACGCTCCTTTTTCATCCTGCTGCACGCGAATCAGCGAGCCCACGCGTATGCGCTGATTCGGCGCCACCTTCCCGCCAATAGACTGCTGGGCGAATTTCAGGCCCTCGCCACTGAGTGCGGCAATTTGTCCACCCTTGCAGTAAGCGGTAATTTCTTTTGCAGAAACAGCTTGAACCACCGCGGGAATCAAATCGCCACTGTCGGAAACTTCCTGCAGTGCTTCTTCAATAAATTCATCACTGTGATCTTTGCGCAAATCTATAAAACCTTCGGGTCCGCGATATCCGTGGCGACGATCATATTCAATCACACCCTTGCGCAACGAGTCATAGGCCACGCGCTGGTCTTCCAGGCGGATCGTTGTGTAAACATTATATCCCTGGGTATAGGCATCATCCTGATAGCGATCAAACATGACCTGGCGCACCATCTCGACCAGATAGTCGGATTTGACAGCAAACTCCTGGCTGCTGCGCTTGGCGATAATCGGTTCGGTCTGGGCGGTTGCGAATTGTCCATCATCAATAAATCCCAGTTCATGCATGCGTCGCAACACATACATCTGGCGAATTTTGGCGCGTTTGGGGTTTACAACCGGGTTATACGATGAGGGCGCCTTGGGCAAGCCTGCAAGCACGGCCATTTCAGCGGTGCTAAGTTGATTGAGTGGTTTGCCGAAATATACCTGAGCCGCGGTGGCAAATCCGTATGCGCGCTGGCCAAGGTAAATCTGGTTGATGTATAGCTCCAGAATCTCATCCTTGGTCAGATTGTGTTCGATCTTGAAGGCAAGCATCATTTCATTGAATTTGCGCGAAAAGGTTTTTTCCTTGGTCAGGAAGAAATTTCGCGCGACTTGCATGGTAATTGTGCTGGCGCCCTGTTTGGCGCCACCAGAGGTGAAATTCGAAAGAGCAGCCCGCAACACGCCTATGTAATCAACGCCCCCATGCTCATAGAAGCGCTCATCTTCTGCGGCAAGTATGGCTTTCTTCATCATTTCAGGTACTTCGCTAATTTTGACCAGCGCGCGCCGCTCCTTGCCGAACTCTCCAAGCAAAACTCCCTCGGCGCTATAAACGCGCAAAGGCATATTTGGGCGGTAATCGGTCAATATTTCCAGAGAGGGCAATGTTGGATAGGTCAACATCGCAGCGAACGTGAGAATCAGAAACGGCAAAACTGAAACGGCTAAAGCAGCTATCGCCGAGTAAAACCACCAGCGTGAAGTCATGTCTTGGAATTCGGGGTTGGTTTATGTGGTGTCGGGATTATATCGGCTCTGGGAAATGAAAATAAGCCTGTAGAAAAAACTTTACACGAGCGGGTGTTATTGCTAGGATTTAAACCAATTTATACGAAACCGCGCTAACCAGCATATGATTAAAGGAAATTTTGATCTCCCGTTGGACTTTCTGCAGACTAAAACGCCACCGCTAATTGGGGTGGATATTAGTGCGTCCTCGATCAAGATGGTGGAGTTGAGTAAGGTTCCGAAGAAAACAACTTACGAGCTTGAGCGTTACGCAATTGAGCCGTTACCCAAGGATGCGGTCAGCGACGGAAATATTAATGATCTGGATGCTGTGGCCGAAGGATTGCGCCGAGCCTGGAAGCGACTGGGCTCTCGTATTAAAAATGCGAGCGTGGCGCTGCCTGCGGCAGCCGTAATTAGCAAGAAAATATTTCTGCCCGCCGGTTTGCGCGAGGAAGACCTGGAATATCAGGTTGAGTCAGAGGCTAATCAATACATACCATTTGCATTGGAAGAGGTAAATCTGGACTTTCAGGTTGTTGGCCCTGCGCCGAACAGTCCAGAAGAGGTGGAGGTTTTACTGGCGGCCTCGCGCAAGGCAAACGTTGAAGACAGGGTTGCCGCAATACAGTCTGCAGGCCTGAAAGCCATCGTTGTGGACGTTGAGCCGTATGCTGCCGAGGCGGCGTTTGATCAAATTTGTTCACAGTTGCCTGACGGCGCAAAAGACCAGTGCGTGGCGCTGGTTGATATCGGCGCGAACGTCATGAATGTGAACGTGCTGCGCAATGGGCAGTCTGTCTATACGCGTGACCAGCAGATTGGCGGGGCGCAGTTGACTCAGCAAATTCAAAATGCTTTTGGGCTGTCGGCTGATGAAGCTGAAGCGGCTAAGCGCAATGGCGGTCTTCCTGAGAATTACGAAACGGATGTATTGGCGCCGTTTCTGGATAGCCTGGCAACAGAGGTGACACGTGCGTTGCAATTCTTCTTTACCTCGACGCAATACAATGAAGTTAGCTATGTGGTGCTGGCTGGAGGTTGCGCGGCGCTTGCGGGGCTGGACGATGCAGTGGCGACGCGCACGCAAGTGAACACTCTGGTTGCCAATCCTTTCGCTCAAATGACTCTATCTAGCCGAATCAAGCCTCGCCAATTGCAGGCCGACGCGCCTGCCTTGATGATTGCATGTGGATTGGCGATGCGGAGGTTTGACCCATCATGATACGTATAAATTTATTACCTCATCGCGCCGAAAAGCGCCGTGCACGTCAAATTCAATTCATTGCATTCGGCATCATCTCTCTGATTATCGGAGCAATTGTCGTTGGCTTTGTGCACGTGACAATCATGACGCAAATTTCTTATCAGGAGCGTCGTAACGAATACCTGAACAAAGAAATTGCTTTGCTGGACAAGCAAATTGACGAAATCAAAAAATTGCGCGAGCAAACGCAGTCATTGCTGGCTCGAAAAACCGTCGTGGAAAATTTGCAAAGTACTCGCTCGGATGTGGTGCACTTGCTTGATCAGATGCTGCGAATTTTGCCTGACGGTGTCTATCTGAAGTCGATCAAGCAAACAGGCCTTAAAATTAGCTTGATAGGTTATGCTCAATCAAATGCACGAGTATCTACATTGATGCGAGCGATTGAGGACTCACCATGGCTGGATACTCCAACATTGATTGAGGTGCATGCAACAACAACTGGCGGGGCGCGAGTCAGTGAATTTTCGCTGAATTTCAACTTAACCAAGCAAGCGCCAGCCACACCTGCACCCGCTTCCTCTGCGGCAAAACCCACTGGAACGAAAGGTTAGTCGAGCTCATGAACTTCAAGAATTTCCTGGAAGAGCTTAAAAATATCGACCCCAAAACACCGGGAAGCTGGCCATTGCCTATCAAACTGGCGTCATTCCTCGCCATGTTTCTTGTGGTTGTGGCAGCGGGCGCGTTGCTGGATTGGCAAGATCAATGGACTGCGCTTACATCAATCCGGGAACAAGAAGAGCAATTAAAAGATACCTTCCTGACGAAGAAAAGACAGGCGGTGAACCTGGATTTAATCAAGAAGCAACTGATTGATACGCAGCAGTCATTTGGTGCGCTGCTAAAACAATTGCCCAGTAAATCTGAAATGGATGCATTGCTGACCGACATTAACCAAGCGGGCCTTGGGCGTGGTCTGCAAGTAGATTTATTCAGACCCGGCCCTGAGAAGGCGACCGGCGTATTCACCGAGCAACCCATCACAATCAGGGTGACTGGTAACTATGACGATCTTGGAAGGTTTGCCAGCGATATTTCTCAGCTACCGCGGATTGTGACTTTGAACGATATCAGTGTGAGCCCAAGTAGTAGCGGCCAACTCATTATGGATACTGTCGCCAAAACATATCGCTACCTGGATGAAGATGAATTGGCGGCGCAAAGAAAGGCTGCCAACCCAGCTGGAGCAAAGAAATGAGGACGAAATTTATATTGCTGCTAGCTACGATGTTGCTTGCCGCATGCGGAGGCGAAGAGTTTGAGGATCTGCGAGATTTCGTGAAGAACTCAGGGGCTGATATGCGTGGAAAGGTTGATCCTCCACCCGATATAAGACCTTATGAGCCCATGAATTATGACAACAGCGCGGGTTTGCCAGATCCGTTCAAGCCACGCAAACCAGAAGTAAAAAATATGGGTGGCGGCTCCAATCAGCCGGATTTCAACAGGCCCAAGCAGGAACTGGAAGAGTTCCCGCTGGAGGGCTTGAAAATGGTCGGCTATATGCTGCGGAAAGGTGTCGGCCACGCAGTAATAAGATCCCCTGATGGCAAATTGCACAGGGTTAAAGCTGGCAATTACATGGGGCTTAATTTTGGCCAAATCATTGCTGTGACTGACACAGAAGTGAAAGTGAAGGAAATGGTGCAAGATGGTGCGGGCGATTGGTCAGAGCGCGAGAGCAGTCTGCAATTAGTAGAGTAATCGGGAGTGAAAACATGAGACAGTTCAGTAACGCAGCCCAACATATATTTCGACTGGCTATATCCATATTTGCACTGACAACTTTTGGTGTAAATGCGCAACAGCTCAGCGAAAACACATCTGCCGATGCTTTGAATAGCATAGAATCAATCACAACTAGCCGCTCAGCAAACGGGCAGATTGTGCTCAAGGTGGGGATGAAAGCACCACTTTCAGCTCTGCCAGAGGTGTTTACAATCGGAACACCACCTCGAATAGCGTTAACGTTTCCTAGAACGGTTAATGGCTTAGGCAAGAAAACGCAGGAATTCAGCGAGGGAGCACTTCGCAGTGCAACGATAGTGCAAGCTGCTGACCCGTTACAAAAATTCCGAACTCGTTTAGTTCTCAACCTTGGGCAATCGCTTACATACGACCCGCCAGTAATCGATGGGAACAACTTGATCGTTACTCTCAAGAGCATCGAAGGAACGGTTGGGGCAGCGACCCCTAATTTTGCAGAAGCGAAATCAAGCTTGCAGAAACATAGTTTGCGCGATGTAGATTTTCATCGTGGAAAAAATGGTGAAGGTCTGGTTCAAGTTGATTTATCGGACACAAATGTGGGGATTGATATCAAGCAACAGGGATTGAAGCTGATTGTAGAGTTCCTGAAAACAGATTTGCCGCGCAATTTGCAGCGCAAGCTAGATGTAACTGATTTTGGCACACCTGTGCAAATTGTTGACGCGGTTGCCCAAGGAGGGAATGCACGGTTGGTGATAGAGCCCAAATCCCCTTGGGAATATGCAGCGTATCAGGCAGACACAAAGTTCATCATTGAAGTGAAACGTGTAATTGCTGAGGAAGTTAAGAAAAAGGTCACGTCAGGCCCGAAAACCTACGACGGAGACAAGTTAACGCTCAACTTCCAGAATATAACTGTGCGCGAAGCGTTAAATGTTATTGCTGACTTTACTAACCTGAACATCGTTATTAGCGATACGGTCAGTGGTAACCTGACATTGCGACTAAAGGATGTGCCATGGGACCAGGCCTTCGATATCATCCTGCAAAGCAAGGGGTTGGATATGCGCAGGAACGGCAATGTGGTTCAAGTCGCGCCTCGACAGGAGTTGGCATTGAAAGAAAAGGGCGATTTGACGGCAACACAGGAAATTGCCGAGCTTGAGCCCATGCATACAGAGAGTTTCCAGCTTAGTTACGCCAAGGCAACAGATATTGCAAAGTTAATATCAGATCCGGCTCAGCGCATCTTATCCAAGCGAGGTAGTGCCGTACAAGATGTGCGCACTAATACACTGTTCGTACAAGATACACCAGCGCATCTTGAAGATGTACGTAGTCTGATTAAACAAATTGACGTGGCGGTCCGCCAAGTGATGATTGAGGCGCGATTTGTTTCGGCAAAAGACACATTTTCGCGCAACCTCGGTGGTCGGTTGAATTTCACTAACCCTGCTGATATCAATTCATTTTCAGGCACGACAACGGGAAACGTGAACCTGCCTGGCGCATCAACAGGGACCGGTGGGCTTAATTTGGCATTGATTAATACATCAGGCACAACCACCCTGAATCTGGAATTGCTGGCCTCACAAACTGATGGTGTTACCAAGAACATCGCCAGCCCACGTGTGGTTACTGCTGACAAGTCTTCTGCCACCATTGAGTCTGGTGTTGAAATTCCTTATCTGCAAGCGTCGAGCAGCGGTGCGACTAACGTTGCCTTCAAGAAGGCCGTGCTTAGTTTGAACGTAACGCCAATTATCACCCCAGATGATCACATAAACATGACACTGGCAGTCAACCAGGACACGGTTGGTGCCATTTATTCCGGTGTGCCAAGCGTTGATACCAAGAAGGTCACCACGCAAGTGCTGGTCGAAAATGGTGGCACAGTGATTATCGGCGGTGTTTACACACAAGACGACTCGGATTCCACTACCAAGGTTCCTCTGCTTGGCGATATACCTGTCATCGGCTGGTTTTTCAAGAACACGACAAAGTCGCGGGCTAAAAATGAGTTGCTGATCTTTATTACCCCCAAAATCATGCAGGAAAGTTTGGGGCTGAAATAGTCTCCTAGTTAAAAACAATAAAGCCCGGAAACATCCGGGCTTTATTGTTTTTAACACTCAATATTTGTAACGGGAATTTTCCGTTACAATTCCAATTATGAAAACTGTTGATACTAAACAGCCCAAAAGGTTGTCAGGAAATATTGTCCTTATTGGAATGATGGGCTCGGGCAAGACCACAGTGGGGCGCCTTCTGGCCAAGCAGCTCGATAAAGTTTTCGTAGACAGTGACGAGGAAATCCAGAAGCGCACAGGAGTTACCATCCCGCATATCTTTGATGTCGAGGGAGAGGCTGGCTTCAGACAGCGTGAAGCTGCGGTAATAAACGAGCTGTTGCAAGGCGAAAATATCGTGCTGGCCACAGGTGGTGGGGCCGTGCTTGATGCAAACAGCCGCGCACAGATGCGCGCCCACGGCGTGGTGGTTTATCTGAAAAGCAGCGTGCATGATTTGTGGCAGCGGACTCGTCATGATCGCAGCCGGCCGCTATTGCAGACAGCGGATCCGCGCGGAAAATTGCAAGAGCTGTATGAGCAGCGCAACCCGATTTACACAGAGCTGGCGGATATCGTCATTCATACCGGGAAGCAGAGTGTGCAGGTTCTGCTTGCATCACTGATTAACAAACTGAACACCACAAGCGATATAACTGAACACTCAAACGAAATGCAGACTTTAACCGTGGGATTGGCAGAGCGTAGTTACCCGATACATATAGGGCATGGCTTGCTGGGCCGCGCAGACCTGTTGCTACCGTATTTGCCACATAAGCGAGTGGCGGTTATCAGCAATACGACTGTGGCGCCGCTATACCTCGACAAACTGCGCAGCACGCTGGATAGCCATGGCATCAGCGTGATTCCGGTGATACTGCCAGATGGTGAGCAGTACAAAAACTCGGAAACCTTAAATTTGATCTACGACGCCCTGCTGACTAACCGGTGCGAACGCAACACACCGTTGATTGCGCTGGGTGGGGGGGTGGTTGGTGACATGACCGGTTACGCGGCGGCCACCTACTTGCGCGGTGTGCCGTTCATCCAGATTCCAACCACACTGTTGTCGCAGGTGGACTCTTCAGTGGGCGGTAAAACAGGTATTAACCACCCGCTGGGAAAAAACATGATCGGTGCCTTTTACCAGCCACAGGTAGTCCTGATCGATATCGCGACACTGAATACCCTGCCCGATCAAGAGCTGCGTGCAGGCCTGGCTGAAGTGATCAAATATGGCCTGATTCGCGATCTGCGCTTCCTGGAATGGTTAGAAGAGCACATGGAAAAACTGCTGGCACGCGACCCCAACGCGCTGCAACACGCAATAGCGCGCAGTTGCCAGAACAAGGCAGAGTTGGTCGGCTCAGATGAGCGCGAGAGTGGAGAGCGGGCATTGCTTAACCTTGGACATACCTTTGGTCACGCCATCGAAAACGGCATGGGCTATGGGGCCTGGTTGCATGGCGAAGCCGTGGCGGCTGGCACCATGATGGCTGCGGATTTATCCAGGCGTCTGGGGTGGATAAGCGAACAAGACGAAACGCGCATACGCAAGCTGTTTGACCGCGCTGGCTTGCCGGTAGTCGCGCCGCAAATGCCGGTCGACCAATATATCAATCTGATGGGCCTGGATAAAAAAGTGATCGGTGGAAAAATGCGCTTCGTCCTGTTGCACCCGATCGGACGTGCAATCATTTCAAGCGAGGCACAGCCGGAAATGTTGCGACAAACCATAGAGGCTTGTTGTGCCGAGCATTGAGCTGGCACCTTACGCCACAACTGAGCACAATTCGCGCGGCAGGCTGGCGCGTGAAACAGCACCAAGCGGCCGCAGCGAATTTCAGCGCGACCGCGACCGCATCATCCACTCCAGCGCATTCCGGCGCCTCGAGTACAAAACCCAGGTATTTGTGAATCACGAGGGTGACATGTTCCGTACCCGCCTGACGCACAGTATCGAGGTGGCGCAAATCGGCCGCTCCATCGCACGCAGCATGTCTCTCAACGAAGATCTGGTGGAGGCAATTTGCCTGGCGCACGACCTAGGTCACACCCCCTTTGGGCATGCCGGGCAGACCGCGCTGAACGCCTGCATGAAGGACTACGGCGGTTTTGAGCACAACTTGCAGTCACTGCGTGTAGTGGATGTACTGGAAGAGCGTTATGCAGAATTCAACGGGTTGAATCTCTGTTTTGAAACGCGCGAAGGCATCCTCAAGCACTGCTCGCTGGAAAATGCCGGCAAACTGGGAGAAGTTGGCGAGCGCTTCCTGCAGGGCCGGCGTACCACTCTGGAGGGTCAGCTGGCCAATCTGGCCGACGAAATAGCCTATAACAACCATGATGTGGATGACGGTCTTCGCTCCGGTCTGGTCAGCCTCGAGCATTTAATGGAAGTGCGCCTGTTTGCCAAGCATCTGGAAACCGTGCGCAAAGCCTATCCTGACCTGGACGAGCGCCGTGTCATTCACGAGACGATACGCCGTATGATCAATACCCAGGTCAATGATCTGATGGCCGAGACGCAAAGGAACATCAGGCAGCATGGCGTACAGAATCTGGATGACGTGCGGGCGGCGCCGGCACTGGTGAGTTTTAGCGCGGAAATACACGAGCAGAACAAAGAAATGAAGGCATTTCTGCACACACAGTTGTATCGCCACTATCGCGTCATGCGCATGAGTGCTAAGGCGCGCCGCATCATCGACGACCTGTTCCAGGCCTTTATGGACGACAAGCGCATGCTGCCACCTCAATACATCAGGCAGGCAGAACTGGACCAGGCGCGCGCGGTGGCCGACTATATTGCCGGCATGACAGATCGCTATGCCATACGCGAACACCGGCGCATCTTTGCGGTGGAAGAAATCTGAAAAAACAGAATTGCAGTAGTTCAAATCAGCAGAAGTAAAGTTCAAGCAAGATAGCCAACTTTAACGGCTTGTTCTGTCCATATTGCCCTCCACCCTCAGACAGGGTAACATTCCCGCCCTTTCGCTTTTGATTTGACGGTTTGGCGGCGTGTGCCGTCATGTTTTTTGCCCGAATTTGCGGGCAGTAATAACGCTTCTAATGGAAATTAAATGAGGAACAACGTGAGCCACTCTTCGTTGCCGGTACAGCAAGGTCTGTACGATCCGCGCCAGGAGCGCGATGCGTGCGGCGTAGGTTTCGTCGCAAATATCAAAGGCCAGAAAAGCCATGACATGGTGCGCCAAGGCCTGCAGATTCTGGAAAATCTGACCCACCGCGGCGCCGTTGGCGCCGACCCTCTGGCCGGTGACGGTGCCGGTATCCTGCTGCAAATTCCCGACGCCTTCATGCGCAAGAAATGCGAAGCAATGGGCGTGAATCTGCCAGCAGCCGGCGCCTATGGCGTGGGCATGGTGTTCCTGCCGCGCGACAAGGCTGCGCGCGAGGCTTGCGAGCAGATTATTGCCGAAAAAATTTCTGCTGAGGGGCAGGTCTTGCTGGGCTGGCGCGATGTGCCGGTGGACAGCTCCGGTCTGGGGGTCAGCGTCAAGGCGGTAGAGCCAGTCGTGCGCCAGGTGTTCATAGGCCGCGCCAACAGCAACGCCGACACCGATGCGCTCGAACGCAAACTGTTTGTCATCCGCAAAACCGCAGAGCACGCCGTGCGTGCACTGCCGAACGAGCAGGGCAAGGGCTTCTACATGCCTTCCATGTCGGCTCGTACGATTGTTTACAAGGGCATGCTGCTGGCCGACCAGGTCGGTAAGTACTTCCTCGATTTGCAGGACCCGGCGGTAGAGAGCGCGCTCGCACTGGTGCACCAGCGCTTCTCCACCAACACCTTCCCGACCTGGGACCTGGCTCACCCCTTCCGCATGATCGCGCACAATGGCGAGATCAACACCGTGCGCGGCAATGTCAACTGGATGGCCGCGCGTCACGCCGCGATGTCCTCGAAATTGCTGGGCGAAGACCTGGAAAAACTGTGGCCGCTGATCACCGACGGGCAGTCCGACTCTGCCTGTTTCGATAACGCGCTAGAGTTGCTGGTGGCGGGTGGTTACTCCCTGCCGCACGCCATGATGCTGCTGATTCCGGAAGCTTGGGCCGGCAACACACTGATGGACGAAGAGCGTCGCGCCTTCTACGAATACCACGCCGCTCTGATGGAGCCGTGGGACGGCCCCGCCGCCGTGGCGTTTACCGATGGCCGCA
>JBGPPE010000067.1:0-13494 GCA_041488395.1 Gallionellaceae bacterium
ACCGAGTAGTTGATCGACTGGCCCGACTCCAGGGTGAGACGGGTGTAATCCTGCGCCGGCCATACGCGCGTGGCACTGATGGCGATGGCGGCATGGGCCTGGTGCAGCCAGAACATGCAGATTAATGCGATCAGTTGTGCAGCTGGTTTAAGCATTCATCGCCTGATTGTGTGTGTGCCTGAATGAGAATATTACGTCCTTCCGGCAGTATCTCGAAAACTATTTCCATATCCGCTGCTGGCAGCAAGCCGGCGGCCTGTTGCGGCCATTCCACCAGACAAATATTGCGCCCATCAAACTCATCGCGGAATCCTGCAGATTCCCACTCTTCCGGGTCGCGGAAACGGTACAGATCGAAGTGGCGCAAGTTTAACCCGCCAGCCTCATATTGCTCAACCAGCGTATAGGTCGGGCTCTTTACCCGTCCCGAATAGCCCAGCGCATGCAGCACGCCGCGCACCAGCGTGGTTTTGCCGGCGCCCAGGTCGCCGCGCAGATAGATCACCATGCCGGGCTTCAGCGCTTGCGCCAGACGTGCTGAAAATGCCATGGTCGCGGCTTCGTCGGGCAGGTTTATGGCGAGCTCCCGCCTTGCGGCAGAATGCCTGCTTGCACCACTTCGGCTATCATCCGGCTTATGCAAAATGAAACATCTCCACAAATTGATTACGCCGCCCTTGCCGCCAGGATTAAGGCATGGGGAATGGCGCTCGGGTTTCAGGCCGTGGGTATCAGCGATACCGATCTCGCTGAGGCCGAAGTCCGCCTGCAGCAATGGCTGGCACAGGGCTATCACGGCGAGATGGATTATATGGCAAAACACGGCAGCAAACGCAGCCGGCCGGGCGAGCTGCTGCCGGGCACTGTGCGTGTCATTTCGCTGCGCATGGATTACTACCCGCCCGCTGCAAAAGACAGCTGGGCGGTGCTGCAGAATGGCGCGCGCGGGTTTATTTCGCGCTATGCGCTGGGTCGCGATTACCACAAGGTGTTGCGCAACCGCATGGAAAAACTGGCGCAGCAGATACGTGCCGAAACAGGCACGGCACAATGCCGCGTGTTCACCGACAGCGCACCGGTGCTGGAAGTGGAGCTGGCCGCCAGGGCGCGCCTGGGCTGGCGCGGCAAGCACAGCCTGCTGCTGACGCGCGAGCGCGGCTCCTTTTTCTTTCTGGGCGAGATCTACACCGATCTGCCTTTGCCGGCAGATACGCCTGCGCTGGAAAATCACTGCGGCACCTGCACTGCCTGCATCAGCGTGTGCCCGACGCAGGCCATCGTGGCGCCCTATCAGGTGGATGCGCGGCGCTGCATTTCCTACCTCACCATCGAGCTGAAAGGCCGCATCCCGCTGGAGCTGCGTGCGCCGATGGGGAACCGCATCTACGGCTGTGACGATTGCCAGCTGGTATGCCCGTGGAACCGCTTCGCGCAGAAATCGCTGGAGCCGGATTTTGCGGTACGGCATGGGCTGGATGACATCACTTTGAGTGAAATATTTGCCTGGGACGAGACGACGTTCCGGAAAAAATTTTCAGGCAGCGCGGTTTACCGCATCGGCCATGAGCAATGGCTGCGCAATATTGCGGTGGCGCTGGGCAATGCTCCGGTCAGCGCGGCGGTGCTGCATGCGCTGCGCGCACGCCTGGAAGACCCATCAGAGCTCGTGCGCGAGCATGTCATCTGGGCCTTGCAGCGCCATGGCGCGCTTGATTCGGGCTACATAGTCCCGTAAGCTGCAAAAACAGTTGGAAGCGACAAGAATGAAACGGAGGGCGAGATGGAGATCAATACGACTTCAAGTGCAGTGCAGGCTCAGGGTATTAGTGCAAGCGTGGGCGTGACCATGCTGAAAAAAGCGCTGGATATCGAGGCACAGAGTGCAATGGCACTGATTGCCGCCATCCCGCAGCCGGCACAGAATGCATCCAATCTGCCTGCCAATCTTGGGCAGAACATCAACACTACAGCTTAAAGAAACGATGAACGAATGAACACTGGAAACCGATGGTGCTTGTTGAGACTGAGCGAATGTGACTTCGTGCCAGCGGCAATGCGTAAAAAAAATAATGGATAGCCCGACCGAAACATTTCGCCACCGCTTCGAGATAAAAAAAGTACTGGGGCGGGGGGCGTCCGGAGAAGTGCATCTTGCTTTTGATACCTATGCACAGCGTGACGTGGCGATCAAGATCAATCGCCAGAATTTCTTCGAAGATACCAAGCTGGGCAACCGCAACCGCCGCATGTGGCTGAATGAAGCCCGCCTTGCCGGCAAGCTGCAGCACCCCTTTATCGTGCAGATATTCGAGGCCGGCGCCACGGATGACTTCAACTACATCGTGATGGAGTACATGGCGGGAGGCAGCCTCAAGCGTTTTACCACGCCGGACAACCTGCTGCCGATCAGCCGTGTGATCGATATCCTGTACAAGGTTTGCAACGCGCTCGACTTTGCCACCAAGATGGGCGTGCTGCACCGCGACATCAAGCCGGCCAACGTGCTGCTGGGGGCGGATGAGAACACCGTGAAGATCTCGGATTTTGGTGCGGCCTACAATGCTGATTCAGATTTAACCCAGGTTGACCTGGTGGGGACGCTGCCATTCATGGCACCGGAGCACTTCAGGCAGGCACGCCCCACGCTGCAATCGGATATCTATGCGGTGGGCGTGATGGCCTACCAGTTGCTGACCGGCCGCTATCCGTTTACCGCCAAATCGCAGGAAGACCTGATCTACCAGAAGCTGAATGAGGAAGTGCTCTCGCTGGAGAGCTGGCGCAGCGACATACCGCAGGCACTGCGTTTTGCTGTGCATCGCGCGATGCATCAGGACCGCGAGATGCGCTACACCTCCTGGCAGGGGCTCTACGAAGACCTGGCGGCGGCTCTGCCACAAGTGGCTGTGCCTAATGATGCGCGTTTCGATATTGCCCGTTTCAACTTTATGCGCAAACTGCATTTCTTCTCCGATTTTCTGGATACGGAGATATGGGAGACGCTGGGTATCAGTCGCTCACTGAGTATGGGAACCGGCAAGACGGTAGTGCAGCAGGGTGAGGCTGGCGGCAATCTGTATCTCATCACCAGCGGCGAAGTGGTGATTATCAAAAACGGGACGGAGATCAATCGCATGGGAGCGGGTGACTGCTTTGGCGATATCGCCTACCAGAGTGAAGTGCTGCATGTGCACTCGGCGACGGTGACCGTGGCGAAGTCCATCGATGTGATCGAGATAGATAGCAGGCTGCTGCGCGAGGCCAGCGACAGTCTGCAGGCACGTTTTTCCAATGCACTGCTGAGCCTGATGGTGGCGCAGCTCAGAAAAGCAGATCAGCGTATTCTGTCGATGATGTGCATCGAGTAGATGCCCGCTCAAACATTATCGGAAGGCGGCTCGAACAGGTCGTAGTTACTCATCTGGCTATTGGCGAACTGACAGCTACCCTTGCCGTTTTTCTTGGCCAGATACATGGCATCGTCCGCCTGCTTGATAATCTCTTCCATATTGTCCCCATCATCGGGGAAAACAGAAATTCCGATGCTGCCGCCAATCTGGCAGACATGTCCCTGAATCTGAAAGGGCAGTGCCAGGCTCTCAATGATTTTTTGCGCAACGGTGGCCGCATTTTTTGGGGAGCCGATTTCATTGAGGATGAAAATAAATTCATCACCGCCGACACGGGCAACGGTATCCATGACACGCGCATTTTCGCGCAGGCGTTCTGCCGCAGCCTTGAGCAAATCATCACCGACATAATGGCCAAAGTTGTCATTGATCAGCTTGAAACCGTCCAGATCAAGGAATAGCACGGCCAGCCGCCTGTCTTGTCGGCGCGCCAGCGCAATAGACTGATCCAGGCGGTCGTAGAGCAAAGCCCTGTTGGGCAAGCTGGTGAGCGCATCGAAGTGGGCCAGGCGGGAAATTTTCTCTTCGGCCAGCTTGCGCGTGGTGATGTCACGCACAAAGGCGCAGATATATTCCTCCCCCTCGAATTGCATGAAGTTCAGTGCAACCTCCACCGAAAATTTGCGGCCGTTCCTGTCGCGATGTGTCGATTCCAGCGTGAGTGAGCCAGCTGTTTTGAGCTTCTGCCAGTGCGCAGGCCAGCTTTCTGCGTTGATCTGCGGGTCAAAATCAAACACACGCAGTGACAGAATTTCATCCGGCGCATAGCCCAGTGAGAGGCAGGCGGCAATATTGGCGTAGGCGATTCGTGCGTCGGACGTGGACCAGAAAACCGCATCCCCCATGTTGTCCATGGCGAACTGCATCATCTTCAGGGCGCGTTGCTCCTGCTTGCGCTTGCTGATGTCGCGCACAAAGGTACAGTGATACTCCTCGCCGTCATAATGCATGTAATTGATACTGATCTCGACTGGAATGGGTTTCCCGTACCTGGTGAGGTGCGTTGATTCCACCGTGTGTGAGCCGAGCATTCTGGATTTTTCCCAGTGCGTCGGCCAGTTTTCGGGAGTCACGGCCGGGTCAAAATCAAATACGTGCAAGTTCAGTATTTCTTCCTTGCTGTAGCCCAGGGCATTGCACGCAGCATTGTTGGCATAAGCAACGCGTGCATCGGATGTCAGCCAGAAGGCGCCATCGCCCATATGGTCTACTGAAAGCTGCATGATGTGCAGGGCTCGCTCATTGTGCTTGCGTTCGCTAAGGTCGCGCGCCACGCTGAAGTACATCCGGGCTCCATTCAGCTCTATGGTTTTGACATTCACCTCCACCGGCAACATGGTTCCATCCTTGTGACGATGGCCAGACTCGAATATGGCGTAACCCTGTGAGCCGACCAACGCGAATCTTTCGGCAACCCTGTCCTTGAATTCGGGCGAAGTGAGCTCGCTGATGTGCGTGCCCAGCAGCTCATCTTTCTCGTAACCCAGCCGAGCGTGGGCGATGCGGTTAATGTCCCTGACGTAACCCTCCTGATCCAGTATCAGCAGGCCGTCATTGACTGAATCGAACACCGAGCGGAACTGGTTGTCGCAGTTGTCGCGCAGCTCATCAATTCTTCTGCAATTTTGCAGATTGCATTGATCTTTAGCGCTCATGCTGATGCCCGTCGGGCTGCAGCCCGGCGCAAGGTATTTCACCGTGCCAGGCAGGAATAAAAATTGAATGGTTCGTGCAGGCAGGCAGATCAGCTGCAGAAGGGGGGCAAACGTTGTGAGTTGATACCATGCGACCTCCCCAAGAAACTGATGGGGCAGCCGCAGTGCTTGTTCGGCTGCCCCGCTGCCATAGGTTTACCCCTTAGGCCGGAAGCTTTGCGCCCTTGTTTTTCAACAAGTTAGCCTTTTCGATAACGCCATGCAATTGCGCATTGTTTGCCTATTCGAATGGTGAAGCAACTGTCATGAGTATCTAGATACTTTGGCCAATTGACAGCCTCATAAAAATGTCAGTTATCTTGCCCATGCTGATAGAGTGGTTTGGTGGCCGGGCAAATTAGCCTGGCAGGATGAATTAAACAGCAGCAAGGCTGCATGCCAAAATGCAGTTCCCCGGCGTTATTGCAAAAGATAAATCAGCTGGTGCGGGCCGGCGTGATCAGCATCAGCTTGAACAGCCGTAGCGTGCGAAAATAGCGTCTGTTTATTGGAGGAAATATGAAACAGCTGACAAATTCAATGCTGGACGAACTGGCCAGGCAGGCCCGGCAATCGCCGCGCCTGCGCGCCAACCATAACCTGCATAGCGATCTGGATGATCCGATACAGCGACTGGCCATTGCCATGGAACCCGATACACTGGTGCTGCCGCATCGACATCCGCACACCTTCGAGGTGCTGCTGCCACTGCGCGGGCGCTTTGTCGTGCTGACATTTGATGGCGTTGGCAAGGTGATGCAGCGCACGGTGCTGGGCGAGGGCTGCGCGGTGCTGGAGCTGCCTGACAACACCTGGCATGCGGTGTTGTCGCTGGATAAGGGCGGCGTGATTTTTGAAGTGAAGCATGGGCCGTATGCGCCGATTGCCCAGTCGGATATTGCGGCGTGGAGTCATGGACGGGATGCGGCTGTTTTGAATGCGTGGTATGCGCAGGCGCAGGTGGGGGAGCGGTTTCTCTGAGTTTTAAAAATCAACACCGCCGGGGGCAGCCCGGCAGCTGGTTACTTTCTTTTTTTTCGCCAAAAGAAAGTAACCAAAGAAAAGGCGACCCTGCCGTATCGCCCTGCGGGTACCTTCGGTCGAGCAATCAAATTGGGCGGCTGCGCAACTCGCCCTAGCAGGCCACACACAACGTGGCCTGCCGTGGAGCTCAAACAGTGCTCGCCTTCTCCCCAATTTAATTGCCCGCCCTCAGCGATCCAGAAGGGGGAAAAGTCAAACCCCGGAATTCAAAATCAAACCCGAAATGCAGTGTAGGCACGATGTGCCCACACGCTTCTGCTTTAGTTTTTGGCATGCGCAAAGCGCACGCTGCCTTTGGTTCTGTTTTTTTTATTTCCCCTGTGCGCCGCATCGATCAGTTACAAGGAAGCGGAGGGTTAGGCGAGCACTGTTCGAGCTCCGCAGTGGGGCACGTTTTGTGTGCCCCGCCAGGGCGAGTTGCGCAGCCCCGCTTGCTTGTCACTGATCGATGGAACCCCGCAGGGGCGGCAAACCGGGGGCGCCTTCTTTGGGTTACCTTTCTTGGCAAGACAAGAAAGGTAACCAGCTGCCGGGCTGCCCCCGGCGGTGTTGATTTTCGGAATAATAAAAAAGTAAGTTACATCAGGTAATCACCGTCGGCTGCTCCCGCCCAGTGCGCCCCCGCAACTCCGAAACCTGCAACGCAATCGCAATCAGCTCCGCCAGCGCCACCTGCGCATCCAGCTGATGCCGCGTCACATCGGCCTCATAGGCTTCCAGATACACGCGCAATGTTGCCCCCTCGGTGCCGGTACCGGAAAGGCGATAGATGATGCGTGAACCGTCGGCAAACAGAATGCGCACACCCTGTCCCTTGCTCACGCTGCCATCCACCGGGTCGGTGTAGCTGAAGTCGTCGCACATTTGCACTGTATATTTGCCAAACTGCTTGCCGGCCAGCGTGGCAAAGCTGGCGCGCAGGTGCTGCATCACGCCGTTGGCGGCATCGGTCGGCAGACCCTCATAGTCATAACGCGAATACACATTGCGGCCGAAGCGCGCCCAGTGTTCGCGGGCTATGGCTTCCACCGGTTGCTTGCGCACCGCGAGGATATTGAGCCAGAACAATACTGCCCACAGGCCGTCTTTCTCGCGCACATGACTGGAGCCGGTGCCGAAACTTTCTTCGCCGCACAGCGTCACCTTGCCGGCATCCATCAGGTTGCCGAAAAACTTCCAGCCGGTGGGTGTTTCGTAGCAGGGGATGTTGAGCGCCTTGGCGACGCGGTCCACCGCGCCACTGGTGGGCATCGAGCGCGCCACACCGGCCAGGCCTTTTTTGTAGGCGGGCACCAGGGTGGCATTGGCGGCAAGCAGGGCGAGGCTGTCGGAAGGAGTCACGAAAAACTTGTTGCCCAGGATCATGTTGCGGTCGCCGTCGCCGTCCGATGCCGCGCCGAAATCTGGCGCATTGTTGCCGTACATAATCTCCACCAGGTCGTGCGCATAGGTGAGATTGGGGTCGGGGTGGCCACCGCCGAAATCTTCCAGCGGAATGACATTCATCAGGCTGTCTGCCGGGGCACCCAGGCGGCGCAGCAGGATCTCGCTGGCATAGGGGCCGGTTACCGCATGCATGGCATCGAACCTGATACGGAAGCCGCTTGCCAGCAGGGTGCGGATGGCAGGGAAATCAAACAGCGCTTCCATCAGCTCGGCATAGTCGCTCACCGCATCGATCACCTGCACCGTCATCGCGCCCAGCTGGCTGCTGCCGATGGCATCCAGCGCCACATCGGCGGCATCGAGAATACGGTATTGCGTGATTGCTTTGCTCCTGGCGAAGATTGCCTCGGTCACCGTTTCGGTGGCCGGGCCGCCGTTGCTGCTGTTGTACTTGATGCCGAAATCGCCATCCGGCCCGCCGGGGTTGTGGCTGGCCGAGAGGATGATGCCGCCGTGGGTGCGGTATTTGCGGATCACACAGGACGCAGCCGGGGTGGAGAGGATGCCGCCGCGACCCACCATCACCTTGCCGAAGCCGTTGGCTGCAGCCATCTTCAGGATGACCTGTATCGCCTGGCGGTTGTAGTAACGGCCGTCGCCACCCAGCACCAGCGTTGCACCGGCCGGTGCGGCGATGCTGTCGAAAATCGACTGCACGAAATTTTCCAGGTAGTGCGGTTTTTTGAAGTCGGGGACTTTCTTGCGCAAGCCCGAGGTGCCGGGTTTCTGGTCGTTGAAGGGCTGGGTGGGGATGGTGCGGATGGTCATGTTGTGTGTATAGCTAAATGCGAATCCGCAGATTATATGGATTTTACGGATTATTGATGATTGAAAATGGATCATCTGGCGATGGTTGAAATGTAGGAGCGGGCCATGCCCGCGAACAGCTTATCGCTGGCATAACAAAGTCAGGCAATCCACTAAGGGCTAAAGCCCTTGTGGAGTTGACTCTGGCCCGCTCCTACCGTACTCATCCAATTTTTGGATGTAATGCGACCTATTGTAGGGTTGTTGGAAAACGCAATAATCTGCGGACAAATGCTTTCAGCCTTTAGCTGGTGTGGCATTCACCCACTGAAAACTGGCCTGCTCATAGTCTTCGCCTTCGGCCAGCAGCTTGGTCAGCTTGATGCTGCGGCTTTTCTCGCCCATCATCATTTCGTAGATCTGGTCATGCACAAAGCTGCCCGATTCCATCAGCATGGTGGCGTTCAGGTAGGAGTTGTGCGCGTCTGGCAGCAGGATGACATGCAGGTAGTCATAACTGAATGAACCCGAGCTGGTCTCCCAGTTGGAAACCTTTTCTGCGCCCTTGCCGAGTATGCGCAGCCACACCGCCATCGGCTTACGCGTGAGGATTTCGATGCCCACGTGCACCTTGCCCTGCGGGTCGGTCTTGATCCGGCGCAGCATGCCTATCCACCACTGGTTGCTTTCACGCACTTTGAGACCGCATATCGCGCCTATCTTGCCCCAGTTGCCGGCAGACCGCGGCATGATGCCGCCAACCCCCTCGCTGCTTGCATCCAGCACCGCCCAGCTTTCCGTGGTGTAGTCGATTTTTTCCTCGGTCAGGTGCATCTGCGCCTGCTCTTTCAGCATCGCCGCATCTTTCTCGGAAAGATTGTGCATGTGGCCGGGCTCGATGTGCGGCACCAGGTTGCTGATGGTTCTGAAACTGTGCACCACATCGATCGCCGTCTGAATGTTCTTGCGCTCCTGCTGGCGGTGCGGCAGCGCGCTGCCCCAGTATATTTGCAGGTGCCTGAGCACGGTCAGCTTGCCGTCAGGCGTGAATTCGCTGCCGAAGCGCTGTTCCTCCGGAATCAGGCCCTGCTCGTTCTGCTGGGTGATGTCTTCCAGCCGCGGCACCGCGCGCTGCGCGCCAAAATAGCGCAAGGTGGGTGTGGCCAGGGGTATGTGCTGTTGATCCAGGTGTACCGGTGCAGCGGGTGTGGCGAGGTCAAGGAAATAAGGGCAGTCAGGCGCGGGCTCAGTCCTGAAATCAAAGAAGCTCACCATGCGCGCGGCAATGCGGAAGGCGACTTCAATATGGTTGGGGGCCAGCGTGGCGGGCGAGGAGATAAACAGCACCAGTGCGCGCAGCAATTCGCGTTGCGGGCTGGTGTGGATGACGTGGCCGGGGTAGGCATGCACCATGGCTTCAGCCATCTGCCGTGACTCGGCTTGCGCATAGAGCGCATACAGCTGGCTCCACACCGCCGCTTCCACTTCGATATAGCGCATCAGCTCCAGCTTCATCTGCTCGGCCAGCGTGCGCAACAGCCGCACATAAAGCACCGGCAACAGCTCCCGGAGGGCCTGGGTCTGCTTGTCATTGGGTTGGCATTCCTGCACGCACAGGGTATAGGCCTCGGCCAGTGCCTTCATGTAGTCATGCACCCCCTGCCACAGATACATGCCGTGGAAATCCTGCAGGTGCGGCATGGCCAGATACTCACGCAGCAAGGCCGCCTGGATGGGCTGCGCGGTTTCATCCAGCAGCATGATAATGCTGGTGCGGCGCTCGGGGCGGAAGTTGGGGGTGTCCTTGACCGAGGTCAGCCAGTTGCTGATTTCAGCCAGCGCCTTGAGCGGCTCGTCCTTGGGCAGCTCGGCCAGCAGCGCTTTGGCTGCAGTGACGTCAACCATGGGGTGATCGGGGGTGCCATCCAGTTTCTTGATCCAGGAAAACATTCGGTCGCAATCTCCGCTCAGGTGGGGCTGTTCTGGTTATTTGCCTATGCGCTAAAAACTTACAACCCCATAGTATAGAAGGGCTGATGTGTTGGGAAGGGCGCACAAAACCCCTGCGCTGGGTTAAGCTGGCACCTTCAGATCGAACGTTTCTTCACCCATGACTTCCAGCAGCGCCCAGCAAATCCTCCGCGACACTTTCGGCTACAGCTCCTTTCGCGGTGCGCAGCAGGCCATCGTCGAGCATGTCGCCGGCGGCGGCGACGCGCTGGTGCTGATGCCCACCGGCGGCGGCAAGTCGCTGTGCTACCAGATCCCCTCCCTGCTGCGGCGCGGTGTCGGTATCGTGGTGTCGCCGCTGATCGCGCTGATGCAGGACCAGGTGGATGCGCTCAACCAGCTCGGCGTGCCGGCCGCCTACCTCAACTCCAGCCTGGATGCCGATGCGGCGCGAGACGTCATGGGGCGCCTGCTGCGCGGCGAGCTCAAGCTGCTGTATGTCGCGCCCGAACGCCTGATGACCGAAGGCTTCCTCAACCTGCTCGAACGCCTGCGCACCCCGCCTGAAGATAGCGAACAATGGGGTGAGGGCAGTGAAGTGGTGACGCCCGGCATCGCCCTGTTCGCCATCGACGAGGCGCATTGCGTGTCGCAGTGGGGGCACGATTTCCGCCCCGAATACCGCGCGCTCACCGTGCTGCACGAACGCTTTCCCGAGATCCCGCGCATCGCGCTCACCGCCACCGCCGATGCGCCCACGCGGCGCGAGATCGTCGAGCGCCTCGCCCTGGAAAACGCCCAGCAATTCGTCTCCAGCTTCGACCGCCCCAACATCCGCTACCGTGTCGCGCTGAAAGCCAATGCGCGCCAGCAGCTGCAAGGCTTTCTCGAAAGCGAGCATCCCGATGACGCCGGCATCGTCTACTGCCTGTCGCGCAAGAAAGTGGACGAGACCGCCGCCTGGCTCAAGGAACAGGGCTGGGACGCCTTGCCCTACCACGCCGGCCTCGATGCCGCCACGCGCAACCAGAACCAGAAACGCTTTTTGCGCGAAGAAGGCGTCATCATGGTCGCCACCGTCGCCTTCGGCATGGGCATCGACAAACCCAACGTGCGCTTCGTCGCCCACCTCGACCTGCCCAAGAGCATGGAAGGTTACTACCAGGAAACCGGCCGCGCCGGCCGCGACGGCCTGCCCGCCAATGCCTGGATGGCCTATGGCCTGGGCGATGTGGTGTCGATGCGGCAGATGCTGCTGGGCGGCGATGCGCCGGAAGAGCGCAAGCGCGTCGAGCTGCAAAAGCTCGATGCCCTGCTGGGTTTTTGCGAATCCACCACCTGCCGCCACCAGACCCTGCTGCGCTATTTTGGCGAAGAACATCCGGGCGCGTGCGCGCAGTGCGACAACTGCCTCACCCCGGTGGACACCTGGGACGCCAGCAAGGCCGCGCAGATGGCGCTGTCCTGCGTCTATCGCACCGGCCAGCGCTTCGGCGTGGCGCACCTGATCGACGTGCTGCTCGGCAAGGCCACGCCCAAGGTCGAGCAGTTCGGCCACCAGCAGCTGTCCACCTTCGGCATCGGCAAGGAGCTGGCGCAAACGCAATGGAGCAGCGTCTACCGCCAGCTGGTGGCCGCCGGCTTTATCAGTGTCGACATGGAAGCCTACGGCGGCCTCAAACTCAGCGAAACCGCGCGCCCGGTGCTGCGCGGCGAACAGGAAGTGTGGCTGCGCCGCGATGCTGAGCCGGCCAGGCGCAAATCGAGCAAGGCCGAAAGCGGCTCACGCCTGCGCGAAGCCTTTGCCGGTGCCAACGACGACCCGCTGTGGCAGGCGCTCAAGGCCAGGCGCATGGAGCTGGCGCGCGAACAGGGCGTGCCACCCTATGTCATCTTCCACGACAGCACCCTGCTGGAAATTCTCAGCCGCCGTCCCGGCAGCCTCACCGAAATGGGCCAGATCAGCGGCGTGGGACAGGCCAAGCTGGCCAAATATGGCGATGAGTTCCTCAAGGTGGTGGAGGATGTGGCGAACGGGGTGGGGCGCTAGCACGTCACCCTGCAGAGCTTCCGCACCATCACTCCACCCGAATCCGCACCGGCTTCGAAATCTCCGCAGTGAACGGCGCGCGTGCCTGGATCACGTGCTCGCCGGGCTGCAGCATCCAGCGCACGGTGTAGGGATAGCTCGCCAATTTGTAAGGTTTGCCGTCTACCAGCCACAGCACTTCGCGCAGCGGCGGCGTGATTTCGGCGCGCAGGCCGATGGTATTGAGCGAAGCCGGCAGCGATGGATCACGCAGCAGGTTCAGTCCGTCGCTGGGCGCAACAATGCGCAATATCTGCTGGACTGCGACAGGTGTCGTGCCGACATCCTCAGGGGAGCGGCTACGTAACGGCGCTCGCGCTGTGTTGCCTATGCTGCTGACCTTTTGCGGCGGGCGCGGCAGCCCGGCTTGCGCGGCCCAGTCGGCATAGCGCGGCGGCAGGTTGATGAAGGTGCGCCGCTCGACAAAGCGTGCGGGTGTGCCGGCATGCGCGAGCAGGCCGTTGCGCACATCCACCGCCAGGCGCTGGTAGGCGTCATCGTCCTGTTGCGGTTCCTGGCCGGGGCGGAACCACTCTTCAAACACGGGATCGCAGGCCCTGGTGGCACGCTTGCCGGTCAACGCACACACCGCCACCTTGTTGTATCCCTCCGGCGGCGGAAAACTCAAATCAGCCAGGCCATGTCTTTCATTGCCGTGCAGATGGTCGAGTATGCGCCGCGCCAGCTCGGCAGCGCTGCTGGCCCCGGTGATCTCGTGCATCGGCCGCGCATCGGGGTGACCGATCCATACCCCGACCAGGTAGCGTCGCGAGTAGGCGACGGTCCACGCATCGCGCAAGCCTTCCGAGGTTCCGGTTTTCAACGCGACGGGGAAGGCGTATTCGGTGCTGCCCATGCGCGGGAAGGAAGGCAGCCGCGCACCGGGGTCGGACAGATACAGGCTCACCACTCTTGCCGTGCCGGGGGAGAGCAGCTGCCGCGTGGTGGCGGGCTGGCCGCTGTACCAGTTGAGCGAACGCCAGCGCCCGTCATTCGCCAGCACCGAATAAGCCTGCACCAGATGTTCCAGCGTCACCGGCATGGCGCCGATGGAAAGGCCCAGCCCATAGCGCCGCGCATCCTGTTCGTCATGATGCAGGCCAAGCTCGCGCTC
>JBGPPE010000068.1:0-13253 GCA_041488395.1 Gallionellaceae bacterium
CAGATATCGCCTGCCTCACGGTGGCCGGCCACCAGCGCCTGCGCCGGCGCACCGATCATGCCGTGAATTTTATTCTGCATGAAGGCGCGGTGCCAGGCGTCCAGCTCGGTGCGGCTATGGCGCGACAGCGGCTTGAGCTGGAAATCGAGGAACTCGTGGATGTCCAGCGTACCGGCCTTGTACTGGTCGTAGAACTCCTGATTTTTTGCCTCGAACAGCTCCTTGTCGAGCACGCCCTGCTCGATCAGAAATTGCGACCACTCGAAATCGCTGTCGCCGCTTAACAGGGTGTTATCCAGATCAAATAAAGCCAGTTTCAATTGCTTGCTCCGATATAAAAATTCAAGAACCATTTACCACAGAGCACACAGAGAAATCCGCTGAACTCAACGCTCAAGGACACTCTCTGTGATCTCTGTGTGCTCTGTGGCAATTGCTTTGTTTCTCTCCCACATCACCCCTGCATCACTTCCTTCAGCAGCGGTACCGTTGCCGGGCGTTTCAGGCGCAAACAATGCGCATCCAGCGCATCCAGCACCGCCAGCAGCGAAGGCAGGTCGCGCCTGCCGTGGCGCAACAGGTATTGCGTAACTTCGGGCGGCAGGATCAGGCCGCGCGCCTGTGCGTGCTGCTGCAGTGCCCGGGATTTTTCTTCATCGCTAAGTGCCTGCACCTGGTACACCAGCCCCCAGCCGAGGCGGGTGCGCAGGTCGTCGCGCAACTGCAGGTGCGCCGGCGCTGCCGATCCGCTCACCAGCAGCACGCCACCGTTTTCGCGCAATCGATTGTAGAGTGCGAACAAGGCAATCTGCGCGGCCTCGTCGAGCGTTTCCACATCGTCCAGCGCCACCACCTGTGCGCTTTCCAGCGCGGTTTCCGGCGGCATGGCGGCGTGTGCGTAAAGTGCGTTCAACCCTGCCAATTGCGCCTCACTCACTGCGGCCTGCAGCAGATGGCTCTTGCCGCTGCCGGCCTCCCCCCACAGATAGAGGCTGCGTTCGCTCTGCTTGCCGGCAAGCGCGTGGTGCAGCACGGTGAGCAGTTCGGCATTGCGACCGGCCACAAAATTTTCCAGCGCGGGTTTCCATTCGGGGGTGATGCCCAACAGCAGTTGCGTCATTTCATCCCCGATATAAAGCACTGCCCAGATACCAGACCCGGGCATGGCGCAGGCCAACCAGCAACACGGCAGACAGTGGCAGGGCGAGCAGCACGCCAAAGAAGCCGAACAGCTGGCCAAAGGCGAGCAAGGCAAAAATCACCACCAGCGGATGCAGGCCGATGCGCTCACCCACCAGCCGGGGGGTGACCACCATGCCTTCGAGCAGCTGCCCGCTGGCGAATACCGCCCACACCACCAGCACGCTGCTGAAGTGGTCAAACTGGGTAAACGCGCCCAGGGTGGCCAGCGCCAGCCCGGTGATCATGCCCAGATAGGGCACGAACACCAGCATGCCGGCCAGCAGGCCGATCGGCAGGGCAAACTCCAGCCCTGCCAGCCACAGGCCGATGACGTAGTAGGCGCTCATCAGCAACATCACGGCGAGCTGGCCGCGCAGGAATTCGGCCAGCACGCGGTCGACCTCGCCGGCAATCTCCAGCACCTTGGCGTGCTGGCGGCGCGGCAGGATTTGCTCGATATGGCTCAGCAGCTGCGGCCAGTCACGCAGCAGGTAAAACAGCGCCACCGGAATCAGCAGCACGTTCATCGCGATCACCAGCAGCGCGGAGCCGCCGCCACCCAGCCAGGGCAGCATCCTGGCGGCGGCCGCACCGGCATTCTGCAGATGGCCGAGCAGCAGCTCCTTTATTGTCGCGGCATCCCAGGACAGGGCGATGCCGAATTCCCGCTGCAGGTAAGGCAGCAATTTGATGCGGATGCTGTCGATCAGCTCGGGCAGGCGGGTGACAAACACATTTGCCTCTTTTTGCAGCAGCGGCAGCATAATCAGCACCAGCAGCACCAGCACGCCGAGCAGGGCCAGCAGCACCAGTACGGTGGCCAGGGTGCGCGACAGCCTGAATTTGCACAGGCGCCGCACCAGCGGGTCGCAGATGTAGGCGAGCATGGCAGCCGCTACAAAGGGGGTGAGGATGGGTGCCAGCAGGTAGAGCAACCAGGCACAGCCTGCTGCTATCGCAAACCATTGCAGTGCAACGAAGCGTTCCAGGGCCATTTCGGGTAAAATCCGCATAATTAAAAAATTTGCCGCACTGTATCCCGAAGAAAGCGAGAACTCAACTTGAAGCAGCCCCAGACCACCCCAAACAGCTCCCTCTCCTACCGCGATGCCGGTGTCGATATTGATGCCGGCGACCAACTGGTCGAGAACATAAAACCTTATGCCAAGCGCACCATGCGCCCGGAAGTGCTGAGCGGCATCGGCGGTTTCGGCGGGCTGGTCGAGATTTCCAAAAAATACAAGGAACCGGTGCTGGTATCAGGCACCGACGGGGTGGGCACCAAACTGAAACTGGCATTTGAGCTGAATCGTCACGACAGCGTCGGCATCGACCTGGTGGCGATGAGCGTGAACGACATCCTGGTACAGGGTGCCGAGCCGCTGTTTTTCCTCGACTACTTTGCCTGCGGCAAGCTCGACGTAGCCGCCGCCACCGAAGTGATCAAGGGCATCGCTTACGGTTGCGAACAATCCGGCTGCGCGCTGATCGGCGGCGAAACCGCGGAAATGCCGGGCATGTATCCGGTAGGCGAATACGATCTCGCCGGCTTTGCCGTGGGCGTGGTGGAAAAGAGCAAAATCATCACGGGCAGCGACATCAAGGCCGGCGACGTGGTGCTGGGCCTGGCTTCCAACGGCGCGCATTCCAACGGCTATTCGCTGGTGCGCAAGATCATCGAGCGCAGCCATCCCGACCTCAACGCCAAGTTCGACGGCGAGCGCACACTGGCTGACTGCATCATGGCACCGACCCGTTTGTACGTAAAACCGCTGCTCTCGTTGATGCAGCAGCTCACCGTAAAAGGCATGGCGCACATCACTGGCGGCGGCATCACCGAAAACGTGCCGCGCGTGTTGCCAGCCAACGTGGTGGCCGACATCGACAGCAAGAGCTGGCAGATGCCCAGGCTGTTTGACTGGCTGCGCGAGCAGGGCAACGTAGCGCCACAGGAAATGTTCCGCACCTTCAACTGCGGCATCGGCATGGTGGTGATTGTCAGCCAGGCCGATGCGGCCAAGGCGATCAGCCAGCTGCAGGCCGCCGGTGAAACGGTGTGGCAGATTGGCCAGATACGCGCACGTCAGGGCGACGAGCACCAGACGCAAGTCAAATAAACCAGTTGATCCGCAGATTACACAGATTGGCGCAGATTAAAGACACCCATCCATCAGGTAGCCTAACGATGCGGCACGAGCCCAGTCTGCGTTCATCTGCGTAATCTGCGGATTGCTTTTCCCAACCATGAAAAAAATCGTCATCCTGATCTCCGGTCGCGGCAGCAATATGCAGGCGCTGCTGCATGCAAAGTTGCCGTGCCAGGTTGCGGCGGTAATCAGCAACCGCGCCGATGCCCACGGGCTGGAAATTGCCCGGCAGCACGGTGTGGCCACGGCGGTGGTGGCACACCGCGACTACGCCGACCGCGCCGCGTTCGATACCGCACCGGCACAGGTAATCGACCGCCACCAGCCGGACATCATTGTTCTGGCCGGTTTCATGCGCATCCTCACCGAACAGTTCGTCAATCACTACCGCGGCAAGCTGATCAACATCCACCCTTCCCTGTTGCCTGCTTACGCTGGGGTGAACACGCATGAGCGCGCCTTGCATGACGGCGTGAAGATACACGGCTGCACCGTGCATTTTGTCACCCCCGATCTCGACCACGGCCCCATCATTATCCAGGCTGCGGTGCAGGTGCTGAGCGATGACACAGCGCAGACACTGGCGCGACGGGTATTGCACGAGGAGCATCGCATCTATCCGCAGGCGATAGACTGGCTCTGTCGTGGCCAGGTGAGCCTGAACGCTGCGGGGAAAGTGGTGACAGACCGACTGGAACAACCCGGCACGCCCTTGATCTCACCCGGCCTGGAATAAGCTCATGGAAAAATCTCTCATCCGCTGGCTTGCGCTACTGCTCCTGAGTGTCGGCACGCAGTCTGTGCATGCCGCACCAGCCAGCCGCATCCAGGCAAGCTATGACGTGATGGGCTACGGCTTCAAGCTCATCTCGGTCAGTGAAACCTATAGCCGGACACAGGACACATACCAGATAGAGAGCGTCAGCAAGGCGGTAGGCCTGCTCGCCCGCTTCAAGCCCGAAGTCATCCACACCACCAGCAAAGGCCTGATTACTGCGCAAGGCCTGCGCCCGCTGAGCTACACCAGCAAACGTGAACTCGATACGCAGAGAAACACCAGCGCCACCCTCAACTGGGACAGCGCCACCATAGTCCACAAGGATTATCAGGGTGAGCGCACGGCGGCCTTGCCGGCGGGCACACAGGACCGGCTGAGCGCGATGTACCAGTTCCAGTTTTTGCCGCTGCAAAGCATGAATGAAGTGAAGCTCACCATCACCAACGGCCGCGACCTGGATCATTACAGCTATCACATTACCCCCGAGCAAAGCGTAACGGTGCCGATGGGGACTTTCAAGACGCGTTACCTGGCCATCCCCAGGCAGGAGGACGGTTCAACCTTCGAAATATGGCTGGCCACCGAGCTGGGCAATTTCCCCTGCAAAATCGTCATCACCGATGCCGATGGCAATAAAGCGACTCAAGTACTGACCGAGCTCACCGTTGTACCGTGATTTTTCCACTGCGCACGCCTGCCCGCCGCATTGCCTTTGCCCTCGCCGCTTCCCTGCTGGCGCACGGCCTGATCCTGTGGCTGCCGAAAATTAAATTTCCGCGCTTTGAAGCGCAGCTGCCGCCGCTGCAGGCCAAGCTGGAACCGCTGCCCAATACTGCCCAGCTGCCGCCACCAGAAAAACGCAAACCGAAGCCAGCCACCCTGCCTGCGCCGCCCACCAGCATAGCGGCGCCACTGGCTGCCAGTGCAGTGGCGTTGGCCGAGCCGGCTGCGAGCGCGCCAGCAGTTACTGCGACAGAAGCAAGCACAGTTGCCAGCGAGCCAGCCTCCCCTCCCCCCACTGTGACTCACCCCCTGTTGCCCAAACATGCGCAACTGCGCTTTGAAGTCAGAAAGGGAGTGGATGGCTTTAAGGTAGGTGAAGTGCAACACCGGCTGGATATCATCGATGGGCGCTACAGCATAGAGTCCACGATGCAAACCAGCGGCCTGGCCAGATTGTTCAAGAGTTATAATCTCAACCAGACCAGCAACGGCACGGTATCTGACGCAGGCTTGCGCCCGGATGATTTTACCGAAGAAAAAAATGACAGCGGCAACGCTCAGATGCTGACGGCCCTGTTTGACTGGGAACAGCACGCGCTGCGTTTTTCCGAGGGGGGCGAGAGCCCGCTGAATGAACAAGCACAGGATGCACTGAGTATTCTGTATCAGCTTTCCCAGCTTCCGCTCAGGGGCGAACTGTTCCAGGTCAACATCAGTAATGGCAAGAAGCTGGATAGCTACGCGCTGGAGATTCTTGCAGAAGATCGTATTCACACGGCACTGGGCGAACTCCGCACCGTGCACCTGCGCAAAATACACGCCAGCGGCGAACCCGGCCTGGAAATCTGGCTGGGCCGGGAATATCGCCTGCTGCCGGTTAAAATACAGTATGTTGAACCCGATGGCAGCGTAGCTGCCTCCATTACCATCACCGATATCCGCGTTGCGGATGAATAACTGGCACACAAATCATGCTCATCACCGAATACCGTCTCGATCTTGTCATACAGGCACTGCGCGCCATCTTGCCGCTGGAACACCCGGCTGATGCGTCTCTGCGTTATTTTTTCCAGGCCGAACGAGTTGGCTCGAATGAGCGCGCGCTGGTGGCGGAAACCGTATTTGGCGTGTTGCGCCATCGTCTCCTGCTGGAGCACGCCTGCGCTGAACAGGGCACGCCGCGGCGCCTGGCACTGGCTTACTGGGTCAGGTTCGGCGGCTACAACCTGCGCGAACTGACCCCTATTCTCAAGCCGGGCGAATCGGAATGGCTGGGCCAGGTCAAGGGCATCAAGAGTGCCGAGCTGCCCCTGTCACTGCAGGCCGAGTTACCCGAGTGGATTATCGAGAAACTGCGCACACAATATTCCGATGCCGAAATACTCGCGTTGGGACAGTCCATGCAGCAAAGTGCGACGCTGGATTTGCGCGTCAACACGCACCTCGCCACCCGCGATGAAATCATGCAGGGCCTGCAGGCCGAAGGTGTCGAGGCGCAAGCCACGCCTTATTCTCCTATCGGCATTCGCATCAAAGGCAAACCTGCGCTCAACAAGAGCCCGTTGTTTCTGGGGGGCAAATTCGAGGTGCAGGATGAAGGCAGCCAGTTGCTGGGATTTTTGCTCGCACCCAGGCGCAACGACATGGTGGTGGACTTCTGCGCCGGTGCCGGCGGCAAATCGCTGATGCTGGGCGCGATGATGAATTCACAGGGACGTTTGTATGCCCTGGATATTTCGGAAAAACGTCTGGCCAATCTGAAACCACGCCTGAAACGCTCCGGACTGAGTAATCTGCATCCGCAACTGATCGCCCATGAAAACGACCAGAAAGTTAAACGCCTCGCCGGGAAAATTGACCGCGTGCTGGTTGATGCCCCCTGCAGTGGACTCGGCACTTTGCGCCGCAACCCCGACCTCAAATTCCGCCAGTCCACCCAAAGCGTGCAGGAGCTCAACCAGAAACAGGCCGCCATACTCGCCGCAGCGAGCAAGTTGCTCAAGCAGGGCGGGCGCCTGGTATATGCCACCTGCAGCCTGCTGCAGGAAGAGAACCAGGCCATCGTTGCGACCTTCCTGGCCAGCCACCCTGATTTTGTTCTGCTGCCTGCTGGCGATATTCTGGCGCAACAGAAAATCGCGCTACCGATGGGCGAATACCTGCAATTGTTGCCGCAACAACATGGCACCGATGGCTTTTTCGCCGCAGTAATGGAACGTCGCGCTGTTAGTTGAACCTGCACCTCGCCCAATAAAAAAACCAGCCTGCGCTGGTTTTTTTATTGCTGGAAACATCACGATCTTCAGCGTTTAAGCGCCATCTCAATCTCTGTCGTTTCGCCTTTGCGCACCGAAACTTTCTCCATGCTGGTCTTGTGCGCGGACAAGCCGGCACGAACATTATGCACACCCGCGGCAAGTTCCAGCCGCAGTGGTGTCAGGCCGTAATACACGTCATCGATGTAAATTCCGGCGCGCGCAGGAGTGCTGGTAATGAGCAGCAGGCCATTCCCGCCGGCAACCGGAGTGGGGCTGGCCGCAGGCGTTGCATTGGCCGCAGGCGCCACCAGCACGGTTACCCCGGCGATGGGCCGGGTACCGGGTGTCAGGCTGAACAGGTCTGGACGGCTGGCCATCAGGCTGGCACTAATCGCTTCGGTGGTCTTGCCTGCCACCACGCCTACTTTCTCGCGCAGATAATTCGCAATGTCTTTTTTGCTGTTACCGGCGACACCGGCAAAACGATCGCTCTTTTCAACCACACTGCCAGACCACACCACTTTGCCAGTAGCACGCTCTGTCAAAGTGGATTCCACCACGATGTTGATTTCATCGCGTACCTTGACATCATAATTCAACACCTTGATCTCGCCGCTCAGCTCATACTGCGCGTCCGCTGCCGACAGCTGGAAACCCGCATTATCAAGATGCTTGCGCATTGAGTTGGTCACAATGGCAGCCACTTCAGGTTCGACCATGATATCTGCCCCGCTCATGCCGATGACGCGCTGGGTTGATATGCCAATCTTGTACTTGTTTGCCGAGTTACGACCGTCGCGATATTCAACAAGCCGGATGCTGGCCGCATATTTTTGCTGCGGCGCATTGGGATTCACTGCGCTGCTTTCCGTCACGCGGATCAGGTTGTCACCAAACAGGCCAGCAGGCGAGTTGCCTGCAGAACAGGCTCCCAGCATCACGCTGAGCAGCCCCAGAAATATGCGCTGATTTATTTTATGCATGGGCCAGATAGTTCCTGAATTGTGGGTTGCATGAATTGTTTGGGAGGTCTGCAGCTGAAGCACGAGCGATTGCCCGCAGCAGAAAAAGTGGCAGAAACCTTTGACAGGATGATTTCGTGCACCCTGCAAAGGTATCAGACAAGGCAAGGATTAGATCAGCACATGGCTATCCGCGAGCGCCTCTTCAATCTGAGCAAATGTGCGCGCAACTTCCGTAATCTGGATCTGCACTCCGAGCTGGCGTGCGATCTGTGTCGCAGAAAAAATACCGCACACCGCCTGAGTGCCGTTGGCGTTATCTGCCACCACCAATGCATGCTGACGGCCGGCAGCTTTCAGCGTCGCCAGGATGTGTCCAACCTTGGCGGTCATGATGTCAGCCATGTTCAGCACTTCCAGCTCACGTTGCGGCGTCATGATGTCGCGCACCAGAATGTCGGCGTGCGTGCCACCATGGTGTTGCAAGAAGCGCATGGGCTTTTCACCCAGAATGTCGGTCGTAGTCAGAAAACCGAGCACCTTGTCGGTCTCATCCAGCACCAGCAGAGTACGTACACCATAGCGCACCATTTTGGCATGCGCCTTCTCCATTGGAGTTTTAGCACGCACCGTCACTACCGAGACACATTTCAGATCGGTCATCACACTGACGGCCGAATCTTCCAGAGTCACCTTCTCGGGTAACTCCTGTGTGGGCCGAACAAAGTTCGAACCGGATTTCAAGGGATGTGCGCTTAACGAAGAATACTCTCGGTCCATGTACCACTCTCCTTTTGGTGTCGTCAACAATTACTGGTTATTCGCCTCGCTGTATCACAACTTCCATTTTGCTTGAGTGGCGGCAGGTAACGTACCAGCTCGTTTAATGCCAGCCCGTACACCTCGCGCTTGAACTCAATCACGCTGTTCATATCTACCCAATAATCGGTCCAGCGCCACGCGTCAAATTCCGGATGCCCAGATGCACGCAATGACACATCACAATCGCGACCAACCAATCGCAATAAAAACCAGATTTGCTTCTGCCCCTTGTAACTGCCCCGGGATTCCCGCTTCGTCCAACTTTGCGGCACATCGTAACGCATCCAGTCACGGGTGCGCCCCAGAATTTGAACGTGGCAACCATGCAAGCCAACTTCTTCATGCAGCTCTCGATACATCGCCTGCTCAGGCGTTTCTCCATGCTGTATGCCACCTTGCGGAAACTGCCACGCATCTTGCCGGATGCGCTTACCCCAAAATACCTGGTTTTTTGCGTTAGTCAGTATGATCCCGACATTTGGGCGATAACCGTCACGGTCTATCATGTTCGCCCCACAAAATTATATTGATGGTATGGATTGTTCCATAATTCGCGGCCGCTGAAAAGAACAAAGGCGTATTTGTAGTGAGCAAATACGCCTTCTGCCAAATACCCTTGCCCAATCCGAAAAGTTATTATTTTTCTTCCTGCTGGTTGAGCTCATTCAGCATCATCATCACATTGTGTGACACCCTTGCATACTCCCCTTTCAGCAATGCCTGGGCTCCCGCTTTATCGCCTTCCTGCATATACCTGACCACATTGGCGGCGACATAGTGAAACTGCGCGTGATCTGCGCGCAAAGTGTGAAATGCCTTGTCTGCATGGAAGCGTTTGGTGGCCGGCCCGTGTATCCACTGGCCCAGCGTACACTGGTCGTCGCGACATATCACCATCGGATCCAGCTTCTCTTCCGATTTGCCATCAACATATTTCTGCAGACGCACCTTCCAGTTGACGTGTGCTGTAATCGCCTCAGGAATATTTACTTCATCGTTAATATCGGTATTTTCACTGGCTGCCAATGAAAACAAGCTTGTGAAGAAGTTCATCGCTCGACCTTTCTGAAAACATTAAGCTTTCTGAAACACCTCATTCCGTCCAGGTGGCCGAAAAATTTTCGGCCCGGCGCAGAATAAACCGTATTAGCAATAAACAATCCTGACCTAGATCAAGATTATTCACCATTCAGATGTTTGTTTAACTCTGTCAGATCATGAATGACGTCACGTGATGCATGCGCATATTCATTTTTCATCAGCGCATCAGCAGCTGCCCTGTCGTCGTCCTGCACTTTCTTCACCACATTGCCAGCCACAAAATGGAAGTTGGCGTGATCCGAACGCAATTTATGAAAGCCTTCGTCATTATGAAAATAATTGAGCGCCGGGCCGTGGATCCATTTCCCCAGCACACATTGATCATCTCGACAAATAACCATGGGGTCGAGCTTCTCTTCCGAGGTCCCGTCCAGATAGCTCTGCAGACGCCCCTTCCACTTCATATGCGCAGCAATAGCATCGGAAATATTGATCTCGGAACGGATAGTCGCCTGTATGCTTTCTTTCTTGCTTTCATCGTGCCCGAATAATTTTGCAAAGAAGCCCATAGTTCCTTCCTCCATATATCTTTGAAAGATGCGCTATATATAAAACACTTTAGGCAACATAGTTTTATTCTATATCAAATATATCTTTGCACATTACCTTTAAAACAAAACATTAGCCGTTCATTAATTAGCCGCGCTGTTAGCGGAATATTCGTTGCAACACTCGCTTTTCCTTAACTGGCAGCCACGCAAGGCGTGGCTTTAACGGTAAAATATGCGATTAACTCCTCCATCTACTTACGGAATCTGCCATGCGTGTTTCACAATTTTTCATCTCCACCCTGAAAGAAGCCCCCTCCGAAGCCGAGCTGGTCAGCCATCGTTTGATGCTGCGCGCGGGTTACATCAAGAAGCTGTCCAGCGGTTTGTATACCTGGATGCCGCTGGGACTGCGTGCGCTGCGCAAGGTTGAAGCGGTAGTGCGCGAGGAGATGAACCGCAGTGGCGGCATCGAGCTGCTGATGCCTGCGGTGCAACCCGCCGAACTATGGCAGGAAACCGGGCGCTGGGAAGTGTTCGGCCCGCAGATGCTGAAAATCAAGGACAGACATGACAACCAGTTCTGCTTCGGGCCCACCCATGAAGAAGTAATCACCGACATCGCACGGCGCGAGGTGAAAAGCTATCGCCAGTTGCCATTGAATTTCTATCAGATTCAGACCAAATTTCGCGACGAGGTGCGGCCGCGTTTCGGCGTGATGCGTGCGCGCGAATTCATGATGAAAGATGCCTATTCCTTCCACGCCAACTTTGAGAGCCTTGAACAGACCTATCGCGTGATGTATGAAACCTACAGCCGCATCTTTACCCGCCTTGGCCTGCAGTTCCGCGCGGTAGCGGCGGACACCGGAGCCATCGGCGGCAGCGGCTCGCATGAATTCCATGTGCTGGCAGACTCCGGCGAAGATGCGCTGGCCTTTTGCCCCACCTCTGAATATGCAGCCAATGTGGAGCTGGCTGAAGCCGTCGCACCGCTTGCGCCGCGCGGGGAGGCCAGCAAGCCGCTGGAGAAGGTGATTACTCCAGGCCAGAAATCTATCGAGGAAATCGCCGCGTTCATGGATGTGCAGCCGCAACAAGTGCTGAAGACCATCATTGTGGTGACTGATCGTGAGTACCCACCCGCTATGTTTGCATCGGAACAACAGAAGAGAATTCAAAAGGAATTTTATGCACTCCTGCTTCGAGGTGATCACCAATACAACGAAGTAAAAATAGAAAAAATATTGGGTAGTCCCTTTAGATTGGCTAGTGATGAAGAAATTAAGTCGGTTGCAAATTGTCGCCCTGGATATATCGGTCCTGTAGAACTACCTAAAATTGTGCACTTACTCATTGACCGCACCGCCGCCGCCATGAGCAACTTCGTCTGCGGCGCCAATAAAGATGGCTTCCACTACAGCGGCGGCAATTTCGGCCGCGATATTCGCCTGGACGAGGCCAATGTGCACGACCTGCGCAATGTCGTGGCCGGCGATGCCAGCCCGGACGGCATGGGCACGCTGGAGCTGTGCCGCGGCATTGAAGTCGGCCACATCTTCCAGCTGCGCACCAAATATTCCGAAGCGCTGCAAGCCACATATCTGGACGAAAACGGCAAGAGCCAGGTCATGGAAATGGGCTGCTACGGTATCGGCGTATCGCGCATCGTGGCCGCCGCGATCGAGCAGAATAATGACGCGCGCGGCATCACCCTGCCGGTGGCGATGGCGCCGTTCCAGGTGGCCATTTGCCCGATCGGCCTGAAGAAAAGCGATGCCGTGCGCGAAGCGGCCGAACTGCTCTACGCCGAGTTCAGCGCTGCGGGTATTGAGGTGTTGCTGGATGACCGTGACGAGCGTCCCGGCGTGATGTTTGCCGACATGGAGCTGATCGGCATCCCGCACCGCATCGTGATCGGCGACCGTGGCCTGAAAGAAGGCAAGGTGGAATATCAGGGGCGCCGTGATGCCGAAGCCCAGTCAATTGACTTGCAAGCAGTGTTTAAAGTCGTACAATCAATCGTATGCGCCTAAACCCACTGTTCTGCAAACAAGTTGTTGCACTGTTGCTCGCGGCAGCGGGAGGCGGTTTCTCATCCGCCGCGCTCGCCGGGGCGCAGGCCCAGGAAGCGCTTTCAGCGAGCGTGCGCGCCGTCATGCAGCGCAGCGTGTCCGATCAGGCAGCGCCCAAACTGGCTTTTGCTTCACAGCAGGAGGCGCAATTCTGGCTGAGTGAAATGTCGCGCCGCCTGGAGAAGGTCATGCCCGACGCAGAATACCGCATAGAATTCTTAAGCACGGTGCATTACGAAGCAACTCGCGCCGGCCTGGATCCTTATCTGGTACTCAGCCTGATTGAAGTGGAAAGCGGTTTCAACAAATATGCAGTATCGAGAGTAGGTGCACGTGGCTACATGCAGGTAATGCCATTCTGGGTAAAAAGCATAGGCAAGCGCGAGCACAATCTGTTTCACCTGCGCATCAACCTGCGCTACGGTTGCACAATTTTGCGTCACTATGTTGATATTGAGCATGGCAATCTGTACCGTGCTCTGGGCCGCTATAACGGCAGTCTAGGCCAGCCGGAGTACCCCAATCTGGTCAAGGCGGCATGGCACAAACACTGGACCAGACCCGTCTACCAGGCCGAACGTCCCGCCACCAGCCTGCTTAGCATACGCTGAGTTACACCACAGTTATTTGCCAGGCCAGGTCCGGATAAAGTCTTCCACACCGCTTCGTGTCACGGCACCTGTGTGCGAAACAACCATTTTTCCAGTTGGATCGAAC
>JBGPPE010000069.1:0-13233 GCA_041488395.1 Gallionellaceae bacterium
CGCAAGGCAATGCGATTTTTCGAGGTCTTTTACGAGATCTACTCCACTATTGAAAAAGATGGCGAGCAACTTGAGCTAGTGCTGGCTGATGGACATTTCTCTTGGCAGACAACTTCTGGGGTTGATGGCCAGATCGTCATTGATCATCCCGTTTTACTGAAGCGCATTGAGCTTCGGTTCGATCCTAATGTTCCTGAGTTCACGGTCCACGAGACCGACCGTGAAGCCGAGTTGTATGGAAGCTTGTTTGCTGATCTCCAGGACATCGCGCCAACCGCACTCCGAAATCGCAAGAATGAGCTGGAAACTTCTGGATACCACCCATTGGGTTGGGAAGGTACAGAGGCCTTTCTGAAGGCATTTATTCAGACGGTCTCACCCCTCAGTGGCGAGTTCCTAGATAAGCCATCCAGGGAGACTGCTTCGACAACGCCTCGCTTATGGCGTGATCCAGTTCTCCTGCTACGGAAGCGGATTGCGGGCATTGCGAATGCAGTCGATGCGATCATCGACGACATTGACCACCAAAGTGTGTTCCCGTCATCGCTCGCACAAATAACGGGCACAATGGATTCATGGGAAGGTTCTGGGCTGAGCGAAGGGTTAGGTGGCACTGGAAGCGGCACTGAACAGGCGGTGGCAATCCCGCCTGTTGCTTTTAACGATGACGACATCCTCCTCGCCAAGGAAGCCAATGATGCGCAACTTCAGATCATTCGGCGTTTGAATCACAGTGGCTCAGTGATAGTTCAAGGCCCACCAGGGACGGGCAAAACCCATACCATCGGCAATCTGATCGGACACCTGTTGGCACAAGGTAAATCGATCCTCGTTACTGCCCAGTCCGCAAAAGCGCTGAGGGTGTTGCGTGATAAAGTGCCAGAAGTGCTCCAGCCATTGTGCGTATCGGTACTGGGTAGCGACAACGATGCGAGGCGGCAACTGGAGTCATCAATCGGTTCCATTACCGAGCGGCTGACGAGCGATACCAGCGACACCTTACTGCATAAGGCGACGCAGCTTGAAGATGAGCGGAAGAAACTGCTTCGTCAAACCAAAGAACTAAACCATAAGCTCCGAGAGGCGCTTGAGAACGAATATCGTGAGATCGTTGCTGGCGACCGACATTTCTCGCCATCCGATGCGGCTCGTTTCGTCGCGAACCATCGTGATGCGCACGGATGGATTCCCTCTCCAGTCAAACTAGGGGCCAACCCCAGTCTCACCGAGCAAGAGCTGGTGCGGTTCTATGCCCTTGGCACATCGTATTCGGCAGAAGAAGAACAGGATGCTCGGCACCCCTTGCCAGAAATGGCAGAGCTACCTTCCGAGCGACAGTTTCAGGTCATGGTTTCGGAGTATCAACATCTGCTGACCTGTGATTTAACGGTAGGTTCAGACAAATGGCAATCTGGCGGCAAGGGCAGCGATTCCATTGAAACGCTCGCCAACACACTTGAGGCTGAGTTCTCGGACGATATGCGGCGTCAGTCATGGCGCCCCTACGCTATTGTCGCTGGCATACATGGCGGCACTGAAATGGAAGTCTGGGAGCGGCTGATCACCAACATTGAGAAAGCGGCAGAAGCTAACTCAAAACATGCGCTGGTACTCTATCATCGTCCGAGGCTCTCAGAGACCCTGCCGATCCACAAGCAACGGCAAATCACGGCCGAGATTTGCAAGCACATCGACGCTGGCGGAAAACTCGGATTCCTACAGCTTGCCACTCGATCCGAGTGGCGACAGTTCATCAATACGGTTTCAGTTACGGCAGGCCAACCTAATCACCGCACTCATTTTGAGGCGATTGGGCACCTTGCCGAGTTGGAGTCCATACGACTTGAGCTCGAAGACCTTTGGAATACACTGATTGGTCAGCATATCAGCTCCCTATTCAAGACGATGGGAACAGCACCAGAACTCGCTTGTCGTGCTTTGATCCCTGAGATTCGCCGTTGCCTCGCTTGGCACTCTACCGTTTGGACGCCCCTCGGAGCCAAGCTCAAGGCCGAAGGACTGAAACTTGATGACCTGCTTGCATCTCTTCCTCGTGAAGCCAATCAGGTGTCGGAATATATGCTGATCGAGCGCCTAGCATCATCCGTGGTTCCGCCCCTGTTGGCCGCCGAAGCAGGTCGGCGGAAACTCAAGGAATGCGAAGCTGGGTTTGATCGGCTCGCCAACCTATCAACTCAAGTCGATCCAACTTCTCCAGACAGGGGCTGCGTTGGCCGAATCATCGCGGCAGTCCGCTCCCGCAATGCACAAGGCTATTCGGCTGCGCTGGAATACGCTAGGCGGCTTCATACCGTCAAACCTCTGGTTGTGGAACGTGATGCGTTAGCCAAGAAGCTACTATTAGTTGCTCCAGGTTGGGCAGAGCACATCATTCACCGTGTACCACCGCATCACCAGGGGCAAGCGCCCGGAGATTTTGTTTCGGCTTGGGTCTGGCGTCAATTACACGACACACTCGCCGAACGAGACAAGCTCGATGCACAGGAACTCCAACGAGAAATCGAGAAAACCAGAGACACGCTACGCCAGATAACCCAGTGGCTTATCGATGCAAAGGCTTGGGGAAAGCAGCTTGAGCGTCTTCAGGGTAATCACACGATTCGGCAGGCATTGGTGGGTTGGCTAGACGCGACGAAGCGACTCCTCTCGACCAGACAAGTTGATAGGCGCCAAACCCTTCAGTCAGAAGCACGTAAGCTGATGAAGAAGTGTGCGGATGCTGTGCCAGTCTGGATTATGCCGATTTCGATCATGGCGGAAAGTTTCGACCCTCGCACAACACGGTTCGATGTGGTCATCATCGACGAGGCGAGTCAGGCCGACCTCAATGCGCTGATTCCTCTTTACATGGGCAAACAAGTGGTCATCGTCGGTGATCACGAGCAGGTGACTCCGTTGGGCGTAGGTAAGGGGCAGGTCATTCTGCAAAATCTCATAAAATCGATGCTTCAGGACATCCCCAACTCGTTTTTGTACGACAACATGTCATCAATCTATGACATCGGACGACAATCGTTCGGAGACGCGGTGCGACTGGTAGAGCATTTCCGTTGCGTCCCAGAGATTATCGCTTTTAGCAATCAGCTTTCCTATGAAGGGAAGATTCTTCCTTTGCGGGAATCCAACTCGACTAACATCAAGCCCGCATGTGTGGCCTGCCACGTGGACGGTATAAGGGAAGGCGATACCAACAAGGTCGAAGCGGAACGGATCATTGCTACTATCAAGGCGATGATTCGGCACCCTCTGTACGCAGGCAAATCCATAGGGGTTATCTCCATGCTGGGCGACAACCAAGCGGTGCTCATCCAGTCCATGCTACATAAAGAAGTTGAAGGCATAGAAATCGAAAAACGCCGCATTCAGGCTGGTATCTCTGGCGAGTTTCAAGGCGACGAGCGCGACATCATATTCCTCTCGATGGTTGATAGTTCGTCCGACGAAGGAACGTTGCGGGCCGTGGGCGAAGGCGCATTCGAGCTCATCAAAAAACGATATAACGTGGCAGTGAGTCGGGCCCGTGATCAGCTCTGGGTTGTACACTCCTTCGACCCTGCGCTACACCTCAAGGCCACTGATCTCAGATTCAAGCTACTCCAGCACGTCAAAGATCCACTGGCCTCGCTTCGTGCCTTCAATCAGGAAGTGGGCAAAACAGAATCACCATTTGAGCGAGAAGTGCTAAAGCGCCTGACGGACGCTGGATTTAAGGTCAAGACACAATGGCAGGTCGGTTACTTCAGGATTGACATGGTTATTGAAGGTGGTGGTAAACGTCTAGCTGTGGAATGCGATGGAGACCGTTATCACCCGATGGAAAAACTAGCCGAGGACATGGATCGCCAAGCCATCCTTGAGAGGCTGGGCTGGCAGTTCGTTCGCATCCGAGGAAGCACCTTCTACCGTGACAAAGAACTATCTATGAGGCCGGTGTTTGCACGTCTGGCAGAGCTTGAGATACCGCCAGAGGCAAATACGGATGAACAGCCTGTGTCCGACATGACGCTCATTCATGAGCTGGACGACATGATAGACCAAGGGTTTAACATTGAAGAAGTTCAGGAACATGAAGCCCTAATATCCGATGAGCTAGACTCAATAGCCGGTGGTGGCGACCAAAGGGAGTTGGGTGGTTTTGCTGCCAATCCCGCCGTCTTCGATCACGGGCAAGTAGAGTCACTTCTTAGTAGCTTGGGTGGCATAGCACCACTGGATGATTTCTTGCGCCAGTTCGCCAAGGCCAAAGGGTTCCAACGACTTGGCCGCAGCGTGCGCAAGGGTCTTGAATCCGAGTTGGCGAGGCTTAGTCGGAGCGGCAAGATTACCATTGAGAGCGGCGTGATACGACTCATCTAAATTTTCACTTTTGCATGGCCTCACGGATTCACACGGACTAATAAAAGTGATTTTTCCAAATATTTGGAAGCGGGCATCCCAGCAGGCCACGCCGACAACCTTTTCAGAAAATCGCTAAGGTCTGCTTAGGCCGAATAACAGCCATGCATGGCAAGCGGTGCGACCGTCTCATATGGGTTAGGAAGAGACGGTCAATCATAGTCGAATATTTAATTTTGAGAGTCTGCTTCAGGGATGTATAGCGGTCGTCCTTTCAGGAAGCGAACAATCAAGAGTCAATGACAAAGCGGGTACATGGCGGCCCCTTTCCTTGTAATAATCCTGCAGCAATTAACTGGCACGATGTTTGCTCAACTCTTAATCAGGATTGTTCAGGGAGGGAGCTATGTTTGATTTTGATTTCTTCAGCCTGTTTGTGGCGCTGGCAGGTATTTCCATCGGGGTGGCGCTGCTGGTTGGGATACTGGTATCGAGTGACAAGATCGACGTGAAATGCGCTGACGTTTAACCGCGCACTAAAGCCCGCGCATAAACAGCGGCCGCAATGGCCGAGCGCCATCCATTGCTTCATGCAATTGCTGCAGCAGCTTGTCCCGGTCTTTGGGCAGGCTGCCTGCCAGCGCCAGTGCATTGGAAGCGTGGTTGGAGCGGAACACCACGGGCTGCGGCGGCTTGAGGCCGCTGATCAGTCTTTCCTGTTCCCTGAGGATGGCGAGGTCGTCCAGTGCCGTGTAGGGTTCGCCAAATTTCCGGTAAAACTCCTCTGCGATGCTGCCATCCAGATATAGCTGCAGGGTGGACAGGTAGGTGACTGGTGCACTGTTCAGGAGCGCGATGGTGCCATCTATGTGCTCATCGCTGTGCGTGCGCCCGCCCAGGCCGAGGATGACGGTGGCCGACACCTTCATGCCGCTGGCATGTGCTTTGTGCAGCACTTCTGCCATGCGGCGCTGCGTCGCACCCTTGGTGATTTTCTTCAGCAGCAGATCCGCACCCGATTCCACACCGACGTAAAGCAGGTTGAGCTTGTGCTGTTGCAGCAGGGTCAGTTCTTCCTCGCTCTTGCGCTGGATGTTGGCGGGGGTGGCATAGCAGGAAACGCGCGCCAGTTTAGGCAGCACCCGGGCCAGCTCGCGCAGGATGGAGAGCAGGTGCGCGGTGGGCAGCGCCAGTGCATCGCCATCGGCGAGAAATACGCGGTGCGCATCCGGCCACGCTGCGGCGGCCTGGTGAATATCGGCAAGCACGGCGTCGAGGGGGCGTTCACGGTATTGCTTGCTGCGATACATGGCGCAGAAGCTGCACTGGTTGAAGCTGCAGCCCAGCGTGGCCTGAATGATCAGGTTGTTGCCTTCGGCCGGTGGCCGGTACAGCGGCATGTCGTAGACCAGACTCATAAAACTCATACTGCCCATTTCTGTAATCTTGCTGATATTATGCACATGAAACACGTGATTACTGCGCTGATTTTCCGCTTCAGGTTTTAAACCCACGAGGAATAGCACGATGCAATCTGGTCCACGCGAAATTGTAACGCCTTTCCGCTCCATTCCCCTGGAGGTACCGGAGGGAATGAAGCACAACGAGTTTTTCAACAGCACGGAAAACCTCAACGATCTGGTCAATAACAACGGTTTGCTGCTGAACTCGGAAAACCTGTTGCTCTACCGCAAGGCGCTCGGGCACAGCACCGAGTTTGATTGCTCCATCATCTACAACACCTCGCAGGTCATTCTCAACCCGCTCGGCCGCCCGGTGCGGCGCACGCAGGTGGCGGACAACGTCAAGCATGTGTGGAACCGGATGAACCAGATCATCATCGACTACATGCTGGAGCAGTATCCCGACCCGGACGAGGCACTGATCCTGGCGGGCGAAGCAAGCCTGGATGCCACCTGGCCGCTGACTTCGCCCGGTGTGCCGAGCATCCGCATGCTGCACAACCACTTCATCGTGTTCCCCAAGGCCGAGCTGCGTAACGCCAAAGTGGCCGATGCCAACAACCCCAACCTTACCGACGGCGGCCAGCACAGCCTGTTCCAGGCCTATATGCGCGATGTCTACCGCGAGTTTTTCGAGCGCGCGCTTAACCTGAAAATCCTCAAACCGGCGAGCGAGCATGACGCCCGCATCGAGCTCACTGGCTACCCGCAGGGCCTGCCCAGCTGGGAGATCCAGGGCGGTGCGGCGGCGCTGAAAGACGTGCAGTTCTGGAAGGAGTACGACGAGGTGCTGAAAGGTTTTATCGACTTCTATCGCACCTTCTTTACCCAGGTTTCCACGCGCAACGCACCGATGCCGGCGGATGCCTATTTCCCCGAGCAGGTGGAAAGCGTGCTGCTGTTCAATAACGATTTCCTGAAGACGGCGAAGAAGGTGCGTGACCACTGCATTGTGGATGCGAAATACGCCAACGCCATCCGCTGGCAGCCCGCCTTCAAGCAGCTGATCTACCGCAACGATGCCGGCAAGCTGATCGTTACCATCAGCCAGAACTCGATCGGCAATGCCATCACCGAACTGCTCGGCGTGGTGGTGAACCGCACCCCGGATGCCGAGGCCTACGGCCAGCGCGAACCGGCGCTGATTGCGCGCCTGCTGGAGGTGCGCCGCCGCCTGATCGAGGCCGATCTGGGCGAGGGGATAGCCACTGCTTACTGGCCGAAGGAATAAATTCGGATTACTGTTGGGAAACAGCTGCGTCATTCCCGCGAAGACGGGAATCCAGTGAGGAAAAAATCCCGCGAGGCGGACAAAAAGTTGATGTTGTCCCGCTATGCAGGAATTATTTGAAGTGCTGGATTCCCGCCTTCGCGGGAATGACAGGCTAAGAGGGGACTTATATGCAAGACCAGAAATTCGAGCAGCTGATTTCCCGCCTGGAAAAATCTGCCCAGGCAAGTCCGGCCAGTTACCTGTTTGCCGTGATCGGCATAGCCTTGCTCGGCTTTGTGGTGCTGGGTCTGGCGATCGGTCTCTCACTGCTGTCTTTTGCACTGTTGATCGGACTGGCGGTGCTGGTGGTGGTCACCGGTGGCAAGGCGCTGGTAGTGATCGCCAAACTGGGCAAGCTGGTTATCCTGCTGGCGATCCCGGCCTGGAGCATGGTGAGGAGTTCGGTCACTTTGCTGTTCAGCCGTTTTCCGCGCCCGCAGGGCAGGGAGTTGCAGCGCGAAGAAGCGCCCGCCCTGTTTGCGCGCATCGACGACATGCGTGCGCGCATGAAGGGGCCGCGCGTGTACAAGGTGCTGCTGACCGATGAGCTCAACGCCAGCATCGTGCAGCATCCGCGCTTTGGCCTGTTCGGCTGGGAAGAAAACTATCTGATTCTCGGGCTGCCGCTGTTGCAGGCGCTGAGCGAAGACGAAACTTTCGCCGTGTTAGCGCACGAATACGGCCATCTTTCCGGGCATCACGGTCGCCTGGGTAGCTTTATCTACCGCTTCCGCATGGCGTGGGGACGCTTGCAGAATCTTTCCGAGCAATGGAACGACTGGGGCTCGCGCCTGATCGCGCGCATGTTCAAATGGTATGCGCCGTATTTCAATGCCTACACCTTTGTGCTGGCGCGCCAGAATGAATATAGCGCCGACAAATCTGCCGTAGAGCTGGCCGGCCAGCAGAATGCAGCCAATGCCCTGATGCGGGTCAATATTGCGGCGCATTTCGAGGATGAGGAATTCTGGCCTTCCATCAATCGGCGCGTGGCACGGGAGCCGGAGCCTTTTGCCAGCCGCAGCACATTCTGGGCGCAGTCCCTGCGCACGATACTGGATGCCGACATGCGCACGCGTTTCCTGGAAGCGGCCAGTCGGCGCAAGACCGACCACCTGGACACCCATCCCGCGCTGAGCGACCGCCTGGCGGCAATCGGCGTGGAGATCGACGCGGGCGCCGCTCGCAGTCTGGAGTTGCCGCGTACCACTGCTGCCGATGCCTGGCTGGGAGTTCATCTTGAAACGATCAAGCATGAGTTTGACCAGCAATGGAAGAGCAATATTGGCGAAGACTGGCGTTCACGCCATACTTACCTGCAAGAGCGCCAGCAGCGCTTGCTGGCGCTGGAGTCGCAAGCAGCACTGGACACGGACGAACAATGGGAATGCATTTCCATTACGGCCGAGCTAAAACCGGAAAAAGATTTGCTGCCCATGCTGAATGCACTGCTGGAGCAGGCGCCTGAACACGCCTCGGCGCTATTCCGTCGCGGCAACTTGCTGCTGGAGCGGGGCGATGAGGGAGGCATAGCCGACCTGGAAAAGGTCATGCAGTTTGATGAAGACGCGATTCTGGCAGGCTGTGATGCGGCGTGGCGCTTCTATAAAGAGCGCGAGCCGGAGAAGGCCGCGCAATACGCAAAGCGCTGGCAGGAGCGCTCGGACTACCTGGATAAAATCCGGGCAGAGCTCAGCACCCTGCCAGCGGATGCCAAGCTCGCACCGGCCGAGCTTGCGGAAGAGTCTGTGGAAGCCATCCGCAAGATACTGCAGGAACATGGCAAATACATCCGCAGCGTTTACCTGATGCGCCGCATACTGAAAGCGGACAGCAATGTGCATGACTACGTGCTGGCCTTTGAAACCAGGCGTTTCACCCTGGGGAACAAAGGCCCCGAGGTGATCAAACGCCTGGCTCAGCAGCCATTCCCGGAGCATATGTTTATCGTGCATCTGGGCAGCCAGCCTTATAATCGTTTTCGCAAGAGCATCAAAAAGATGAAGCTGTTGCCGCTGCAGTTCCGCTGATCTTCGGCAGAACCAGGATTGCGCAGAACCAGGCAGGGGCCAGTGTGAAAATATTATGCCGTTAATGTTGCCAACTCGAGTTCGGGGGACATCATGCGTGATCGTACTTTTCTGGTGTTAGAGCTGATTCGAAATCCCAAGACAGCAACAGATATTGTGCAGGAGCTCGCCTGTCACGGCCACGAATGCGAGCAGCACCTGGCCGAGGTGAGCAAGCTGGATGTGCTGGCTACGCTCAAACAGTTTGATCATGGCAGGCTGAGTGCGCTAGAAGTGGAGACCTGGGCCAGATGCCTGCTCGACCGCCTGGATGTGGCTTTTGAGTTCGGCGAAGAAGGCGTGGTGGATGAGGCGGTGTTCTGGCTGGCCAACCCGGCGTTGCACTGGCCCATCGATAAGGAAATACATCATCGCATCGCTACTCTGTTTGAACGGCGCAGTGCCAAACGCGGCTAGCGGGCTGATTTGACGCAAACCAGGAAGGAAAAGCATGAGCTGTGATTACGCGGTATGGCACACCCAGGCGCGCATGTCCAATGCACAGGCGGGGCGGCTCTACCATGCCTTATGCGCAGGCGACACCTCTGGGGTTTTCCCCTCTCCCGCCATCGCAGCCTTCTATGAAGAAATTACCGCATTGCATCCGGAGATCGACGATGTCCCGCAGGACCAGCTCGATCACCATGAACTGTGCCCATGGAGCGTGGCCATCGATCGCTCGGATGGCCATCTCATTATGTGCAGTGTATGGCCCAGGGCCGATTATGTTGGCGGCCTGGTGCGCAAGCTGGCGCGCAAGCACGGGCTGGCTATGTACGATCCGCAAGCGGAACAGATACTCTATCCGAATGATGCCACACCATCGCTGCTGAAACGTTTGTGGTGGAATCTCAGGGAAGACCCAGCCGAGTCACGCGACCCCTGGTACGTGGACATTGCTATCGGCATCCTGTTTCTGGCGGTGACCTGGTTTTCCTATTTCGGCCGCGCTGATTTTGCCCGGGGCGAGGGACATGTGCTGCTGAGGTGGATGTACGAACTGGAGGGAAGTTGGCTATCCGTGGCACTGCCTGCGGTGATCAGCCTGTGGTGTCTGTTTTTCGGCATGCGTAAATTTGCGCGCAGGCGTTAATTGCACTGTTTACTGGATTTGCTGCGCGCTTTCCAGTTCTTCCAGCGCTTCCTGCGCAATCTCGCGCACTTCTTCTTCGGCGTCATTGAGGCAGGCTGCTACATAGGGGCGTGCCGCTGCGCTGCCGGTGAGGCCGAGCAGATGGCAGGCATCGGCGCGCACGCGGTGGTCGGCATGCTGCGAGAGCGCAGCCAGTTGCGGCAGCAAATTCTGCAGTTCAGGTGCGTTGGTGTAGGCTTCCAGCAGCGCGCTGACACCGAGACGCACTTCGATATTGGCGGCCGGGTTGGCCACGATGGCGAGCAGTGAGTTCAGGCGGTTGGTATTTTCGGCGATAAATTTGCTGGCCTGTTTGTAGCCGCCTTCCTTTAACAGATGCTCCACATAGTGCACCGCGCCTTCCTCGCCACTGGCCCACTCGGCCCACTGGCGCAGCTCGGCTGGGCTATGCGCGCCGGTCAGTGTGAAGGGTCCCAGGCGCAGCCAGGGCGCGGCACGCACGCCATATTCGGCAGCCTGCTCGGGATGTGCGGCGATATTGACGATGGTCAGCTTGCCGATCAGCGCCTGCTTGACCAGCTCGCTCAGGCCCTGCATGACCAGCGGGCAATGCGGGCAGCCGGGGGTGATAAAGAGCAGGGCATCAGGGGGAGTAACAGACATAAAATCCTCAGGAATAAAATGGCGCAGCAGTGTGCGCTCGAACTGGTTCAGCATTTTCGGCTACTTCACCGAGTCAGTCCAGCGCCTGAAACCCCTTTATCCTGTAGGGTTCCTCAAGATTGCACAGCATCAGTTGCTGTATTGTGCGACACTTTTTCCACCTGTTAATTGCATGCACCCAGGCAGTAAAAGCGAATGGAACACGGCGAAAAATTCAACACCCTCACCCACCTGGCCGGCGCAGTGCTGGCGCTGGCCGGCGGTGTGGTGCTGATTGTGCTGGGGGCGCTGAGCGGAGATGTGTGGAAGATTGTGAGTTTCTCGATCTATGTGGCAACACTGGTGCTGCTGTACACCATCTCCGCGCTGTATCACAACGCCGCGTATGGCAGGCGCAAGGCCTTGCTGCAGAAGCTGGACCACAACACTATCTACCTGCTGATTGCGGGAACCTACACGCCTTTCTCGCTGGTCAGCCTGCGCGGGCCGTGGGGCTGGTCGCTGTTCGGCGTGGTGTGGGGGCTGGCGCTGCTGGGCATCGTGCAGGAAACCTGGCTGGCAAGAAAATCCCGCAAGTGGTCGCTGCTGATTTATGTCGTGATGGGCTGGGTCGCCATTGTCGCCATCATGCCGCTGATAAAGGTGCTGTCCTGGTCCGGTTTCGCCTGGGTCGCGGCCGGCGGGCTGGCTTACACCATCGGCATTATTTTTTATCTCAACGATGAGAAATTCAAATACTGGCACGGCATCTGGCATCTGTTTGTGCTGGCGGGCAGCGCCCTGCATTTCTGCGCGGTATTGCTGTATGTGGCGTGAGCGATAGCGCGTTGGGAATCATGATGAGCGACAGGCGCATCCTTTACACCAGCGCCTTCCTGCGCGCACTGGCCACCGGCATGATGGGTGTGCTGCTCGGCATTTATCTGGCGCGCATGTCCTTCAGCGCGGCGCAGATCGGCGTGGTAATTTCTTCCGGGCTGGCCGGGGCCACGCTGGCGGCCTTGCTGGTCACACTGGCCGGCGACCGCCTGGGCCGGCGCCGCCTGCTGTTCTGGCTGGCACTGCTGAGCTCGCTCGGCGGTGTCGCCGCCGCTATCTATTCCAGCCCGATGGCGGTCGGCATCGCCGCCTTTGTCGGCATGCTCAACGGCATGGGGCGTGATCGCGGCGCCTCGCTGGTGCTGGAGCAGGCGATCATTCCGGCCACGGTGAGTGACGCCGAACGCACGCGCACCTTTGCCTGGTACAACGTGCTGCAGGATATCGGCCATGCACTGGGCGGGCTGCTTGCCATCATTCCTGCGGCCCTGCGCCAGTTTGGCGGGATGGGTGAGCTGGCCTCATTCCAGGCGGCGGTGCTGGTTTACGCCCTGTTGCTGTTTATTCCGGCAATGCTGTATCTGCGCCTGTCGCCCAAGGCTGAAGCCGCAGTAAAGCTGCCCAGGCTGAAGCTGTCGCCGCATAGCCGCAAGGTGCTGTGGCGCATCTCGGCGCTGTTTGCCATCGACAGCGTGGCCGGCGGCTTTGTCGGCACGGCCTTGCTGTCGTATTTCTTTTACCAGCGCTTTGAAGTGTCCGAGTCGGTGATCGCCGTGCTGTTCCTCTGCGCACGCGGCATGAATGCGGTGTCGCATCTGGGCGCGGCCTGGCTGGCGCAGCGTATCGGCCTGGTGAACACCATGGTGTTCACCCATATCCCTTCCAGCCTGCTGCTGGTGACGGTGGCCTTTGCGCCTAACTTCTGGGTGGCGGCGATATTGTTTTTGCTGCGCGAAGGGCTGGTGGAAATGGATGTGCCGACGCGCCAGTCTTACGTGATGGCGGTGGTGCGGCCGGAGGAGCGCACCTTCGCCTCGGGCGCGACGCATCTGGTCAGGCTCGGTGGCTGGGCGGTGGCTCCTTCCTTCGCCGGTTTCCTGATGCAATACCTGTCACTGGGTACGCCGCTGCTGATCGGGGCAGCGATGAAAATCAGCTACGACGTGCTGCTGTACTACGCATTTCGCGGCCTCAAGCCGCCGGAGGAAAGCTAGGCAGCCGGGATCAATGGCCGCCCGGCGAGGTGACCGCCTTGCGTGGCCTGGTTAGCCAGACGGCACCGATCAGCAGGAAAAACAGCACGGCGCTGTACAGGAAAAAATCATTGGTCGCGATCATGTAGCTCTGCGAAAACAGTGTGCGATCCAGCACGGCATAAGCCTGCTCCTGGCTCAGCCCGCTGGACTGCAGGCGCTCCACATACTGGGTTGCCGCCGGGTTGTAGGCATTGATGTTTTCCGACAGCTGGGCGCGGCTGATCAGGGCCAGGTGTTCCCA
>JBGPPE010000070.1:0-13096 GCA_041488395.1 Gallionellaceae bacterium
AGGCTTCCATGGTGACCATGTGGATCGGGCCGCGACCGGCATTCACCTCATTGATGATCGCGTGGTTACGCAGGCAGGTAGGGATGGGGCGGTGAGTCCGGTGAGAAACTTCCGGATCCAGATATTCCTTGCCCACCATTTGCTGCAGTGCCGGGAACCACTTCGACTCGTACTCTTCACCGTAGCCATTCTGGGTATAGGTCTTGAGGTGCAGGAAGTAGGCGCCAACAGGGCCGTAACCGTCCTTGAAGCGAGCCAGCACGATACGGTTTTCCATTTGCGTCATCTTCGCGCCTGCTTCGATCATCAGACCATATGCGGAACCCGAAGACCACGGTGCGTACCAGACACGGCCCGCACCTTCACCGACTGAACGCGGCTTGAAGATGTTGGAAGCGCCACCGGCACCACAGATAACCGTCTTGGACTTGAATACGTGGTAGTTACCTGTGCGGACATTAAAACCCACGGCACCGGCAACACGGTTTTCTTTGGATTCATCCATCAAGAGGTGAGTCACACAGATGCGGTTGAAAACCTTGTCCGCTGATTTCTTGGCGGCTTCAGCAACGATAGGCTTGTAGGATTCACCATGAATCATGATCTGCCAACGCCCTTCACGCAGGAACGAACCCTTCTTCTCGTTGCGCATGATGGGGAGACCCCACTCTTCAAAGTTATGCACAGCAGAGTCTACATGGCGAGCCATATCAAACAGCAAGTCTTCACGCACCATACCCATCAGGTCGATACGTGCATAGCGCACATGATCTTCTGGATTGTTCTCGCCAAAGCGAGTTCCCATGTAGCAGTTGATCGCATACAGGCCCTGGGCTACCGCGCCGGAACGCATGATGTTTGCCTTTTCGGCGATGACGATCTTCTTGTTCTGCCCCCAATATCTTGCCTCGAATGCCGCACCTGTACCGCCCAAGCCCGCACCGACAACCAGGATGTCGATATTGTCTTCAATAATTGTCTGGTAGCTCATTAGTATTGCACCCCTTCTTTGATTTCCAAGCCATTGGATTGCAGTGTGTGCAATCCGCCGTCATCCATACGAATGTATTTAGGCTCATTGAACAGCAGTTGGCTGTCACGCATCTCCTTGCTGGGGGCAGGTACCTTTGCGAGGTCCGGTGTCGCCGAGCCCCAGGGCTTGGTCGTGATAGGTGCCAGCAGCTCCATATCTTTCTTGCCGTTGCGGAACTTGATGCGCCACGCAATCGTGCCTTTCTCTTCATCACGGATCACTCGAACACTGTGTCCAAGTGGTGCAAAGTCGGCATAACCGCGTACATCAATCGCCTGGTGTGGACATGCTTTTACACAGGAATAGCATTCCCAGCACATACTGGGTTCGATGTTGTAAGCGCGACGCAGCTTCTTGTCGATGTGCATGATGTCGGACGGACAGATGTCAACGCACTCTCCGCAACCATCACAACGCGTCATATATACAAAGGTTGGCATAAATTACTCCTCTATTTCTTATCGAAAATTAGTCAAGACAGCATTTAGTAGTGGTCGGCTCTTTCAGCCTTGATGCACAGACCCATGTTCGGCGGGTTCTTGCCCATATACTGGGGCACATCCGGGAACTTGGCGTGCACTGCGGGATCCGTCAGGTCATAGTCGGGCGGCAAATTCTCGCGGCCACCGTCGGCCATGATGACGCGCTTCTGGAAGGCCGCAGCGGGCTTGAAGAACATGTGGGCGAACTTGGACCAGTACACGCTACCGAACAGCACGGTGCTGGACAGGACGAACAAGGCGAAGTACACGGTCACGCCGCCGCCGGTGTACGACCAGATCAATGCGAAGGTCGAGGTGGCCAGCAGCGAGAGGATGAACAGGTCCGCACGCTCGAGCCGGAAGGGTGAAAGGCCTTCCGCAGCCACGTCAGCGCGGATAAAGAACCAGAACCAGTATCCGCCGACAGCCAGCATCAACGCACCGATGTGCCATAGCTGTGGCAGCAAGGTTGATGTGGACGCTGCCGGCGAGAAAATCATGATCGCGGTCGTCACGATGAAGATGATGGTGCCCCACATGGTCAACAGATGGGAGATCCTGCGGCGGGGGTTGTCGAATTCGCCGGAGGTCAGCACTTCCTTGACCAGCACGCCGGCGGCCATCGCCACCTTCTCGCCGCCGCTCACTTCGCGTTTTGCGCTTTTCTGTGCCTTTTTCGCATTCTCGAAAAAGTACTTGGCGCTCTTCTTGTGTAGCATGTCAAGTATCGTCCCGCCCATGACCAGCAGGACCATCACGACGATATATCCCTGCATGTAGACGGTTGGAATCGATGCCGAAAGATCGACAAAGGGGTTGCTCGTGAACATTAGTTTCTCCTCAAAAATTGCAAACGAATGACTATCCTTAAACCGGTTGGCTGTTGAGCATGGAAAAAGTTACTTCCACAAAAATTCTTCACCCTACGAACCTACCACCATTACCTTACTTAAAACGAACGGGACGTATTCATCCCCGCCAAATCACATTCACTATTTCGCATCCAGCTTGGCGTAGTAGTCCTGCAGAATGGCCAGCACTTCAGGGCGGCTGAACTCTGCCGGCACCGACTCCCCCTTGGAAAGCGCATTGCGTAACTGTGTGCCGGATACCTGCAAGCGATCTGCATCATCATGCGGACAAGTCTTGGCCGAAGCCATGCCGCCACACTTGTAACACCAGAAGGAAATATCGATCTTCAGCGCCTCGGTTTCCAGCGCCCCCTTGGGCACATGATCAAAAATCGCATGAGCATCAAACGGGCCATAGTAACTACCCACGCACGCATGGTCACGACCCACGATCTGGTGTGAGCAACCATAGTTCTGGCGGAACGTGGCGTGCAGCAAGGCCTCACGCGGCCCAGCGTAACGCATGTCGAGCGGGTAACCGGCCTGCACCACTGTTTTTTTGACGAAATATTTTTCGGTCAGTGTACCGATGGCTTTTGCGCGCACTTCAGCGGGGATATCGCCAGGCTTGAGGTTGCCCAGCAAGGAATGGATCATCACGCCATCGCACACTTCAATGGCAATTTTTGCCAGATACTCATGCGAGCGATGCATCGGGTTACGCGTCTGGAAACAGGCAATCTTGGACCAGCCCATTTTGGTGAAGATTTCACGCGTCTCGGCCGGCGTTTTAAACAAATCAGGGTATTTTTCCGGGAAGCCGCCTTGCGACAGCACTTTGATGGGCCCCGCCAGGTTGATATCCCCCTGCTCCATCACCATTTTGACGCCCGGATGTTTCGGGTCGGTGGTCTTAAACACCATGGCGCACTCATGCGCCTTGTCGATAACGTATTTCTCGGTAATCATCATGGTGGCCAGTGGCTCACCATTTTCCGCATCAATCAGCGTCACTTCCTGGCCGGTTTTAATCGAATCCGCAACGGACTGAGCAACAGAAAGGGTAATTGGTATCGGCCAGAACAGGCCATTTGCCGTCTTCATGCCATCGCACACCCCCTGCCAGTCAGAGTGTGTCATAAAGCCATCCAGCGGCGTAAATCCGCCGATGCCGAGCATAATAATATCGCCCTTCTCACGCGAACTCACCTTAATTTGAGGCAACTTCTTCGATTTTTCGACTTCAGCCTTAAGAGCAGAACCCTCAAGCAACAGCGGATTGAGGTCTCCCCCACCATGCGGTCTTACAAGTGCCATCTTGCTCCCCTTCATTAAACAACGTATAATTAAACGCTTAAATACAGTTCGTTAACGACAGTGCTTCAGTGCACTTTTGATACTAGTGCATTAAATGCAGCTCTACGATACCCCATATGTGCAAAACACCACACCCAGAATGGTTGTTTGTTTATACCCCATATGGGTTATGTCATCATCACTCATCACGGTTATAGCGATATGACATGAGCATTGCGCATACTGGCGGACTCTGTTGTCCGCGCGCCTCTGCAATAGCAAGGAACTTAACGGACTAATTGGCTTCAAAAAAAATCCCCATAACTTCAACGATCAGCAGCCTATGTCATCGACCCCATTGCACGACCCTATAGGAGTACCCCAGGCGGACGCAAAGCTGGAAATGCGTACCACTACTTGCTATATGTGCGCATGCCGCTGCGGCATCCGCGTACATCTTCGCGACGGCGAAGTTCGCTACATTGACGGCAACCCAGAGCACCCGCTGAACAAGGGCGTTATCTGTGCCAAGGGCAGCTCCGGCATCATGAAGCAATACTCGCCAGCCCGTTTGACGCAGCCACTGCTGCGCAAGCAAGGCGCCACTCGTGGCGATGGCGATTTCGAGACCATCAGCTGGGACCGCGCCTTCTCCATCATGGAAGAGCGCCTGGGCAAGATCCGTGCGACCGACCCGAAGAAATTCGCGCTGTTTACCGGCCGCGACCAGATGCAGGCGCTTACCGGCATGTTTGCGCGCCAGTTTGGTACGCCTAACTATGCCGCACACGGTGGCTTCTGCTCGGTAAATATGGCTGCCGGCCTGATCTACACCATTGGCGGCTCGTTCTGGGAATTTGGCGGTCCCGATCTGGACCGCGCCAAGCTGTTTATCATGCTCGGCACAGCGGAAGATCACCACTCCAACCCGCTCAAGATTGCCATCTCCAAATTCAAGCGTGACGGCGGCCGCTTCATCTCGGTTAACCCGGTGCGTACCGGCTACTCCGCGATTGCCGACGAATGGGTTCCAATCAAGCCGGGTACTGACGGCGCCTTGCTGCTCGCCATCATCCACGAAATTATTGCCATGGGTCTGTATGACCGTGAATTCCTGGCACGCTACACCAACGCCGGCGAACTGGTAAACCTGGATGCAGAGCACGATGAGTTCGGTATGTTCGTGCGCTCGGAAGTGCCCAAGGAAGAAGGCTGCTTCGACCCTCAGAACAAGCTGTGGTGGGATCGCATTACCAACCATCCGGTAATCACTCACGCGGAAGGTGCCGATCCCTTCCTGTTTGGCGAATTCAATCTGGCTGACGGCACACCGGTAAAACCAGCGTTCCAGCTGTTGCAAGAGCGCGTAAAAGATTACACCCCCGACTGGGCAGCCAAGATTACCGGCATTCCGGCCGCAACCATCCACCGTCTCGCCTATGAAATGGGCGTGACTGCGCGCGACCAGAAAGTGGTCTTGCCGATTGCCTGGACTGACTCCTGGGGCAAAGAGCACGAGACGGTCACCGGCAACCCGGTTGCGTTCCACGCCATGCGCGGTCTCGCTGCACACTCCAACGGCTTCCACACAATTCGCGCACTGGGCATCCTGATGTCGATCCTGGGCACCATTGATCGCCCGGGTGGTTTCCGTCACAAGGCGCCGTTCCCGCGCCCAATCCCCCCTTGCGCGAAGACACCAAACTCGCCCCAGGCAGTCAAGCCCAACACCCCGCTGGATGGCTTGCCGCTGGGCTGGCCGGCCGATCCGGATGACCTCTTCGTCAACGAAGATGGCAGCCCGGTACGTATCGACAAGGCCTTCTCGTGGGAGCACCCGCTCTCCGTGCACGGCCTGATGCACAATGCGATCACCAACGCATGGCGCGGCGATCCTTACCGCATCGACACCCTGCTGATATTCATGGCGAACATGGCGTGGAACTCCACCATGAACACCGTGGAAGTTCGCAAGATGCTCAACGACAAGGACGAAAATGGCGAATACAAGATTCCATTCCTGATCGTGTGCGATGCATTCGAGTCCGAAATGACTTCTTATGCCGACCTGATCCTGCCTGACACCACTTACCTCGAGCGTCACGACTGCATGTCCATGCTCGATCGTCCGATTTCCGAATTCGACGGCCCGGTAGATGCGATTCGCGTGCCGATTTTTCCGCCCAAGGGCGAGTGCAAACCGTTCCAGGAAGTACTGATCGAGATGGGCTCGCGTCTCAAGCTGCCAGCCTTTACCCTGAAAGACGGCTCACGCAAATTCCGCGACTATCCTGACTTCCTGGTCAACTACGAAACTGCACCGGGCTCCGGCGTAGGCTTCCTGTCCGGCTGGCGCGGCCAGGGTGGCGAGAAATCGATGGTGGGCGAACCCAATCCGAAGCAGCTGGAAATGTACGAAGCCAACAACTGCGTACACCACTACGAACTGCCGCATTCCTACCAATACATGCGTAACTGGAACAAGGGCTATCTGGAGTGGTCACAGCGCAACCTGATCACGCGTTACTCCGACCCGATCCAGATTCATATCTACTCGGACGTGCTGCAATCTTTCCGCCTCGCCGCACAAGGCAAGGGCCTGACCCGCAAGCCGCCCGAGCATCTGAAAAAACGCGTCGAGACTTTCTTCGATCCGCTGCCATTCTACTTCGAGCCGCTGGAAACTCAGATGTCCGACCTGCACAAGTATCCGCTGTCCGCGGTGACGCAGCGTCCCATGGCCATGTATCACTCCTGGGACTCGCAGAACGCCTGGTTGCGCCAGATTCATGCGCACAACTACCTGTACGTCAATGCCGCCACTGCGAAAGCGGCCGGCATTGAAGACGGTGGCTGGATGTGGATTGAATCGCAGTGGGGCAAGGTACGTTGCATGTGCCGTTACTCCGAGGCGGTTGAGCCGGAAACAGTGTGGACATGGAACGCAATCGGCAAATCTGCCGGTGCATGGAACCTGACACCGCAGGCAAACGAGTCGCAGCTGGGCTTCCTGCTCAACCACGTGATCTCGGAAGAGCTGCCGGTGAAAACGGGTGGCACGGTTTCCAACTCCGACCCGGTTACCGGTCAGGCGGCATGGTTTGACGTGCGCGTGCGCATCTACCCTGCCGAGCCCGGTGAACCAGAGCAGACATTCCCACAATTTGAACCGATGAAACCTTATCCCGGCACCAAGCCGCACCTGAGCAGCTGGCTGGCGTACTTTGCGGGAGGAAAGAAGAAATGACACAGTTAGCCCTAGTCATAGACCTGAACGTATGCGTTGGCTGCAGCGCGTGCGTGACCAGTTGCAAAGAATGGAACACATCCGGCCCGGCAGGACCGATGAGCGATTTCAACCCCTACGATGCAAATCCGACCGGGACGTTCTTTAACCGCGTACAGACCTTCGAGGTTGGCACTTTCCCGAATACCGAGACTGTGCATTTCCCCAAATCCTGTCTGCATTGCGAAGAGCCGCCCTGTGTGCCCGTGTGCCCGACTGGCGCCTCCTACAAGCGCAAGGAAGACGGCATCGTGCTGGTCGATTACGACAAGTGCATCGGCTGCAAGTACTGCTCCTGGGCCTGCCCTTACGGCGCACGCGAGATCGACGAGAAGCAGAAAGTGATGAAGAAGTGCACGCTGTGCGTGGACCGCATCTACAGCAAAACATTGCCCGAAGCGGATCGCCGCCCATCCTGCGTGATGGCCTGCCCGACCAGTGCGCGCCTGTTCGGCGATGTGCACGATCCGGAGTCGGAAGTGTCACGCGCGATTCGCGACAATAATGGCTATGCGCTGATGCCTGAATGGGGCACCTCGCCGGCCAACCATTATCTGCCGCGCCACAAGACCACGATGCATATCCACGAGGATCAGCTGGTGCGCGCAGACAATCCGCTCAAGATCGATGGCAAGCTGCCCAAGCCGTCTAAAAATCAACCTACACTCGACGATACAAGTTGGTAACAGGATAAATTATGAATCCAGCATTCTCCGTCATATTTCTTACGACCCTGATTGGCGTGGGTCAAGGCTTATTTCTGGCGCTGTACACCGGCCAGGTTTACTCTTTCTTCGACCTTCTGCCGGATCAGGACAGCCGCTCGTTTTATGCGTTCGGCAGCTTCATCGCGCTGGCGTTTCTGGCTGCCGGCCTGGCAGCATCCTTCTTCCACCTCGGCCATCCGGAACGGGCCTGGCGCTCCGCTGCAAAGTGGCGCACCTCCTGGCTGTCGCGTGAAGTCATCGTGCTCCCTGCATTCATGGGCACCGTGTTTCTGTACGGCATAGCCCACTGGATCGAATTTCACGCGCCTATCGTTGAACTGCCCGGCAGCCACCATGTTGAAGCCACACTGATACTGGGCGCGATCGGCACACTCCTGTGCTTCGCGCTGTTTATCAGCACCGGCATGATTTACGCCTGTCTGCGCTTCCTGCAGGAGTGGCACACACCTTTAACCATCTTCAACTTCATTCTGCTCGGTGGCGCCTCCGGCTTCCTGATGGCCAGCGTATTCTCGGCTTTCACTGCACCGCAGCTGACCGCCTTTTACGCTGGCTGGGCGATCGTTCTGACACTGCTGGCATTGCTCAGCCGTACCGCGTCCTTGATCCGCAACAAGCGCATCAAGCACAAATCGTCGCTGCGCACTGCCATCGGCATCAAGCACCCGCACATTGTGCAAAAGACCCAGGGCGCCATGGGCGGCTCGTTCAATACGCGCGAGTTTTTCCACGGCAAGAGCGCTGGCTTCCTGCGCACCATCAAGCCCAGCTTCCTGGTGCTGACCTTCCTGCTGCCGGTTATGCTGCTGGCGGTTGGCATGCAGTCGCCCAGCTTGTTGATCGCGGCCTTCATCCTGCAGTACATCGGGCTGTTGGCGGAGCGCTGGTTCTTCTTTGCCGAAGCCAACCATCCGCAAAATCTTTACTACCAAGGCGTTGCATAACCGAACGTCAAGGCAGCGTTTAAATGATGTTAAAATCCCCGCTTTTGCGGGGATTCGTCATTCCAGGCCGGCTTATCCTTATTTGAATTGCACCAAACGTTGTACCGCACCAAATGGCTTGTTCGTTATATGTTCCTTCAGCTCTTTGCGGTTGCGCAGAAGGAACAATCTGAAAATTGGAAATACACGTGAAAAACATACTCGCTTGCAATCTCTGGCTCTATAAACTTCTTCCTTTCCTGCGCTGGTGGCCGATGGTCAACAAGGATAGCAACCGCTCCGACCTGATGGCCGGCCTGACAGGCGCCATGATAGTGCTGCCACAGGGTGTTGCCTTCGCCACCATCGCCGGCATGCCGCCGGAATATGGCCTGTACGCTGCGATGATCCCCGCCGTCATCGGCGCCCTCTTTGGTTCAAGCTGGCACCTGGTTTCCGGCCCCACCACGGCGATCTCCATTGCAGTGTTTGCCTCGGTCAGCCCGCATGCGGCCCCGGGCAGCCCTGAATTCATCAGCCTGGTATTGACGCTGACATTCATGGTGGGCATCTTTGAACTGATACTGGGCCTGGCGCGCATGGGCGCACTGGTTAACTTTATCTCCCATACCGTGGTGATCGGCTTTACTGCTGGTGCCGCGATTCTGATTGCCTCCAGCCAGATCAAGCATTTTTTCGGCATCAATATTGCGCGCGGCACACCGTTTCACGAAACCATCCATCAGCTGTTCCTGCAAATCGGCGACATCAACCTGATGGTGACCGGCGTGGGCATGATCACCTTGCTCTCCGGTATTGTGTTCAAAAAATATGTGCCCAAGTTTCCCTACATGATCGCCGCGATGATTATCGGCAGCGTGGTTGCAGCATTGCTTAATGCCAGTTATGGCGGCGCTGACGCTACCCATATCAAGACAGTCGGCGCACTGGCCTCGGGCTTCCCCCCGCTGTCTCACCCTGACCTGTCGTTCAGCTCGCTGCAGCACTCCTTCTTCCCGGCCTTGGTGATCACCATGCTGGCGCTGACGGAAGCTGTATCCATTTCACGCGCCATCGCGATTAAATCCGAACAGCGCATCGACGGTAACCAGGAGTTCATAGGCCAGGGCTTGTCCAACCTTTTCGGCAGCTTCTTCTCCGGTTATGCATCCAGTGGCTCGTTTAACCGCAGCGGCGTAAACTACGCCTCCGGTGCACGCACCCCGCTGGCAGCCGTTTATGCCTCCATCTTCCTGATCCTGATCCTGCTGCTGGTTGCGCCACTGGCCGCCTATCTGCCCACCGCAGCCATGGCGGGCATTCTGTTCCTGGTTGCCTGGGGCCTGATCGATTTCCACCATGTTGCAGTCATACTCAAGGCCAACTGGGCTGAAGCCACCATTTTCTCGGTGACCTTCTTTGGCACCCTGATTGACCTGGAAAAAGGCATCTTCTTCGGCATCATCCTGTCGCTGATCCTTTACCTGTACCGCACCTCACGTCCGTCTGTGCGCAGCATCGTGCCGGACCCGGCGAGCGAAAAGCACAAATTCACCATTCAGCGCGATGGCCTGAACGAGTGCCCGCAACTCAAAATGGTGCGCATTGATGGTTCCATCTTCTTTGGTGCGGTTAACCATATCCAAACCTCACTGCACAACATCGATGAAGAAAATCCGCAGCACAAACATGTACTGGTTGTGGCTGACGGTATTAACTTTGTCGACCTGGCAGGCGGTGAAATGCTGGTGCAGGAAGCCAAGCGCCGCAAGAAAATGGGTGGCGGCATCTACCTCAAGGGCGTCAAGGAAGGTGTTTCAGAGGTATTGCACAAAGGCGGCTATGTCGCCGACATCGGCACAGAAAACCTGTTCAGGTCCAAAACCATTGCGATATCGACTATTTATCCCAAGCTGGATGCAGCTATCTGCCGTAACTGCAAGGCACGCATCTTCCGTGAGTGCGCTACGACCCTGCCGGATGGCAGCACACGCTAATACCGCATGCGCCGCTGTTGTAGCAAAAATGCCGCCATTTTTTGTCAATTGGCGGCCAAATGCAGCCACAACGCACCATGTTCCAGCTGTGAGTAATTGATTTTACAGGTTCAAATTTTCGCATAACCCTTATGGGTTATACCACGGATACTCGTGTGGGTTATAGACGTAAATCAAGTGATTCTTCTTAATAGCGCACATTCTGCCCAGCCTCGGCTGGGCCGGGATTTTTTTAACATGATATTTAATGGAGACACAGAATGAATGTAGATAAAGAACTCGATGCACGCGGCCTGAACTGCCCGCTGCCTATCCTGAAAACAAAAAAATCTCTGTCTGACGTGACAACCGGTCAAGTTCTCAAAGTGATTTCAACTGATGCCGGCTCTGTAAAAGACATGCAGGCATTTGCAAACCAGACTGGCAACACACTGGTTTCCCAATCAGAAGTAAATGGCGAATACGTATTCTTCATGCAAAAGAAGTAATTCCAGCCGGCTTACACAGCCGGTTTTAACACCTACCCAAGTCGTCTTAACATTACAAGGATAACTCCATGAAAAAGATGGGCATCATTGCTACCAAAGGCACGCTGGACATGGCTTACCCGCCACTCATCCTGGCATCTACCGCTGCTGCTCTGGGCTGGGAAGTGCAAGTGTTCTGCACCTTCTACGGTCTTGACCTGCTGCGCAAGGACCTGTCCGGCATCCGCATCAGCCCGCTGGCCAACCCTGCGATGCCTATGCCTGTGCCTATGCCAGTGCTGGTATCCGCTCTGCCAGGCATGGAAGCTATGGCAACCATGATGATGAAGCAGAAACTGAAGAGCAAAGGCGTAGCCTCTCTGCAGGAACTGCGCGACATGTGCATTGAAGCCGACGTTAAATTTGCAGCCTGCCAGATGACTGTAGAACTGTTTGAGTATGATCACAGCGAATTCATCGGCGGCGTAGACTTCGTGGGCGCAGCCTCTTTTATGGAGTTTGCCGGCGAATGTGACGTTTGCCTGTTTATCTAAGCTAGCCATGTTTGTTTGTCACCCCGCCTTGGCGGGGCCGACGAAACAAAAGATTTTGTTGCACCTCGAGCCAAAATAAAAGTTCGTTGTAAATTAAAAGTAGCAAAAACGGTAGTACCGATTAAACCTAGGGAGAGAATAAATTGAATAAGCAAAAAGTATTGGTTTCAATGCTGATCGCAGCAGGTTTTATTTCACCAATGGCTTACGCCACTAACGGCGACACCATGATGGCTGTTGGCGCTGAAAGCACCGCATTGGGCGGCACAGGCGTGGCTCACTACATGGGCGCAGACAGCGCCTGGGCTAACCCAGCCATGTTGGGCAAGTCTAAGGGCTCCGAAATCGTTGGTGGTGTAGTGGTATTTATGCCCAAAGTTCAAAACGACGGCGTTACCCACCCTTTCACTGGTACCAGCACCATGGCCGACAGCAAGGCTAACGTCAACTACATTCCTGACGTCTCTTACTCCAGCCGCATCAGCGACAGCCTGACTTACGGTATCGCCATGGCCGGTATCGCTGGTATGGGCGTTGACTACACCGATGCCACCGCAGGTAGTTACTTGAAGTCATACACATCGCTCAGCCTGATGCAAGTTGTACCGACCATCGCCTACAACACACAAAACTACGGCATAGGTATTTCACCCGTATTGCAGTGGGGCTCCTTAGCCATTTCGTACGACGCTACTAGTGCAGGTAGCATCAATTACAATCCTGATCACAACAAAGATCAGTACACTGGCTATGGTTTTAACTTGGGCGGCTACTATGATGTAACCAATGACCTGACAGTTGCTGCAGCCTACTTCTCTGAAATCGAAATGAAGTATGGCAACCAGATCTCAAGCGCAGGTGCAGGCTTTGGTCTGACTGGCACTAGCGCATTTGGTGACACCCTGACGCAGCCAGCTCAAATGAAGGCAGGTGTATCTTACAATGTAACCAGCAGTGTTGCGCTGACCGTGGATTACAAACTGATCAACTGGGCTGGCGCAAAAGGCTACAAGGACTTCAACTGGAAAGACCAGAACGTAGTTGCAATTGGTGCCAAATACACTGGCAATGGTTTCTGGCTGGGCGCAGGCTACAACTCTGCAGATGATCCAATCGGCGAACTGCCAGCAGCGACTTTCCCAGGTCAGTATCGCAATGCTGCTGTCAATTTCTTCAACAATATGTTGTTCCCAGCTGTTGTTAAAGAATCTTACACCTTCGGCGGCGGCTACAGCTTCTCCAAAGCGCTTGATCTGGATGTTGCTGTCGTGATTACACCAGAAGTAACAAAAAAGGTTGACGTTTCCGCTATGGTCACAGGTCTGAATGGTGGTACACCTGTTCCTAATTCCGACAATACTACCAAGCACTCGCAGAGCTCCTACTCTGTGTCCCTGCGCTACAAGTTCTAATTTGATTGTTGGCAGTTAATTGCAGCCTGATTAATTGCTAACAATCAAATTTGGAGCAATAAAAAAC
>JBGPPE010000071.1:0-12996 GCA_041488395.1 Gallionellaceae bacterium
CTGATTTTCTCGCCCGAGTTCCTGCGCGAAGGCCGCGCGCTGTATGACAACCTGCACCCCTCGCGCATCGTGGTCGGCGAACGCTCGAAGCGCGCCGAGATCTTCGCGAATCTGCTCAAGCAGGGCGCGCTCAAGCAGGACATCCCCACCCTGTTTACCGACTCGACCGAGGCCGAGGCAGTCAAGCTCTTCGCCAATACCTACCTTGCGATGCGCGTGGCCTATTTCAACGAACTCGACACTTATGCGGCCACCCATGGGCTGGATACCAAACAGATCATCCAGGGAGTAAGCCTCGACCCGCGCATCGGCGATCACTACAACAACCCTTCGTTTGGTTATGGCGGCTATTGCCTGCCCAAGGACACCAAACAACTGCTGGCCAATTACCAGGACGTGCCGCAAAACCTGATCCATGCCATCGTCGAGTCCAACACCACGCGCAAGGATTTCATTGCGGCAAGCATCGTCAAGCGCAACCCCAAGGTGGTCGGCATTCATCGCCTGGTGATGAAGAGCGGCTCCGACAACTTCCGTTCTTCCAGTATCCAGGGCATCATGAAACGCATCAAGGCCAAGGGTATCGAGGTCATTGTTTATGAACCCGCGCTCAAGGAGCCGGAGTTTTTCCGCTCCAGAGTAGTGAATGACCTGGCTCAATTCAAAAAAGAGTCCGACGTCATCGTTGCCAACCGCATTACTGACGACATCCGCGATGTGGCTGACAAGGTTTATAGCCGTGATTTGTTTGGCAAGGACTGAGAGCACGTTTCAACGGGTTAATGCCTCGCGTTGGCGCTGAAATTCGAATGTTACGTGACCGGCCGCGAGGCCTGATCAAAATTAATGTCAGGAAACTTCAAATGCTTGCCACAGAGAACACAGAGAGTTCTCTGTCATTCGAAGCCTGGTTGCCATCTCCCGGGGCGAATGCAATACTTTGTGACCACTGATGTCCTCTGACCTCTGTACCCGCAAGGGGCAGGCCGTGGTTGTAAGGGTCTTAAGCCCCAACAACACACGCTCTGTTCTCTGTGGCTAAAGTTTCTCAAGGTTGAACACGATATGACCCTGCAAGAACTGCGTTACATCGTTGCACTGGCCGACACCATGCACTTCGGCAAGGCTGCCGAAGCCTGCTTTATCAGCCAGTCCACCCTTTCCGCCCAGGTAAAAAAGCTGGAGGAGTATCTCGGTGCAACCCTGTTTGACCGCTCGTTGAAACAGGTCACCCTGACCCCGGCCGGCCGCGAAATTGTGGCATCCGCGCGGCTGATCCTGGAGGAGGCAAACCGCATACGCGAGCTGGCGCGCCAGACTGTAGACCCGATGGAACGCACCGTACAGCTGGGGGTGATCCCCACGCTGGGCCCCTACTACCTGCCGCATGTGCTGACCCTGCTGCATGGAAAATTTCCCCGGCTGCGCCTGCTGTTGCGTGAAGAAATGACCCCGCAGGTGCTGTCCCATCTGGCGGATGGCCGCCTGGATGCCGGCCTGCTGGCCTTGCCGGTAAGCGACCCGACACTGGAGACCGTGGCGCTGTTCAAGGAACCCTTCCTGGCCGCCGTGCCCGCCAGCCACCCCCTGGCCAAAATGGACAGCGTGCCCATCAGTGCCCTGGTCGATGCCGGTTTGCTGCTGCTGGAAGAAGGCCATTGCCTGCGCGATCATGCACTGGAAGCCTGTCACCTGGACGGGCTGCAGAACGAGGAGATCCGTGCTACCAGCCTGGAGACCCTGCGCCAGATGGTGGGTATGGGGCTGGGCGTCACCCTGATGCCGCTGCTGGCCAGCGGCGGCAGCGCGACAGATGCCAGTCCGGTGGCGTTGCGTCCATTGGCAGCGCCCGGTGCATCACGCACCATCGGCCTGGTCTGGCGGCGCCGCTCGCCACTGGCAGCCACCATGGAGCAGTTGGCGCAATCGCTAAAACAGGCGTTGCCGCCCCAGACTCTGGACGTGGCTTGAGGCAAAAACACGTTCCGTCAACCAGGCTGCGTGTCGCAGCCCCAACTCAATAATTGCATCTGAAATCGCACATTGATCCATATCAATGGATTTAAGTTGCACCTATGTATTATGCCGCCCTGTATCTAGATATTATCTAGATAACTCCATCGCGCACTAGTCATATCCAGTGATATTTTTCAAAAAATTATGCCGGCAGGGAGCGATCAACAGGGCACTCATGCAGTGCGCGGCTACGAGTGTAAATAGCCCTGGCCTGCTCTCTTATTGGCAACCATCGATACCGGGCAGTGCAACTGCAACAATAGTCATCATTTGAATATCTTTCAGAAATGCTCGCTCAAGACCAGAGTGACTCTCTTCACTCTGGTCATTTTCCTGATCAGCACATGGTCACTGGCAACTTACGCCAGCCGGGTACTGCGCGACGATATGCAACGCCTGTTGGGTGAACAGCAATTCTCGACAGTTTCGTTTATCGCCGCAGAGGTCAATTACGAACTGAACGATCGCTTAAAAATTCTGGCAAGAGTTGCCGAAAGTGTCAGCCCAACCTTGCTGGATAATGCGGCGGCATTGCAGGTGCTACTGGAACGGCAAGCTGTTCTGCAGGATCAGTTCAGCGGTGGCGTCATCGCCTACCGGCTTGATGGCACGGCGACTGCCGAGCTTCCGCGCTCGGCAAGGCGGATCGGCACCAATTACATGGAGGTTGATACTGTAGCCGCCGCGCTCAAGGAGGGAAAATCGACGATCGGCCGGCCCGTTACAGGCAAGCAGATCCCGACCCCGATTTTCGGCATGACAGTGCCTGTTCGCAATGCTCAGGGCAAAGTGATCGGGGCCCTGGGAGGATTGACCAACCTGGGCAAGCCCGGTTTTCTGGACAAGATTACGGAAGGCCGCTACGCCCAGACCGGCGGCTACCTGCTGATCGCGCCGCAGCACCGGCTGGTTGTCACCGCCAGCGACAAAGGCCGCATCATGGAAGCGCTCCCTCCCCCCGGTATCAAACCGTTGCTCGACCGTTTTATTCAGGGCTACGAAGGTTCTGGTGTTGCCGTCAACCCACAGGGCGTGGAAATGCTGGCTTCAGGCAAAAGCGTTCCAGTCGCGGGTTGGGTCATGTTGGCCGTGCTGCCCACTGCGGAAGCCTTTGCCCCGATTCACGCCATGCAACAGCGCATATTGCTTGCCACGCTATTCCTCACCCTGCTGGCGGGCAGCCTGACCTGGTGGATGTTAAGGCGTCAACTTTCCCCGATGCTTACCGCCGCAAGAACACTTGACGCCCTGTCGGATACAAACCAGCCCCCGCAGCCTCTGCCCATCATCAGGCGCGACGAAATTGGCCATCTGATCGGCGGTTTCAATCGCCTGCTGAAATCTCTGCTGCAACGAGAAGAAGCATTGAAGAAGAGCGAAGAACGATTCCGGAACTTCTTCGAAAATAATTCCTCGGTAATGTTGCTTATCGAGCCTTCATCGGGAAAGATCATCGAAGCAAATTCTGCAGCGGCCAACTATTACGCTTATCCCACGGCACAGTTGACCCGCATGTCCATTAGCGAGATCAACACGCTACCGCCGGAGCACCTCGCCGAGGAAAGGCAAAAGGCCCTGCGCGAGGAGCGCAACTACTTCCTGTTCACTCATCGTCTGGCCACGGGCGAAGTGCGCGACGTCGAGGTATATTCGACGCCTATCGAAAGTGGCGGACGCTCCCTGCTGTTCACCATCGTCCACGACATCACCGAGCGCAAGCAAGTCGAGGTCAAGCTACTCGAAAGCGAATCACGCCTGCGCACCATCATCGAGAACGAGCCGGAATGCATCAAGATAATCGATGCCCGGGGATACCTGATACAGATGAACCCGGCCGGCCTGGCGATGATCGAGGCTGATTTGCCGGAACAGGTAATTGGCCGTCCAGCGCTTGATCTCGTCGCCCCCGAATATCGCGCTGCCTATGCCGAGCTGCATAAGCGCGTACTCGCCGGCCAATCCATGCAAATGAAATTCGAGACGATTGGGCTCAAGGGAGGGCGCCGCTGGCTGGAGACCCACGCCGTGCCCATGCAGGACAATGGCGAGACAGTGCAATTGGCCGTCACACGCGATATCACCGAAAAAAAACAGGCAGAGGAAAAACTCCATCTCGCCGCCAGCGTATTCACCCATGCCCGCGAAGGCATCCTGATCACCGATGCAGAAGGCAAGATCATTGATGTCAATGACACCTTTACCCACATCACCGGCTACAGTCGCGACGAAGTCCTGGGCCGCAACCCGAACATCCTCAACTCCGGCCATCAGGACAAGACGTTCTACGCTGCCATGTGGCACGATCTGATTGAGAACGGCCACTGGTACGGCGAAGTCTGGAACCGGCGCAAGAACGGCGAGGTATATGCCGAGATGCTCACCATCAGCGCCGTGCGCGATGAACAAGGCCTTACCCGGCAGTATGTGGCGCTATTCTCCGACATCACGGTGCTCAAGGAACACGAAAAGAAACTCGAACACATCGCCCACTACGATGCGCTCACCACCCTGCCCAACCGCGTTCTGCTGGGCGACCGCCTGCACCAGGCCATGGCTCAGGCACAGCGGCACGAACAACGGCTGGCAGTGGCCTATCTCGACCTGGACGGCTTCAAGGTCGTCAACGACAACCACGGGCATGAAGCCGGCGACCAGCTGCTGATGATAGTGGCTACCCGCATGAAGGAGGCGTTGCGCGAAGGCGACACCCTCGCCCGACTCGGTGGCGACGAGTTCGTCGCCGTGTTGTTCGACCTGACCGACATCGAAGCCAGCGTGCCGGTGCTTACCCGCCTGCTCGCCGCCGTTGCCAGGCCGGTTCATGTCGGCAATCAGGTGTTCCAGGTTTCGGCCAGCATCGGCGTCACCTTCTACCCGCAGGCGGAAGATGTGGATGCGGACCAGCTGCTGCGTCAGGCCGACCAGGCCATGTACCAGGCCAAGCTGGCCGGCAAGAACCGTTATCACGTTTTCGACGCCGAGCATGACCGCAGCGTCCGCGGCCATCATGAAAGCCTGGAACACATCCGTCGCGCTCTGGCCGAAGGCGAATTCGTACTGCATTACCAGCCCAAGGTAAACATGCGCACGGGAGCCATCATCGGCGCCGAAGCCCTGATCCGCTGGCAGCATCGGGAAAAAGGCCTGCTGGCGCCGGCGCTGTTCCTGCCGGTGATCGAGGATCATCCGCTGGCCGTCGAACTGGGCGAATGGGTGATCGACACTGCCCTTGCCCAGATGTCCAGCTGGCATGGCGCCGGACTGGATATTCCGGTCAGCGTTAATATCTGCGCGCGCCAGTTGCAGCAGCATGACTTCACCGAACGTCTGCGCGCGCTACTGGCCGCACACCCGGACATCATGCCGTGCTGCCTCGAACTGGAAGTACTGGAAACCAGTGCGCTGGAAGACCTGGCACGCGCATCCCAGGTCATTGAGGCCTGTCGCGAAATCGGGGTAACGTTTGCCCTGGATGACTTCGGCACCGGTTACTCCTCACTCACCTACCTGAGACGCTTGCCGGTTACTCACCTCAAAATCGACCAGAGCTTTGTGCGCGGCATGCTCGATGACCCGGATGACCTTGCCATTCTGGAGGGGGTACTCGGCCTGTCCACCGCTTTCCGTCGCCGGGTCATTGCCGAAGGCGTGGAGACCGCTGAACATGGTGCGATGCTGTTGCAACTCGGCTGCGAACTGGCCCAGGGCTACGGCATTGCCCGCCCGATGCCGGCACACGAATTGCTCGCCTGGTCACGCACCTGGCAACCTGATCGGTCCTGGGCCGACTTGCCTGCAGTAAGCCGTGACGATCTATCAGTGCTCTACGCCGGCGTCGAGCACCGCGCCTGGATTGTGGCCATCGAAGCATTCCTCAAGGGTGAACGGGAAGCTCCGCCTGCACTGGATCACCACCAATGTCGCTTCGGCACCTGGCTGAACACCGAGGGTCAAGCACGCCATGCTGCGCAACCGGCCTTGCAGGCCATCAAATCGTTGCACCGCCAGGTACACGCCTTGGCAGCTGAGCTGCTGGAACTCCAGGCAAAGAAGCAGAATCTGGCAGCGCAGGCGAAGCTGGATAAACTCCATGGCTTGCGGGACGCATTGCTTGAACAGCTGAAAATGCTGGCACGGGGAAACAGGTAGTAAGGTTGGCATTACCACGATGCCGCTGCTGGCCAGCGACAACATCACGGCGAAATCCAGCCGCCGCCTGCAGCATTAGAAGTAAAATAAGAATTTGCAGTGATACTTCAAGTCATGATCTGTTCAGCTCATGCCCAAGACCTACGAAACGATGAAAATTAATCACAGCATGAGGCGTGCTCTAATCCCTTGCCTGCCAGTCCTGTTACTCTGCAATCCAGCATGGGCTGCACGACCATTGGTGACAGATGATGCACGACTGACTAGCGAAGGCAGTTGCCAACTCGAAAGCTGGGTACGCATTTATCCAGATAGCAGGGAAGTCTGGGTTCTGCCTGCATGCAATCCCGGCGGAAATCTCGAAATTACGCTGGGTGGCGGACGCGCGAAGAACACGGGGGAAAGCCCCACCAATGATTATGTTCTGCAGGCCAAGACTCTGCTCAAACCTTTAGAAACGAATGGATGGGGCCTTGGATTTGCCGCTGGCACGGTACGTCACCCCGAAATCAATCCGGGCCCCAACCTGCTCGGCAATACCTATGCCTATGTGCCGCTTTCGGCATCGTTCTACAACGACCAAATTGTCATGCATGCAAATCTCGGCTGGCTGCGGGACAACGCCTCTGGCGAGGATCATGCAACGTGGGGCTTGGGTGGAGAGTTCCAGAGTGCTGCTCGTCTGGCCGTTATTGCGGAATCATTCGGTGATGACAAAACTCTTCCCTACTGGCAAGCGGGCTTGCGCTTTGCTGTAATACCTGACTTGTTTCAGATTGACGCAACGATAGGCCAGCAGTTTGGGGGAGATGTTGCTGGCAGATGGTTATCTTTCGGGATGAGAGTAACGCCGAACAGGCTATTTTAAACAGGTAGCATCTATTTCCTGTAGTTAGAAACCGCGTCACTACTCACCTCATCAGCCCTTGCGCTACCGCCCGCTCTTCGATCGATTAAATCGATCATCTACATTGAAACAATCTGCTTTTCTCGATAATCCAGACGCCTATACTGGCCACAGTGGTTCCCGACCACTTCGTTTATCACCCAACCTGGAGGTAACAAGCCATGAAACTAAAAGGTACCAAAACTGAACAGAACCTGAAAGACGCCTTTGCTGGCGAATCGCAGGCCAATCGCCGCTATCTCTATTTTGCAGCCAAAGCTGACGTAGAGGGGCACAACGACGTAGCAGCCTTGTTCCGTTCCACTGCGGAAGGTGAAACTGGCCATGCGCACGGCCACCTGGAGTATCTGGAGCAGTGCGGCGACCCGGCCACCGGGATGCCGTTCGGCCCGACAGCGGACAACCTGAAATCGGCCATAGCCGGGGAAACCCACGAATACACCGATATGTATCCAGGCATGGCGAAAGCTGCCCGTGCAGAAGGCTTCGAGGAAGTTGCTGACTGGTTCGAGACGCTGGCCAAGGCAGAGCGTTCACACGCTAACCGCTACCAGAAAGCCCTGAACGAATTCGCGGGCTAAGCAGCACCCCGGCCATTTCTGATGGCCGGATTTAAATTTCTACCTGGAACAGGAGTACACGCCATGGCTAGCCCTATCCGTGAAGGCAATCTCGAAGCACCGACCCGCCACCCGCTGGATTGGCTGAACCCCGATTTTTACAACGAGCAATCGTTGTTTGATGAGATGGAGCGTGTGTTTCATATCTGTCACGGTTGCCGCCGCTGCGTGAGCCTGTGCCAGGCTTTCCCCACCCTGTTTGACCTGGTGGACGAGTCATCCACCCTGGAAGTGGATGGCGTAGACAAAACAGATTACGTGAAGGTGGTGGATCACTGCTATCTGTGCGATCTGTGTTACATGACCAAATGTCCTTATGTGCCACCGCATGAGTGGAATGTGGATTTCCCGCACCTGATGCTGCGTGCCAAGGCGGTCAAGTTCAGGAATGGCGATGTCAAAACACGCGACCGCATCCTCACCAGCACCGACACGGTCGGCAATCTGGCCGGCATTCCCGTGGTTGCTCAGGTAGTCAACGCCGCCAACAAGTTCGGGCCGACGCGCAAGGTGCTGGAGAGCGTGCTGGGCGTGCATGCGGATGCCAAGCTGCCCGAATACCACAGCAACACACTGCGCCGTCGCCTGGCAGGCCATGACAGCGCAGCCGCTGTAGCGCCGGCCGGACGCACGCGCGGCAAGGTGGCGCTGTTTGCCACCTGCTATATGAACCGCAACGAGCCGGGGCCGGGCGAAGATCTGGTGGCCGTGTTTGAACACAACGGTATCCCGGTAACGCTGGCCGAGAAAGAGCGCTGCTGCGGCATGCCCAAGCTGGAGCTGGGCGATCTGGCAGCGGTGCGCGCGGCCAAGGAATACAACATTCCTGTGCTGGCCAGAATGGTGGATGAAGGCTGGGACCTCACCGCGCTAGTGCCCTCCTGCGTGCTGATGTTCAAGCAGGAGCTGCCGCTGATGTTCCCGCATGATGCGGATGTACAGAAGGTGAAAGCGGCGTTCTTTGACCCGTTCGAATACCTGATGCTGCGCCACAGGGAAGGCAAGCTGAACACCGATTTCAGCAATCCGCTCGGCAAGGTGGCCTACCACGCCGCCTGCCACCAGCGCGTGCAGAACATCGGCCAGAAGACCCGCGAAGTGCTGGCGCTGATCCCGGACACCGAAGTGGAAATCATCGAGCGCTGCTCCGGCCATGACGGCACCTATGCGGTGAAGAAAGAGTTCCACGCCTCGGCCATGAAAATCGTCAAGCCGGTGGCCGAGCGCGTGAGGAAGGCCGAAGTGGCACACTACGGCAGCGACTGCGCCATGGCCGGCCATCACATCGAGAACAGCCTGAAAGGCGACCTGGCGCCTGAGCACCCGATCAGCATGCTGCGCAAGGCTTATGGCATATAAGGAGACCTACCAATGACTACCCTCGCACAAGGAAACATCATGAGCAAACTGACCCGCGAAGATCTATTTTCCCTGGAAAAATATGCTGCCATCCGCAACGATTTCCGCAACAAGGTGATCGAGCACAAGAAGCAGCGCCGCGTGCAGATAGGCGCTCACGCCGCGCTGTATTTTGAGGATGCGCTAACCATGCAATACCAGGTGCAGGAGATGCTGCGCATCGAGCGCATCTTCGAGGCCACAGGCATACAGGACGAGCTGGATGTCTACAATCCGCTGGTGCCGGATGGCCACAACTGGAAGGCAACTTTCATGATCGAATACGACGATGTTGAGGAACGCAAAAAAGCCTTGGCGCGTCTGATCGGGATTGAGCGTAGCGTATGGTTGCAGGTAGAAGGCCATGAGAAAGTCTTCGCCATTGCCAACGAAGACCTGGAACGCGGCACGCCGGACAAGACTTCGGCAGTACATTTCATGCGCTTCGAGCTTACACCCGCGATGATTGCGGCGGTCAAGCAAGGTGCCCAGATCACGGCTGCTATCGACCACCCTGAGTATCACGAGAGCACGGTCCTGCGCACCATTGAGCGCAACTCACTGGCTGGCGATCTGCATTAAAGGGGGGAAAGAGCAGCGAAGCCGCCGTTGCTGATCAGGGAGCCGCTTCGGGAGCACCAACAATATGCATTACCAGCTCAGGTTTCATCTGCAGGAGCATGCCAATGTCACGGTAATCATCCGGCAAGGCGGCATCTTCCCAGCCATTGGCGGAGTGACGTGCCAGATTGACTGCCAGTAGAACATTGCGCACGCGCTCCTGGCCTCGATTTTCGTCGTCCATCAGTTTGAGCAGCAAGGCCGGCAACACCCACTCTCGCACCAACTCTTTCTGCAAGGCAAGCAGGCTGAAGCCGAACACCTGCTCCTGCGCGTTGTGGCTGCGCAGCGTTTTGTCCTGTTGCTGCAGCGCGCGGATCTTGAGCATTTCAGCCGGGGCAAAACACCACATCAGTATTTCTGCCAGATCATGCAACAGGGCTGCCACACGCACCTCTTCAAAGTGCAGGTCACGCAGGCGTACCGCCCAGTCATAAGCATAAGAGGAAGCGCGGTGGGAACGGTGGATGACACGCACGGTAGACACGAGTGCATCAACATGGGTCTGCAGCATCTCTTCCACTAGCACCGTGGGACCGAGATGTTTGAAGAACGGCTCCACGCCCAGCATAAGCAAAGCTTGCTCCACTTGCATCAGTTCGGTAGTTTGACTGCGCCGCTTGTGCTGCTGCTGGTAACGCAACAGCTTGGCGGTCATCATTGGGTCACGCGCCACGATCTGGGCGATAGAATGCGGATTGGCCTTGTCGTTGTCTTCACGCAAGGCTAACAGGTCGCGCGCAGTTTGCTTGAGCACCGGAATTTCGGCATTACTGAGAAAAGCAACCCAGCCGCGCAAGTCTTTTGCTCCCTGTTGCATCATGTCTCCCAAGCAATCACTACTAAAGAGTATAACGGCAAATCGGCAAAAATCTTGAGTTTTATACCCTGCTATTCGGCATAAAAATTACAGTTGAACCGCCAGCGTTCCCACACGCCCATCCACCTCGCGCATGGCGACCTCATGGCGCGGCAGACTCGCCGGCAGGCTCTCAAAGTAGCGGCGCATCGAAACGATGTCGTAGCCCTGTGCTTTCCACCCTTCCAGCAGCTGTTCAAACACCGGCATCCATTTGCCGCCTTCCAGCTCGGCGTGCAGGGTAAAGACGTGGCCGGTGGCCGGCAAGTTGCTGGTGAGATGCAGCAGATGCTGCGCCACATTGTCCAGCGTGATGCCCTCACGGTTAATCAGCTCGTCCAGCGTGGGCAGTGTGGTGGGCAGTTGCGGGCAGGCAATAATTTCGGCATTCCAGGTCGGAATAAACGGATGTGTGCCGCGCGTATCCGAGCTGTAATCCAGCCCCAGGCTCTGGGTCAGACGCAGGGCGTGGCGGTTCATCTGCCAGCCGGCGGCGGCGTGCGCCTTGGGTGCCACGCCGAATATCTCGGTGAAGCGGTCCACGGCCCGCTGCATCTCGCGCCGCGTCCATTCGGCATCCTTGCCCGCGACGTAATCCTGCCAGCGGATATGGTCGTAGCAGTGGATACCCACCTCGAAGCCCGCATCGCGCACCGAACGCATGATGTCGGCACAGCTGCGCCCGATGTCAGGTCCCGGCAGCAGGGTGCCATAGAGCAGGGTCTTAATGCCGTAGTGCTCCACCACCGAGGTGCGTGACACCTTGCCGACAAAGCCGGGGCGGAACACGCGCTTGATGGCGCGTCCGGTATGGTCCGGCCCCAGCGAAAAGAAGAAGCTGCCCTGCACCTGGTGGCGCTGCATGGCCTCAAGCAGGCGCGGCACGCCGATGCGGGTGCCGCGATAGGTATCTACGTCGACTTTAAGGGCGAGTTGCGGTTTCGCTGCTGCAGACATCAGTCAACCAGGCCTTTCGCTTCGGCGATCTGGCCGCGGTAGGCATCAAAAATCTTGCGCAGGGTGTCCGCCATGGAAACCGTGGGTTTCCAGTTCAGCTCTTCACAGGTATTGGTGATCTTGGGCACGCGGTTCTGCACGTCCTGGTAGCCCTTGCCGTAATAGGCATCGGAGGTGGTCTCGACGATCTTCACCTTCTTCACCGAGTCGCGATACTCGGGATACTCTTCCGCCAGTTTCAGCATCATGCTGGCGAGGTCGCGGATCGAGTAGTTGTTGACCGGGTTGCCGATGTTGTAGATCTTGCCGGTAGCCACGCCATTCTTGTTGTCGATGATCTTCATCAGCGCTTCGATACCGTCGTCGATGTAGGTAAACGCGCGTTTCTGGTGACCACCATCCACCAGGCTGATGTTCTCGCCACGCACGATATGGCCGAAGAACTGGGTCACCACGCGCGAGCTGCCTTCCTTCGGGGTATGGATGGAGTCGAGGCCGGCACCGATCCAGTTGAACGGGCGGAACAGGGTGAAGTTGAGGCCTTCCATGCCGTAGCCCCAGATCACGCGATCCATCAGCTGCTTGGAGTTGGAGTAGATCCAGCGCGGCTTGTTGATCGGGCCACAGATCAGTTCGGAATTGTCCGGATCGAATTCCGCATCGTGGCACATGCCATACACTTCGGAAGTAGACGGGAACACCAAGTGTTTGCCGTATTTCACTGCGGCGCGCACGATGGGCAGGTTGGCTTCAAAATCCAGCTCAAACACACGCAGCGGCGCTTTCACATAAGTCGATGGTGTAGCAATCGCCACCAGCGGCAGGATCACGTCGCACTTCTTCACGTGGTATTCCACCCATTCGCGGTTGATGGTGATGTCGCCTTCAAAGAAGTGGAAGCGCGGCTGGTCAATCAGGTCGCTGATGCGGTCTGTGCTCATATCCATGCCGTACACTTCCCAGTCGGTGGTCGCCAGTATGCGCTGGGACAAGTGGTGGCCAATAAAACCGTTCACACCCAGAATCAGAACTTTTTTCATTTACACATTCCTCAACAATTAAAATTAAATCTTCCGGCACCCTGCTTGGCCGCGAATTCTGTAGCGCTCATCTCCGCGCCGCCCCATTCAAACCTGATCACGCGCAATACACCCTGAGCGCATGCCGCATAAGCGCGGCCTTCCTGCACATAAAAACAGGGCTGCTCCGTCGCCCCTGCCTCTGTAGCCACCAGCGTCTGCAAAATACGCATTGGCTGCCCCAGCAACTGCGTGGTGGCGCCCGGATAAGGCGGCGCCACCGCGCGCACCAGGTTGTGGATGCTGCGTGCATCCTGCGCCCAGTCGATCACACCGTCTTCCGCCTTGCGCCCGCCAAAATAGCCGCCCTGGCTCAAATCCTGCGCCACTGCCCTGGCTTTGCCTGCCAGCAGATCAGGCAGACAGCCGTTCAGCGCGATTTCCGCTGCC
>JBGPPE010000072.1:0-12734 GCA_041488395.1 Gallionellaceae bacterium
CATTTACCCGCTCGGGCGTCTGGAGCCTTATGCGGGGGGCGGCATCGGCCTGTATAGCATTGAGTTGCGCGCCACCGGCCAGCAACTCGGCATACCGATGGAGTTTACCTATCGCGCCACCGAGCTGGGCTGGCATATCCTGGCCGGTGCGGATTACTACCTCACGAATGCAACCTCGCTGGGGGTCGAGTTTCGTCTGCGCAAGATCAGCACCGGCCTGGATAATGTAGTGCCGGGGCGGGTAGAGGTGGGGGGCAGTTTTATATCACTATTGCTGCGCAGCGCGATTTGAAGCAGGGCTGTGCATGAAGCAATTTATGAGCAGGAGTAAAAAAACATGGAAAATAGACTGAACGTTGCACCAACAGAGCAGGTGTTGCAGCCGCGCAGCGTCGAGCGCCTGGTGTCCGGCATGGCGACCTCCGATGGTGCCGGCGTCAAATTGACGCGTGTGCTGACGCAGCCGCTGCAGCGACGCCTGGATCCTTACCTGATGCTGGACGCCTTTCTCAGCGACGACCCGGATGACTACATCGCCGGCTTTCCCGATCATCCGCATCGCGGCTTTGAAACGGTGACCTACATGATCGCCGGCAATCTGCGCCATCGCGACAACAAGGGCCACCAGGGCCTGCTGCAGAACGGCGGCGTGCAGTGGATGACCGCCGGGCGCGGCATTATCCATTCGGAAATGCCGGAACAGGAAGACGGCCGCATGGAAGGTTTTCAGCTGTGGCTAAATCTGCCCGCCGGCGACAAGATGCGCGCGCCCTGGTATCGCGACATACCCGCTGGCGAGCTGCCGGGATTTGTGACACCAGACGGTGTGGCGGTGACGGTGATCGCGGGCGAGAGTCACCGCGTCAAGGGGGCAGAAGTGCGCTCGCGTACAGCGCCGCTGTATCTGGATATTCATTTGCCGGCAGGGGCCAGCTTTGCGCAGTCGCTGCCGGCAGCTCATAACGCCTTCATCTACGTCTATCGCGGCGAGGTGCAAGTGGGTGCAACTGCCGTGCCGGTGAAGAAGATGGCGATACTCGCCAATGCTGCGGACAGCGATGGCGTGGTATTGACCAGCAAGGATGCAGCGCGCGTGCTGCTGATCGCCGGCATGCCGCTGAATGAACCGATTGCCCAGCATGGCCCGTTTGTCATGAATACGCAGCAGGAGTTGTACGAGGCCGTGGCCGACTACCAGAATGGCAAGTTTTAGGCGCAACGGAAATTTTAGACAGAGAGAAATAAACGCAATGAAAATAGCAGATCCAAACACCACCCTCATCCGCGAAGAGCGCGAAGTTTTTGACAGTATACTGCCCCTGCAGGGGGCGCATATTCTGGAGCTGGGCTGCGGCAAGGCCGAAAAGACCCGCTCCATTGCGCAGGGTGGCAAGGTGGCCAGCATCATGGCGCTGGAAGTCGACCAGATCCAGCACGCAAAAAATCTGCAGATAAGCGATCTGCCCAATGTCACCTTCAGCCTGGGCGGCGCAGAAGCCATTCCGGCCGCGGACAACAGCTTCGACATCGTGATCATGTTCAAGTCGCTCCATCATGTGCCGATGGAAGTGATGGATCAGGCGCTGGCGGAAATACACCGTGTACTCAAACCGGGTGGCGTGGCCTATCTCTCCGAGCCGGTTTATGCCGGGGACTTCAATGAGGTGCTGCGCCTGTTCCATGACGAAAAAATTGTGCGCGAAGCTGCCTTTGCGGCGATCAGGCGTGCGGTGGAAAGCGGCATGCTGCAGCTGGTCGAGCAGAAGTTCTTCAACACCCGCAACCATTTCGACAGCTTTGCGCAATTCGATCAGCGCATTATGAAAGTGACGCACACCCAGCATCGACTTTCTGCCGAGTTGTACGAAGCCGTGCGTGAAAAATTCATGCGCAATATGACAGCCCAAGGCGCGGGCTTTCTCACGCCGCTACGCGTTGATCTGTTGCGCAAGCCCTGAGTGGCAAGGGTTTGATGCGGATCAAACTCTCATCCCTCTTTTTGTGTGAACCTGCGCCCGCAGGGTGGCTGAATCAATTCGCCCGTTTCAGGAGAAAATAAAAATGTATTTGCAGAGTCGTGAGGAAGTGTTTGCCGAGTGTGAAGAGAACGGTGAGGAATGGGCGCAGGCCGAGGCCAGCTCGCCCACCAGCCCCGGCGCAGCACATGCCATGGAATGGCTGCGCATGGGCTCGGCAGCGCGCGCGGCTGAGCGTGAAAAGCATGCGGCAAGAATGCTGGCGTTTAGCGAACGCTATGCCGAAAGATCGGACAGCATGACAAGCTGGGCGGTCTGGGGAACCTTGCTCACCACGATTGCCACGGTTATTTATCTGGTAAACGATATTTTTCTGAAATAAGGCACTGTCAGGTAATTGAGTTGGCCAGCTAGGGCAGTGGCCAGTTCAGGTCAAGGCGGCCGCAATTTTCCAGCCCGCTGAGCACCACGCTTGATGCATCCGGTACAGTCAGGGCGAGTGCCGCGATAATCGGATTTTCGTGCGATACCGCCAGAATTTTTCCCTCGGGGTGGCGGCCAGCCAGTTCATCCAGAAAGCTGCGCAGCCGTTCCATCTGCTCCACAAAAGACTCTCCTTGTTCCGTTTTGAAATGCAGCGGGTCGAGTTTGACCTGGTCGTTGAAGGTGCGCACCGGTAAGCCATCCATGCCCGATTTGCGCTCGTTTAAACGGGCGTCGATCAGCAGCGGGCAGCTATGGTGGCGCAGCAGGATGGCGGCTGTTTCCTGAGCGCGCGGGAATTCCGAGGCATAGGCATGGGTGAATGTTTCCGAGCGCAGGCGCAAGGCAAGAGACGCGGCCTGCGCCTTGCCCCTGGCAGTCAGGCATACGGGTTTGCTCGGGTCATCACTAATAAAATTGCCGACGTTGGCTACACTCTCGCCATGCCGTATCAGGGTGATTTTCATGGGTTATAAAACGTGAATTGCAGACAGCATATTTTATGTGCAGCAGCAGGGAGGTGTCATGCGTGTGTAACGCATATTGCGCTCTGGAGCCTGCTGCCATGCTGCCAGAGCACTTGCCGTGATGTGGTTTTATGCTGACACGGTGGAAGAATTCCGTTTAGAATTAAACAAATGTCACTTCGGCATGGTTTACCTACGCAAACGGGGCTGTTCATCAGGTTGGTAGTGTTGAATAGAATACGCCACGGTTGTCAGCGGGCTGCTTGCGGCCACTGTCAGATATTGGAGCGCACGGTATGAACAGGTACACGGACATCGGCGATGTGATCGTCACTTCCACAGTAACGGGCAAGGCAAAAGTGCGCATGGTGCAGAGGCGGGCCATGCGCAACGTATTGCTGGCGCTGATTGTGATCCTGCTGCTGGGGCTGGCAGTTGCGGCATGGCTGGGGCGAGGCAAACAGAAACAGTCTGCTGCTGAATCTGCCAGCGAAACGCAAATCGTAAACCCGGCAGCAGGCAAGCCCGTTGCCGGGCCGCACGCTGCGCCTGCAGAAAAAAGTGCGCAGGCACAGCCTGAGCAAGCGCTGGTGGCAAAACCGGAGGCGAGCAAGCCGCTGGCAGGCGAGAATTCGCAGGCCAGCTCGCTCAGCCCGCAGCAGCAGGCCAGAAATGATTTTCACAAGGCGCAGCAGCTGGCACAACAGGGGAAAAGCAACGAGGCCATTGAGAGCTACCGCTCTTCATTGCTGCTGGATGCGGGAAATGACACGGTACGACAGGCCATGGTCGACCTGTTGCTCAAGGTTAAGCGCAATGCCGATGCAGAGCGCGCGCTGCAGATTGGGCTAAAGAATAATCCGAAACAGAGCAGTTATTCCTTGCAGCTGGCGCGCCTGCTGGCAGACAGAAATGAACTGCCGCTGGCTCTGGAGGTGATGCAAAGGACGCTGCCTTATGCATCCGGACAGGCCGATTACCAGGCGTTCTATGCGTCTTTACTGCAACGCCAGAATCAGCATGACGAAGCCATCAGCTATTACCAGAAGGCGCTGGCCCTGAAGCCGGGTTCGGGCGAGTGGCTGATGGGCATGGGCATTTCGCTGAAGGCAGCGGGGCGGGCTGATGAGGCAAACGATGCGTTCAAACACGCACTGGAGACCAATACCTTGAGCGCTCAATCACGGGCTTTTGTTGAACAGCAAATAACCCAGCCTGCAGCAAACCCCAAATAGACTTGTTCACCACGTGAGGCATAGACAGTTGTGCAGTCTGTTCCTTCGTGTTGCACTGCCTGATGCGAGGGGAAGACTCAGCACAGGACAAACTGCTATTTGCTAAATACATCTACAAAGGAAAGTCATGCCTGCTGACATGCAATCTCGGCCAAGCGCAGAAGAGGGTGTCATCTATGCACCATTGGAACGCGCCTTTACCCGGGTACTGACGCCGTTCGATGAGTTCATCCATCGCCAGACCACCAGCGGCCTGCTGCTGTTGGGTACGGCGATTATCGCGCTGCTGCTGGCCAATGGTTTTGCAGCCGAGGCATATCAGCATTTTATCCACACACCGACGGCGATCAGCATCGGCAGCTGGAACATCAGCATGAGTTTGCATCACTGGGTGAACGACGGCCTGATGACGCTGTTTTTCTTTGTGGTGGGCATGGAGCTGAAGCGCGAGATGCTGGTCGGCGAGCTGGCCGACTTGCGCCAGGCCGCGCTGCCCATCATTGCCGCCATCGGCGGCATGGTGATGCCCGCGCTGATCTACCTGGCCATCAATCCCGAGGGGGATGCGGCGCGCGGCTGGGGGATCCCGATGGCGACCGATATCGCTTTTGCCGTCGGCGCGCTGGTGCTGCTGGCCAGCCGCGTGCCCAAGGCCCTGATTACTTTTCTGGTGGCGCTGGCGATTGCCGACGATCTCGGCGCGGTACTGGTGATCGCGCTGTTTTACACGCAGCAGCTGGAACTGCATTGGCTGGCCGTGTCAGCTGTGCTGGTGCTGCTGCTGTTCGTGCTGAATTTCGCCGGCATCCGCAGAGTGCTGCCGTATTTCGGCGTGGGGGCGGTGCTGTGGTATGCGCTGCTGCAGTCCGGCGTGCATGCCACCCTGGCGGGCGTGCTGTGTGCCTTTGCCGTGCCGGCCAGGCCGAAATATGATCCCGCCCTGTTCAGCGCGCGCATCAAAGAACTGATGGGCCGCTTCGATGCCAGCCATCGGCAGGGCGGCAACATCATGACCAACGAGAAATTGTATTCCGTGGTGCAGGCGCTGGAGCGCGGGGTACAGGGTGTACAGACGCCCTTGCAGCGCCTGGAGCATGGCTGGCATCTGCCGGTGGCCTTCCTGGTGATCCCGGTTTTTGCCCTGTTCAACGCCGGCATTCCCTTGCACTTCGGCGAATTGGGCGCAACCCTGGCGCATCCGGTGATGCTGGGTGTGCTGCTGGGTCTGCTGCTCGGCAAGTTTATCGGCATTAGCGCTGCCTGCTGGCTGGCATTGCGTCTGGGTATCGGGCAATTGCCCAGCGGTACGCGCTTCAGCCAGATTGCGGCAGTATCGGTGCTGGGCGGTATCGGCTTCACCATGTCGATCTTCATCGCCGAACTCGGTTTCGCGCAGCAGCCGGAATTTCTGCTGATGGCCAAGACCGGCGTGCTGCTGGCCTCCTTGCTGGCCGGCTTGGCGGGCTTTATCTGGCTGTGGTGGCTGGGGAGAAAAAATGAGTGACTGGCACCAACTCCCCGCACAGGAAGTTCTGCAAGCCCTTGCATCTAACGCGCAAGGCCTGAGCCAAGCCGAGACGGAACGGCGACTCGGCCAATATGGCGCGAACCGGCTGACGCCTTCCAAACGACACGGCCCCCTGCTGCGTTTCCTGCTGCAATTCCACAATCTGCTGATCTATGTGCTGTTGGCCTCGGCGGCAGTCACTGCCTTGCTCGCGCATTGGGTCGATACCAGCGTGATCGTCGGCGTGGTGCTGGTGAATGCCATTATCGGTTTCCTGCAGGAAGGCAAGGCAGAGAAGGCGATGGATGCCATCCGCCGCATGCTGTCGCCGGAAGCTACCGTGCTGCGTGCAGGGCGGCGCGAGGTGATTGCGGCGGAAGCTCTGGTGCCCGGCGACATTGTATTGCTGCAGTCTGGCGACAAGGTGCCTGCCGATCTGCGCCTGCTGAGCGTGAAGAATCTGCGCATCGAAGAGGCAGCGCTGACCGGCGAATCCGAGGCTGTGGAAAAGGATGCAGCAGCCGTGGATGCACAGGCTGTGCTGGGCGACCGTTACTGCATGGCCTATTCGAGCACGCTGGTGGTGTATGGGCAGGGCATGGGCGTGGTGGTGGCCACGGCCGACCATACCGAGATCGGGCGCATCAGCACCTTGCTGGAGGAGGTGGAATCGCTGACTACCCCGCTGCTGCGCCAGATGCAGGTGTTCGGGCGCTGGCTGACCGCGGCCATCATGGCGCTGGCCGTGATCACTTTTGTGTTTGGCTGGCTGGTGCATCAGTTCCTCGTCGGCGACATGTTTCTTGCCGCCGTGAGCATGGCGGTGGCGGCGATTCCGGAAGGCTTGCCCGCCATCCTGACCATTACGCTGGCGCTGGGTGTGCAGCGCATGGCACGGCGTCACGCCATCATTCGCCGTTTGCCTGCGGTCGAGGCGCTGGGTTCGGTGACGGTGATCTGCACCGACAAGACCGGCACGCTGACGCGCAACGAAATGACGGTGCAGCGCGTGCTCACCGCCACCCAGGTATTCGAAGTGAGCGGGACCGGCTATGCGCCGCACGGCGGTTTCGCCAGCACGGGCAGGGCGGTGAATATTGCCGAACATGCCGAATCACTGGATTTGTTCCGCGCCGGTTTGCTTTGCAACGATGCCGAACTGCATGAGCTTGCCGCTGCCTGGCACATTGTGGGCGACCCGACCGAAGGTGCACTCATTCCGCTGGCCATCAAAGCCGGGCTGGATCCCTTGTTCGAACACGAATCGCTGCCGCGCACCGATCTCATTCCGTTCGAATCGGCACATCGCTTTATGGCAACTTTGCATCATGACCATGCCGGGCATGCTTTTGTCTTTGTGAAGGGGGCGGCGGAACATGTCTGGAGATGTGCCAGCGCCAGCGCGGCTTTGGCGAGGACGTGCCACTTGAGCTGCCGCAATGGCACAGCAGGATGGCGGAGACGGCTGCGCTTGGTCAACGCGTGCTGGCCCTGGCGATGAAGGCGGTCGACAGCAGCCAGCGCGAACTGAATTTCGCCGACATGGAGGCAGGCTTCACCCTGCTCGGCATGGTCGGTATCACCGATCCGCCGCGCGACGAAGCCATCGCTGCCGTGCGCGATTGCCAGGCGGCCGGCATACGCATCAAGATGATTACCGGCGACCATGTCGAGACGGCGCGCGCGATCGCCACACTGTTGGGTATAGGCCAGGGGCGCGCGTTAAGCGGCGGCGAGCTGGATGCCATGGATGACGCCGCGCTGCGCCGGGCGGTGAGCGAGGTGGATGTGTTTGCGCGCGCCAGCCCGGAACACAAGTTGCGTCTGGTCGCTGCCCTGCAGGCCAATGGCGAAATCGTCGCGATGACCGGCGATGGCGTGAACGATGCGCCGGCCTTGAAGCGCGCCGACATCGGCGTGGCGATGGGCATGAAAGGCACGGAAGTGGCCAAGGAAGCGGCCGAAATGGTGCTGGCCGATGACAATTTCGCCACCATCGCACATGCCGTGGAAGAGGGGCGCACCGTCTACGACAACATCAAGAAGGCGATCGTGTTCACCATGCCGACCAATGGCGGCGAAGCGGGCATGGTACTGGTCGCCATCCTGCTCGGCATGACGCTGCCGATCACGCCGGTGCAGATACTGTGGGTGAATATGGTGACGGCGGTCACGCTGGCGCTGGCATTGTCGTTTGAGAAATCCGAGCCGGGCGTGATGCGGCGACCACCACGCGATCCGCACGAGGGCATCCTGACCCGCTTCATGCTGTGGCGTATCGTGTTTGTTTCTGCCCTGCTCACCGCAGGGTCGATCGCACTGTTTTTGTGGGAAAGCGCGCAGGGCGCCGGGATAGAAGCTGCCCGCACTGTTGCCGTCAACGCGCTGGTGGTGGGCGAGATGGCCTACCTGTTCAACTGCCGCTATCTGCTGGCGCCTGTGCGCAGCTGGCAGGATTTCACCGCCAACCCTTATGTGCTGCTCAACATTGCCATCCTGGCGGTCATTCAGGCCATTTTCACCTACCTGCCATTTATGCAGGGCTTGTTCGGCGTGGCCGCTATCGACTCAGCGGCATGGGCGCGCATCCTCGGTTTTGGTGTGCTGCTGTTTGCTGCGGTCGAGCTGGAAAAAATGCTGATACGCCGCGCCCAGGCGCATTAATCACTGTCTGGGCGGGCGCAGTGCGAGCACCACGACGGCGACCACCACGATGAGTATGATGAGTTCGATCATCATGCATGCCACCCCAGCATTTCAAATTGCACATACCATACGCCCAGCGAGACCAAGAAATTGGTGAGTATCGCCGGGAGGAATTTCAGGTGCGTGCCAAAGCTGTAGCTCTTGTCGATAGACATCACCATCACACCCGCTGCCGAACCTATCACGGTAAGGCTGCCGCCGATGCCCACCATCAGCGCATTGAGCGCCCATTGCGATGAAGTCAGCTGCGGGTTGGACATCAATGCTGCAGCTTCTACCGGCACATTGTCCAGCACCCCGGAAATAACACCCAGCGCCATATTCACCGTGGTCGGGGAGAACACTTCAAACAGCTGCGAGATGTAGGACAGCCAGCCGACATGGTTAAGCGCCGCCACGCCGCTGATGATGCCGATGAAAAACAGCAGGGTATTCCATTCCACTTTCTGCATTTGCGCCAGCAGTGCGATATTAGTGCCATCACGCTTGAGGTGCCATGCATACAGTCCGATGACGGCCAGCCCCATGCCGACGGCATATTCAATGTCGATATGCAGCAGGATGTTCATCACGACGGCCACTGTGATGGCCACGATGCTGAAGAAGATCATGCCAACGCCGCCATGCTTGATCTGCACCTCGTCGGGCGTGCTGTCGATCAACTCACCCTGCAGGCGGTTGAGGTAAAACAGCTGCAGCACAGCAGCGCTGGCAGCCCAGCCGATAATGCCTGCGGGAAGCAGGGTAAGCAGGCCGATGATGCTGATCTTGCCAGCCAGCACCACCATCAGGCTGGTGGCGGTGCCGAGGAACCATACGCCGGAATTGGAAGCAATAATCAGATTGCACATGGCAATGTGCCGGTAATCACTGTTGCGCGAAATTTCCGTGATCGATTTGCCGAAAATCATCGCGCTGGTGATGTTGTTGATGAAGGGGCTGAGCAGCGCAGCCAGCAGGCCGGTTGACCAGAACATGCCGTTGGCTTTCATGCCGCGGCTGATGAGATAGCTGTTGAGCGTGCTGAACACGCCGCGCTCGCTCAGTATCTCTACAATCATCCACATGAACGCCATGAAGGCGATCAGCGAGAATAATTCGACCTTGTTTTCTTTCTGCATCTCGATGAACTGCTCGAAACGATGCGGGTCGTCCCCCGAGAAATAATAGTAGATGCCGATCAACAGGAAGGATGACAGCATCAGCATCGCGGGCTTGAATTTGTCCAGATGCAGCCTGGCTTCAAAGATGATGAGCAGCATGCCGATGCTGAATATCAGCAGGACGGCGATGCCTATCCAGGAGAATGGAGGTATGGGCATGGTGGTGATTTTTATGGTGGCTCGGACTGGTGTAATGCTAACACGAACCCTGTGTTCATTCCGCCCGGCGCCGCCATCCCGCCTGCTCTTGCTATTTGCATTACATTTCTATATTATTGGAAACATGAAAATATTAAATGCGGTAGAAGCCTTGTCGGCATTGGCGCAGGAATCGCGTCTGGCCATCTTTCGTTTGCTGGTGCAGACCGGCAAGGAGGGTATGCCTGCGGGTGCTCTGGGTGAGCAGCTGGGCATACCGGCGGCAACGTTGTCCTTTCACCTGAAAGAGCTGTCGCGCGCAAAACTGGTCAAGTCACGCTCGGAAGGTCGCTATGTGATTTACAGCGCCAGCTTTGCCGAGATGGACAAGTTGATCGCCTACCTCACCGAGAATTGCTGCGCCGGTGATGCAGCGCAATGCGCGCCGCGCAAGACCTGCTAGTGCTCCTACAGGAATGTCTGAATATTGGATGAGGTGATGCAATGAAAAAATTTATACAGAACAGTCCGCGTGTTTTCTTGGTTATTGCTGCTGCACTCTGGTTTGCTATTTATAAAACACTGGAGCCGCTGTCGCATGTGCTGACAGATATGCTGCCGATCGAGCGCAATAGTCACTTGCATGATGCGCTGCAGTTCTTCCTGTATGACACACCCAAGGACTTGCTGCTGCTGGCCGGTGTGGTGATGGTGATGGGGATGATCAATTCATACTTCACACCGGAACGCACGCGCGCCCTGCTGGCCGGTCGCCATGAAGGGGTGGGTAATGTGATGGCGGCTTTGCTGGGCATCGTCACGCCGTTCTGCTCCTGCTCTGCCGTGCCGCTGTTCATCGGCTTTGTGCAAGCCGGCGTGCCGCTGGGGGTAACTTTTTCCTTTCTGATTTCGGCGCCGATGGTGAACGAAATCGCGCTGACGCTGCTGTTTGCCCTGTTCGGCTGGAAGATTGCAGCGCTGTATCTGGGCCTGGGGCTGGCCATCGCCATCATCTCCGGCTACATCATCGGGCGCCTGAAAATGGAAGCGCATCTGGAAGACTGGGTGCGCAACATGCCCAAGGTCTCCGCCGCGCTTGAGGGCGACACGCTGACGTTGACTGATCGCATTTACGCCGGTTTTGCCAGCGTGCGGGAGATTGTCGGCAAGGTGTGGCCTTACGTGCTGGCCGGTATCGCCATCGGCGCAGGCATCCACGGCTATGTGCCAGAGGACTTCATGGCTAGCCTGATGGGCAAGGAGGCCGGCTGGTGGTCGGTGCCGCTCTCGGTGCTGATCGGTGTGCCGATGTACACCAATGCCGCCGGCATCATTCCCATCGTGGAAGCGCTGCTGGCCAAGGGTGGCTCGCTCGGCACGGTGCTGGCCTTCATGATGAGCGTGATAGCATTGTCCTTACCCGCGATGGTCATCCTGCGCAAAGTGCTTAAGCTCAGGCTGATCGCGGTGTTCGTCGGGGTGGTGTCGGCGGGCATCATGCTGGTTGGCTTCATATTCAACGCTGTTGTATAACCCGGAGGAGATTCGTCATGACTGAAACCGCTGTTTTGCCGCCAGACGTCCTGGCGATGGTGTCGCTGGCAGCCAACATCGCCGCCAATCATCCCAAGAAGGGGCTGTGCCAACTCGAACGCCTGCGCAGCCTGGGCGTGGCGCAGGCGCAAATCGACATGGTGGTAGATATCGCTCGTCACCTGCGCGACGAAGCCGGGCAGATCATCGACAGTGAATTCAACGCGGCTTTTGCGCCTGCAACAACGGCCGTCGAGCCGGTTGCTGCGAGCGGCGGCTCATGCTGCACGCCGACAGCCAAGGGCAATGCCTGCTGTTAGTTGCTGTGAAACTTATCGTTAAGGAGAAGGCAAAATGAAGAACATCAAAGTGCTGGGTACGGGGTGTGCCAACTGCAAGACCACGCTGAAGCTGATTGAAGAGATGGCGAAAGAAAAGGGCGTGCAGCTGCAACTGGAGAAGGTGGAAGACATGCAGGCCATCATCAGCTATGGCGTGATGGCCACGCCCGGCGTGGTGGTGGATGGCAAGGTGGTGCATGCCGGCGGCATCCCCAGCCGCGACAAGATCGCAGGCTGGTTGTGAGTTTCTTACTGAACAGATCAATTTAAATCGGAGTCAAGAAAGATGTCGCAAGAAAAAACCTACAACGTCCTTATCCTGTGCACCGGCAATTCCGCGCGCAGCATCTTGGGGGAGGTGCTGTTCAATACGCTGGGCAAGGGTAAATTCCGCGCCTATAGTGCGGGCAGCAAGCCGGCCGGTCGCGTTAACCCCGGCGCGGTGGAGTGGCTGCAGCGCCATGGCCATAGCCTGGAAGGGCTGCGCAGCAAGAGCTGGGATGAATTTGCTGCACCCGGTGCACCCGAATTCGATTTCATCTTTACCGTGTGCGACAACGCGGCCGGCGAAGCCTGTCCGGTGTGGCTGGGCCACCCTGCCACCGCGCACTGGGGCATTCCCGATCCGGCGCATGTCGAGGGCGACGAGGCGCGCCGCACTGCATTCAACAAGACAGCCGAGCAATTGTCCCGCCGCATCCAGCTGTTCATGGCGCTGCCCATTGACAAGCTGGACAAGCTCGCCCTGAAAGAAAAGCTCGGCGAGATTGGCAGGATCCAGGATTGATACGCATAGCAGCTCACTGCCGTAGGAGCCCGATTAATCGGGCGATTGAATGCCTACATCCATCGCGCAGAAATCTGCGCTCCTACGCGGGGTTGCCAAGGGCGACGGTTTTCCAGAGGAATACAAAGCTCCTGACCATTTCACAAGACGATTGAACCATGAGCATCTTTGAACGCTACCTGACCCTTTGGGTCTTGTTGTGCATCGTCACCGGCGTACTACTGGGGCAGTTCTTCCCCGCGCCTTTCCAGTGGCTGGGCGGCCTGCAGGTGGCCAACGTCAATCTCCCGGTGGGCCTGCTGATCTGGGTGATGATCATTCCCATGCTGCTGCGCATCGACTTCTCCTCGTTGCGCGAGGTGGGCAAACACTGGCGTGGTATCGGCGTCACCCTGTTC
>JBGPPE010000073.1:0-12601 GCA_041488395.1 Gallionellaceae bacterium
AAACGAGCAGCAGAAGAGGCAGAGCGTATGCGTATTGAAGATGAAAGACAAAAAATGGGACTCGATTAGGCCTGCAATGCCTGTCATATAGCCTTGATGGCTGTTGCCAATGGCGTTTATGCGCGAATCATTTGGTTAATTTTTAATGCCAGGGATAAAAATGAATTGTATCGCGAGAAATTCAAAGCTTGTTTTGGCTGCGTTGCTGATGGTGTTCGCGATCCTTAATGGATGCTCACACCGGGAAACCATCACTGAAAAAAATTTCGTTGGCAAATGGAAGTCATCCAGGATAACAACGCCTATCTATCTTTATGAGAACGGCGAATGGGAAATAAAGACAGATGAGGGCGGCGTTCTTCAATATGGGGTTTGGCAATATAAAGACAATAAAATAATGTGGACGGTTCATATTGATAACCAGATAGGACACGATACGAATCCGGTTCTCTCTGCCATTCCTCGGGAATTCCAGCTGCGTGAAAATGACGGAAGTGTCACGATTTTTAGCAAGCTTGATTAAAACGACTGGCGGAAAATTGCTCGTGGATTTTCTTTGTCCCTGGCGGAGTCACAATCAACAGTGGGTTATGTTATCTGTGGGGGGCAATCAGCAGCCCCACAGTATGCGGTATGCACGTGGATAGATTGGGCCCGATGAACTACTACGAAATATTGGAAGTCAGTCCGAACGCTAGCAAAGAGGTGCTGAAGGCGGCTTATAAAAGCCTGATGCAGCGGTATCACCCGGACAGGAATCCTGATAATGCTGCAGCTGCTGCGCATTCGGTCCTGATGGTGCAGGCTTATGAAGTACTTTCCGATGCCAATAAACGTGCCGCTTACGATATGGAACTTAAGCGGCAGCTGGAAAGCCTGAACAATATTCGAGGCAGAACTCGGGATGTGCTGGCTTCTGCTGCTTTAGCCGATACAGAGAGAAAGTCGCACTGGTTTTTGTGGTTGCTAATCGTATTGAGCGTTTTGTTCTTCTGGTATCTTTTGTCGCCTGCTGCAAAGCAGAAATCTGCCGCCCCCGGGTTAAAGGAAACAGGCTCATTGCTTGGCGGCCGCCAGTCAAAAATTCTGCAGAATGATGCGGGCGCAGGCCCGGCTGCGGCGGTTACGAGAACAATACCGATCTTTCTTAAGGATATAAGTGTAAATCTGGAAGATCCAGCCGGATCCACGCCTTCTGCATTGGATGATGCCAGGCAAGTTTTATCCATACAAACGCTGGGTGTTGTTGTAGGCACTTTTGACCCGGATAAATTCATTTCTTTCCTGGAAAAAAACAAGGAATTTATCGGCCGAAAGTTGGCGGAAAAGCTGGTGAGTGCAAAATATGAGGTGCTGATCAGGCATGACGGTGATCGTTATCTGAAGCAGTTTATCCTGGATGCACTCGGCGAGATTACGGATACCAATCGGTTCGAAGGATATCCTTCACCCGGCACGGAGACTCCCGCGCATTATGGCGTTGTAGATATTTTGCTGCCTGATTCGTTTACAGTTAAACCGCAGCAGTCCGGCAAAGTTGCCGTTCCTTAGCGCAACCTGAGTCAGCCCGCCCGCCAGGGCGGTTCTTTGTGGCTGATCTTGTATGGCCCCATAATCTGGCAAGCCTGTAGCCGTGCCCGGCCCGGGGCAGCCATCACGCTGATTTTATCGCAGCCGACCAGCCGCATGCCCACGCAAAACTGCTAAACTGGCCAGCTGGGTGTCAGTCCCCATTGCATGCCCGTTTTATTGTTAATTTAGCCGAGAAATTATGTTGAAAATCCCTGGAGTGCTGCGTCGCGTTGGGCCTGGTCTGGTTACGGGCGCGGCCGACGATGACCCCAGCGGGATTGCCACCTATTCCCAGGCCGGTGCGCAGCTGGGTTTGCAAAGCCTGTGGAGCGTGCTGTTTGCCTGGCCGCTGGTGGTTGCCGTACAGGCCATCTGCGCCCGCATTGGTGTGGTGACGGATCGTGGTTTGGCTGCCAATCTGCACAGCAATCTGCCGCGCCCCTTGCTGTTAACCGTGGTGGGCGCGCTGTTGCTTGCCAACACGCTCAATATTGCTGCCGACCTGGCTGCGATTGGTGATGCGGTGCAGCTGCTGGTGGGTGGTCCGCAGCATGTGTATTCACTGGCTGCCGGGCTATTGTGTGTTTTCCTGCAAATCAGGATTCCGTACGATCGCTACATCAGCATCCTGAAATGGCTGACGCTTTCTTTGCTGGCGTATGCGGGGGTGATCTTTACCGTGCATATCCCGTGGCGGGAAGTTCTGCACAATGCGGTTTTCCCGCAGTTACAGTGGACTCCCGCATACGTCAGCATGATTGTGGCAATTTTCGGCACCACCATCAGCCCCTATCTGTTCTTTTGGCAAACTGCGCATGAGGTGGAAGAGCGCAAGGCTGTCAGGATGTCCAATAAAGAGACGTCGCGAGAGCTGACAAAAGAGTTGCGTCGTGTGCGTAACGACACCGCTTTCGGCATGGGCATTTCGATCTTCATTGCCTTTTTCATTATGCTCACGACGGCAGTCACCCTGCATGTTGCGGGCGTGACGGATATTCAAACTTCCAGCCAGGCGGCGGAAGCGTTAAGGCCGGTGGTTGGGCAATTTGCCTTCTTGCTGTTTGCACTGGGCATTATTGGCAGCGGCTTGCTGGCCGTGCCGGTGCTGGCTGGTTCTGCTGCTTATGCGGTAGCAGAGTCATTTGAGCATCCCACCGGGTTGTCGCTGCAACCTTCCGAGGCACGCACTTTCTATACAGTGATTGCCGTGGCCACGCTGGTGGGGGCGGCGCTTGATTTCACCCCGGTAGACCCGATCAAGGCCCTGTACTGGAGCGCGATCGTCAATGGCATCGTTGCGGTGCCGCTGCTGTTTATTATTCTGTGGATGGCCGGCCTGAAACGGGTGCTGGGTGACTTTGTCATTAAGGGCCGCTTGCTGTTCCTGGGCAGGATGGCGGCGGCGGTGATGGCTTTGTGCGCCATCTCGATGATCGTATTATTAATTCGAAATTAACCGGAAAATGGCCTCGCGCCAGAATACACACTGACCAGCCTTGAACATGCCTAGCTCTCTCGCAAACCTGCAACCGCGCCCGGTCTGGGCGCACTTCGCCACGCTGTGCGCGATACCGCGCCCCTCATATCAGGAGGCGGCGCTGCGCGAGCATCTGATCGAGTGGGCGCAGGCGCACGGCATCGAGTCCAGCGTTGACGGTGTTGGCAACCTGATCCTGAAAAAGTCCGCCAGCCCAGGCTGTGAAGGCCGGCCCGGTGTGATCCTGCAAGGCCACCTCGATATGGTGTGTCAGGCCAATGCCGGCACGCAGCACAACTTCGAGCGCGACCCGATCAATGCCGTGGTGCGCGATGGCTGGGTGGAGGCGCCGGGTACCACGCTGGGTGCGGATAACGGTATCGGTGTGGCGCTTGCGCTGGCCGCGCTGGAAGAGCCGGGCTTGCTGCATCCGCCGCTGGAGGTGCTGCTCACCGTCAACGAGGAGTCCGGCATGGACGGCGCGCGCGGTCTGGCGCCCGGCACCTTGCAGGGCAGGACGCTGATCAACATCGACACCGAGGAGTGGGGGCATTTTTATCTCGGCTGCGCCGGCGGCGTGGATGTGGAGGTGCGCCACGACTGCGCGCAGGAAGAGTTGCCGCCGGACTATGTCGTCATGCGTGTTGATGTGAGCGGGCTGCGCGGAGGCCATTCCGGCATCGACATCCATCTCGGGCGCGGCAATGCAATCAAGTTGCTGGCGGAAGCGTTGCGCGACCTGGCCGCGCACACCGACCTGCGCCTGATCGAGCTGAAGGGTGGCACGGCGCGCAACGCGATTCCGCGCGAGGCATTTGCCGTGTGTGCGCTGCCTGCTGCCGCTGCGGCGGGTATCGACGAGTGGGCGGAACATCGACTGGCGGCCTGGCGGCAACGCTTTGCGCAGGCGGATGCGAATGTGCTGTTTTGCTATGAATTGGACGAGATGCCGGTAGGCCAGGCCATTGTTCAGGCGGAGCGCGATCGCTTGCTCGCGTTCCTCGATATTGCCGTGAATGGTGTCGCGCGCATCAGCGATGATTTCCCCGGCGTGACCGATACCTCCAGCAACCTTGGTGTGGTTGCACTGGCGCAGGGCGCATTCAAGGCAACGTTCAAGGTGCGTTCGCTGCACGACACGAGGGCCGATGCACTGGCCGACAAGATGATTTCCTATGCCGAGGGTTACAACCTGCGTGCCCGGAAAGACGGTGCTTACCCGGGCTGGACGCCGAACCCGGAATCCAGAATGCTGGCCCTGTGCCAGCAGGTGTACACCAAGGAATTCGGTCAGCCCGCCAGCCTGCAGGTGATTCACGCCGGGCTGGAATGCGGCCTGCTCGCCGCCAGCCATCCGCATCTGGACATGATCTCCTTCGGCCCCGACATCCGCGGCGCCCACGCGCCCGGTGAGCGGGTGGAGATAGCATCAGTGGGGCATTGCTGGCAATTGCTCAAGGCGGTGCTACGGGCGCTGGCTGAGGATATTGTGTAGCCGCCGGTGATCTCTTTGTCACTGTGGCTGGCGTGGAATGCAGCAACAAGCATGCCCAATAACCCGGAACTTTCCTCAACTATTTGCGTCAGATTTTGAGTCCGGCAGTCACAAGCCGGATTTCTCGTTTAACTTCGAGAGGTGCCAAATGACTAAAGCTTATGAAAAGGCATGTACCTGTGTGCGTTGGGCGATATTAGGCGTATTCGTCTTGATTATTGTGTTACCGGCGTTGATAACCGTCGGCACTTACATCTGAACCGCGAAAAAAACATCATGCCCCGGTACGCAAGTGCCGGGGCGTTTTGTTTTATAAATCAATCCTGGCCAGGTCATACTTGCACAGCATGCCGAGTTGGTGCCGCTGGCACATCGTTAGCCCGGCAACGGTGGAACAAACGGCATTGCGTATATGTCGGAATTGGTGAATAGCGCTGATACAGGCTTCTATTGCAACAGGTTCAACTTCTGAAGGAGAAATATCTGCACTATCTCCTTCGGGGCGAAGATGCTTTTCAATACGGCCACGATCAAACCTGGTGTGGAGTTTGATGCGGTTGAGGCGGCACTGGGCGACATGTGCAATGTCGGGAAAGAAACTTTCGGCGGCGACAAGGGTGGTTTCATCTGACGGCGGCTGCGCTATTCCATATGATGAGGCAGGAACCCGGATCACTTTTCTGATTATGCTCTGGTAGTGGCTGGAGCGTTGGCAGGTTATTATGCTTTTGCTACGTGCAGGCAAAGGGGTGCAATCTGGTGCGCAAGGCGGACGCGGCCATGTACCAAGGCAGGCAAGCGGGCAAGGGGCAGGACTCGATTACTTTACACTGGTATCAACATACCCTCACTCACATGAACACCACACATCTTTCCGCAAAACCCAAGGAGTTGCTTCTGAAAAACCTGCATGACCTGCGCGCGCGCGCGCTGCTGCTGGGCGACCGGCTCGATTTGCGCCTGTTCAAGATTGCGGATTGTCTGGCAACGACGCCGTTGACGCTGGAGGTGGGGGCGGCAGGCGGCATCGCGGTGCTGTTCCGCTATGGCGTGGTGGTGCTGTTCGGGGTGAGTGCTGCGGACGAGGTGAAGTTCATCGAGACGCTCAAGCCGCTGCTGACCAGTTCCTATGCGACACCGGAGACGGAGGAGCTGGATATTCACTGCGGCATGAGCAGCATTGGTGTGCAGAGCGGTGCGATTTCGCTGGATGAGGTTACGCTGGAGGCGTTGCAGGTGATTGCCGATGCCTTGAGCAAGAATCTGGTGCTGTCGCTGTACGAGAAGCGGGTGGCCGGTGAGTTCGACAAGATCGAGCCACTGGCGCAGGAGCTGGCGACGTACGGCAAGGTGAGTGCCGGTTCGAAAAAGCTGTTGTCCAAGATCGGCCACATGCTGCTGATCGAGCACCGCATGGTGGGGCGTGCGGAGATCGGCGACAAGCCGGAAACGCTGTGGAATTTTCCGCATCTGGAAGGGCTGTATGCCAGCCTGGAGGACGAGTTCGAGTTGATTGAGCGCCAGTCGGCGCTGGATCGCAAGCTGGGCCTGATCTCGGATACGGCGCAGACGCTGGCCGACGTGTGGGACAACAAGCAGCTGCACAAGCTGGAGTGGTATGTGATCGGTCTGATCCTGTTCGAGATCGTGCTCAGCCTGTATGAGCGGGTGGGCAAGTATCTGGGCTAGTGTTTTTGTAGCAATCTGTGCACCCCGCGGGCTGAAAGTTTATAGGCTTTGCTGCGGGTTACCACTAGAATCGCAGCATCGTTAGAAACCTTGAGGAGTGTTGTATGAATCTGGCTGAGTTGTTTCATCACGAGACCGATCTGCGGCAGCTGTCTGCCGGCACAACTTTGTTCAGGGAAGGTGATACGGGTGACCTGATGTATGTGCTGCTATCGGGCTCTGCCGAGATCAGCGTTGGCGGCAGGGTAGTGGAGACTGCGCAGGCGGGCGCGATTGTGGGCGAGATGGCGATGATCGATGACGGCGCGCGTTCGGCGACGGTGGTGGCGAAGAACGACTGCAAATTTGTGCCGATTGATCGGCGGCGCTTCAATTTTCTGGTGCAGCAGACGCCCAATTTTGCGTTGCACGTCATGCGTGTAATCGCTAACCGCCTGCGCAGAACCGATGCGATTCTATGATCCGACTCGACCAAACAATGCGCGCATGGGGAACGCCGGAATTTGAGACAGTGCTGAAACAGGAGATCGCGCAACTGGATGCCGGACAGCTGCCGCTGCAGCAGGGTTTGTCCACCGGCAACTATGTGAGCGATGCGCCGATCACGCTGGCGATCAATCGTGTGACGGAGACGGAAAAGGCGATACACGTGGTTGCCGGGGTGTTTTATCAGGGCATTATCGGTGGTTGCAGTTGCACGGATGACCCCACGCCGATCAGCGAAATCAATGAGTACTGCGAAGTGCAGCTGGATATCGACAGGGCGACGGCACAGGTTACTGTTGCGCTGATAAGGGACTAGGTGCGAATTAAATGTGCGGCTGCGAATTCATTAACTGTTGCTGCGTTGCATACTCTCTTGACTTGAACGCATATGCACAGCCTTCCTAAAATTGAAAGTTCGGCAACGCTGCGTGAGCTGATTCACGCCAAGCGCAAGCGCGGGCAAATTGCCGAGGCGATTGTGCTGGCACGCCTGGGTGCGCGTATCGTTTCACAGGAGCACATCGCCGCGAATCATGACGAGGTGTCGCGCATCGCATTGGAGCGCTATCTGGAGCTGATGCCTGATGATGCCGAGGTGCGGCAGGCACTGGCGCAACTCCCCAGTGGCGTGGTGCCGACTCGCCCACGCCCGACGCTGCATCGCTTGCTGCTGTGGGCGATCTTCATAGTGGGCGGCATTTCGACTGCAGGCGCGATTCATTTCAATGGCTTGCCGCTCGACGAGCCGCTGCCGGTGACTGTGCCTATCATGATAGTGCGGTTGCCACCCGTTGTGCGGCCGCCTGTTCCTGCTGCGCCCAGTGCTGAGGTTCCCATCGTTATTCGCGCCGTTGGCGACGTGGTGCTGGGCAGCAACTTCCCCGTGTATCGGCTGCCCGGTGACGGCGACAAGAAGCGCATTGCGTCGTTGCGCAATGAGTTGAGAAATGCGGACATCGTGGTGGGCAATCTGGAAGGGGTGCTATATGACCACGGCAAGTCGCGCAAAGACACATCAAAAGCGGGATTGTTCTCTTTCCGGATGCCGGAGAGTTATGCGGTGACGCTGCGTGAAATGGGCTTTGATGTAATGTCGCTGGCGAACAATCATTCCATGGATTTTGGTGCGGCCGGGCTGGAAGCAACCCTGCGCGCGCTGAAAGCGGAAGGCATTCAGCCCATGGGTGTGCCGGGGGCCGAGATGGCCGTCGTCAGGGTAAGAAATACGACAGTGGCCTTTTTGAATTACAGCTACCTGCCTGCTTTTGCACGGCTGGATGATGTGGCGCGGATCAGTGCAGAGATCAGGCATGCACGCACACAAGCCGACATGGTGGTGGTGACTGTGCACGGCGGGAAAGAGGGCGTGGGCGCTGCCGGTGCGCCAAGTGGCGACGAATATTTCATGAATGAGTATCGCGGAGATATCCTGAAATTTTCCCACCTCGCGATAGATGCGGGCGCCAGCGCCGTGTTCGGCCATGGCCCGCATGTGGTGCGCCCCTATGAGATTTACAAGGACAAGCCCATCTTCTTTTCGCTGGGTAATTTTGTCGGCTATCGTTCGCTGTCAACCAGGGGCAAGCTTGCCAACTCGATTATTGCCGAGGTGCGTTTCAGCCCGCAGGGCAAACTGCTGGGCGCCGGCGTTATTCCTTTGAAGCTGGATCGATCCGGTATTCCACAGGCTGATTACAGTGCTACCAACTTGAATACCCTGGACGGACTGCTGGATGAGCAGCTGGATAAACGTCCGGTGCTGCAGCTCGCCGCGCGTTTGCCGGCGGGTGAGTCGGCCCTGGCGCAAGCTGCATCCGCCATCACTTCAGTGCCGAATACTGCTCATTTATCAGCGGCCAGCTCACCCGGAGCACACTAAGTCGGCGCGAGCATTGGAGCATGCATGAATTGAAATAAAGAAAGACAGCCAGGGCTGTCTTTCTTATTGCCCGGTGTCCGGATGGTTGCCGTACTCCAGCCAGCCTGCAACGATCAAATAGCTTGCAATGCCGCCAGTGCCGCGTCGTAGTTCGGTTCGTTCTCGATCGCGCTGACCAGCTCGGTGTAGCGCACCACATTTTTGCTGTCGAGCACGACCACGGCGCGAGCGGTGAGTCCAGCCAGCACGCCGTCGGCAATCTTGACGCCGTATTCACGCATGAACTCGCGCCCGCGCATGGTGGAAAGGTTGATCACATTGTCGAGCCCTTCGCTGCTGCAGAAGCGCGCCATCGCGAAGGGCAGGTCGGCGGAGATGTTGATTATGACAGCGTTATCCAGGCCGGCGGCTTCCTTGTTGAAGCGGCGCGCAGATGCCTGACAGGTGGGCGTGTCCAGGCTGGGAACGATGTTCAGGACTTTGCGCTTGTCGGCAAAGCTTGCCAGCGTGATGTTCTGTAAGTCCTTGTTCACCAGTGAGAAGGGCGGCGCGACTTTGCCCACTTGTGGAAAATCGCCATACAGTTTTACGGAGGCGCCGCCCAGGGTTGGGCTTGGCGTGGCGGTATTTTTGTTCATGCTGTACTCCTTTGTGGGTTAACAGCGAGACGGAATAGTCGGTGACAGCTTGCGGTGCCTGGTGCCGCATTCTCGCCTGACTGTATGATTCTAATGCGCTTGACCAATTCACTCAAGAATCGAATTCTTCCTGGTAATTGTCAGGGTTGATGCCGCATTGTTTTAGCGGCTCTATCAGGCGGTCGCGCTTGATCTTGGCGCTGGCCATGATGTAGCCACGGATCACCTGTTCGCGCGTGACGGCTGAGCGGTCGAGCTCGGCCACTTCCTCGATGATTTTGGTGACCTTGCGCCGCGCCATGCCGCGGAACAGTGCGGGGACAAAGGCGAGCAGTTCGTTGAGCAGTTTCTCCGCGTCGGCCTGCCATTCGCCCTGCTTGGGCAGCTCGGGCACAAAGCCGTATTCATCCTCGCTCAGTTCGCGCCAGACGATAATGGTGTTGCCATCCGGGTCGGCGACATGCGCTTCCAGTTCCAGCGCCGGTGTGCGGTAGGCTTCGTAGAGCGCGCGCCCGCCATTTTGCAGCAGCATTTCGAAAGCGCTCTGCACGTCCGGGACGCTGACGCGCAACGTGGCCGGACGCGAGACTGTGGGCACCTGTACCAGGCGCAGAATGACCGAGCCGGAGTCGAGGTCGATGAACCCTTCGCCGCGCTTGACCTCTTTAAGTCCGATCAGCTTGCCCCAGAAGGCTTCGGCGCGGATAAGGTCGGTGACGGGCAGATCAAGGTGGGTTACGCCAAAAAACATGCGGTGCTCCTCTAGGGGAAAAGGGCGCAGATGATAGCCTAATTCGGCGCTGCCCAGCGCTAGCGTTAGCGCTTGCAGCTTATCTGCCTTTCGTTCTTTGTGTGCAGCCGTCCGGCAATTGTCAGAATAAGCATTCTGAGTCTGGATATAATAAGCCGATTCCGCAGAACATTACCGGTACAGGGTGCGAGGAGTTCTCATGCAGATGGCGGCACAACATTCCAATTCGCATTACTTGCGTGGCTATCGCATGTCCTGGCTTGCCGCGCTGGTGTGGAGCGCACTGATTGTATTGTCGCTGCTGTGGAATTCGCGCAATGAGCAGGCGCGTGTCGTCGAACTGGCCAAGGCTGAAGCCAGGGCCAATCTGGGCAAGGACAAGGCGTTCCGCCTGTGGGCTACTTCCAAAGGCGGTTTCTATATTCCCGTCAGCGAGCACACCCGCCCCAACCCATTTCTGGCCAATGTTCCTCTGCGGGACGTCAAGACTGTCAACGGCACGGTGATGACACTCTTTAATCCCGCCACGGTCATCAAGGAAATCGGTGAGCAGTTTCAGGAGCTGAGCGGCGTTCAGGCAAAAATTACCAACAATGTTTACCTCAACCCGGAAAATGCCCCGGACGCTTGGGAGCTCAAGGCGTTGCAGCGTTTCGAACAGGGTAGCCAGGAAGTAGCTGAAGTATCAACAACTGAGGGCCAGGAGTATTTGCGCTTGGCGCATCCCATGAAAATGGAGCCGGGCTGCCTGAAATGCCATAGCGGTCATGCAGGAGGGCTGGGCGGCAGCACTGGGGTGGCCATTCCGCTGGAGCCATACCGGCACTTGGCCCAGGGGGCGGTACTGAATCTGGCCGGGACGCATGGTGGCATATGGCTCGTAGGCCTGGGGCTGATCGGCTTTATCGGCCGCCGCACGCGCAAATACGAACTGGAGCGTGAAGCGGCTGAGTGCGAGTTGCGCAAGCTCTCGCGTGCTGTGGAGGTCAGTGCCAGCGCGATCATGATCATGAATGCGCAGGATGAAATTCAGTACGTCAACGAAAAATTCTGTGAGATCACGGGTTATAAAGCCGCGGAGGTGATCGGCCAGAATTCCGGTATTCTGAAATCGAACAGCGCCAATCAGGAGTTCCACAACACAATCGCGGAGACATTGCGCAACGGGAAAGAGTGGAAGGGCGAAATACTGAATCGCAGGAAGGATGGTACGGAAATATGCTGTCTGGAATCGCTGTCGAGTATTACCGATGATGCTGGTCAGATCACGCATTTTGTCACCGTCATGGAAGATATCAGTGAGCGCAAGCAGATCGAGGAAACCATCCTGCAGCTTGCCTATTTCGATCCGCTGACGGAGTTGCCTAACCGGCGCAGTTTCTATGAGCGCCTCGAGCAGCTGGCGGCCAGCTGCCGGCGATCAGGCAGCCAGATGGCGTTGTTTTACATTGATCTTGATAGCTTCAAGAATATCAACGACACCATGGGGCATGGTGCGGGCGATGCCTTGCTCAAAATTGTGGCACAGCGCCTGTCTTCCTGCATGATGCGTGAAACCGATGTGGTTGCGCGTTTGGGCGGGGATGAGTTTGCCGTGATCATTCCGGATACTTCCCGTGACGTTGCTGCCACTGCGGCGCACAAGCTTGTGTGTGCGGCTCGTCAGCAGCTCATGCTCGGCGGCAAGCTAGTGCAGCCGACCATTAGTGTGGGTATCAGCATGTTTCCGGATGATACGAACAATCTGGACGATCTGGCCAAATTTGCAGACATTGCGCTGTATAAGGCCAAGGAGCAAGGCAAGAACACCTCCTGCTTCTACTCGTAAGGCTGTGCTGAGTCAGTCGGCAAGCATGCTGCCGCTGCTCATGCCGTTTATGTGCTCTTATCCTGCGCCAGCAGCGCGAGTTGCGCCTCTTCCAGATAACACCATTCGCCCTCCGCCAAACCCAGTTCATCGAGTTTCAAGCTGCCGATCTGCGCACGACGCAATGCCATGCAGTGATTGCCGGCTGCGGCCAGCATGCGTTTTACCTGATGATATTTCCCCTGTTCCAGCACGATCTCGAGCTGGTGTGTGGCAACCATGCGGCATGTCACTGCGGCCAATGGGGCGGGTTCGTCATGCAGTTTTACGCCGCTGAGCAGCTGTGCGACAAGCTGTGGCGTCACTGCTGCATGGGTGGTGGCGACATAAATTTTCGGGATGTGGCGCTTGGGTGAGGATTGTGCGTGGATGAAGGCGCCGTCGTCGGACATCAACAGCAGGCCGGTGGTGTCGTGGTCGAGGCGGCCTACCGGCTGCACGTCGCGCCGGGCGAATTGTTCCGGCAGCAGGCTGAGCACGCCGGGGTGATGGCTGGGCTTGCGCGAGCATTCGTAGCCGGCCGGCTTGTTCAGTGCGAGGTAAAGATGTTCGCGGTAGCGGCAGGGCTCGCCGTAGACGCTGAATTCGAGGCCGCCGGTTTCGATTTTTGCATTGCTGTCGTCAATGATTTCACCGGCGATGCTGATTTCGCCGTCTTCGATCAGCTCGCGGCACCATTTACGGGTGCCGAAGCCTTGCGATTGCAGGATGCGGTCCAGGGGGAGTTTGCTCATGTCAGATTGGGAA
>JBGPPE010000074.1:0-12430 GCA_041488395.1 Gallionellaceae bacterium
CCACTGTAGTGAAAGACGTGATGCACCAGCTGGTCTTCCGGTACGCTGGCTCGTACCGTACCGTCCCGATCTATCATGTAGTGGATGCCGAGGTTGCGGTTCGCTTCTATCTGGCGCAGGTTATCTTCCATGGTGCCGGCACCCACCCAGATCGGCTTGCCTGTCGTGGCATCACAGGTGGGTCCACCGGTCGAATGGATAACGATCATGTCAATGGCTTGCGTGCGCACGCCGCCGCTGCGTCGTGCCTCGGCATCACTGGCCGTTACGGTGAGCGCCGCCAAAACCAGTCCGATCACTGGTCCTTTGATTTTTAATTCGTGGCCGGCCCATTTAATCATTGAGTGCAAATTACTTGATTGCCTCAACACGGCTGCACTCAGCTACCCCCACCTTGCCAGCAGCTTCGTCGACCAGATGCAGCTGGTTGCGCGCATACATCACGCCCATCTTGACCTCCTGCCAGATGAAGTAGTTCTTGCCAGCTTGGGCGATCACTTCCTGCATCACTTCGTTTTCAGCTTTGGAGGTAATGGTGTGCTTGCCCGGCGCCACTTCCAGCATGAAATAGGTCTGTGCTGCGGTCTGCCCTACCGGCTGGCCATCCAGCGCCACGTCCATCTTCACTGCGCCACCCATCGATTCATTACGATAGACGTATATGTTTGATTTTCCGGCCGCCACCGCAAAGGTCTTCGCCTGGGCATCGCGCTCCGGGCTCGCCTTGGGTACGGACGCGCAACCCGTCAACAATGCAGAAGCCAGCAACAGACCGATCAGCGAAATTTTCTTGAACATTTTGCTCTCCCTCTGGTTGATGAAATTGCGACACATTCCTCTGCTGGCTGCTCAACACCGATTATCCGAGCAGCTTCCATTTCAACGTCTCACCCGCCCGCAACGGCACCAGGCGATGCTCACCAAAGCCTATGCTGGCCGGCACTTCCCATTCCTGCTTGCGCAGGGTGATCTGTTGCGTGTGGTGCGGCAGGCCGTAGTAATCGGCGCCGTAGAAGCTGGCAAAGGCTTCCAGCTTGTCCAGCGCGCCCGCAGCTTCAAACGCTTCGGCATACAGCTCGATGGCGCTGTGCGCGGTGTAGCAGCCGGCGCAGCCGCAGGCGTTTTCCTTGGTGTGTTGCGCGTGCGGCGCGCTGTCGGTGCCGAGGAAAAATTTCTTGCTGCCGCTGGTGGCGGCTTGCAGCAGGGCTTGGCGATGTGTCTCGCGCTTCAGCACCGGCAGGCAGTAGAAGTGCGGGCGGATGCCGCCGACCAGCATGGCGTTACGGTTGTAGAGCAGGTGTTGCGGGGTGAGCGTAGCGGCGATGTTGTCCGGCGCGCTGCTCACGAACTGCGCGGCATCCCTGGTGGTGATGTGCTCGAACACCACGCGCAGGCCGGGCAGGTCGTGCAGCAGCGGCTGCATCACGCGCTCGATAAACACGGCCTCGCGGTCGAAGATGTCGATGTCGGGACTGGTTACTTCGCCGTGCACCAGCAGCGGCATGCCGCAGCGCTGCATTTCTCCCAGTGCGGCGTAGGTTTTGCGCAGGTCGGTTACGCCGGCATCGGAATTGGTGGTGGCGCCGGCCGGGTAAAGCTTCACCGCATGCACGATGCCGCTGGCCTTAGCCTTTTTGATTTCGTCGGCGCTGGTGTTGTCGGTGAGGTAGAGCGTCATCAGCGGCTCGAACTGCATGCCGGCGGGAATCGCCCTGACAATGCGCTCACGGTACGCCACGGCCTGCGCAGTGGTAGTCACCGGCGGGCGCAGGTTGGGCATGATGATGGCACGGCCAAACTGGCGTGCGGTATCGGGCAGCACGGACTGCATCAGCGCTTCATCGCGCAGGTGCAGGTGCCAGTCGTCGGGGCGGGTAAGTTTGAGTTCCATGGTCGATATTTTAAACCTAAAAAATCTTATTCGATCCGCAGATTACACAGATTCACGCATATTTTCAGGCGGTTACAATTGATTTAATCATTTTTAATCTGCGTAATCTGTTGAAAATCAGTCCTGCTGCTTCAGTTCCAGCGCGCGCTGGTACAGCTCGTTCTTGCCCAGCCCGGTGATCTGCACCGCCAGCTGCACCGCCTGTTTCAGCGGCAGCTCGCCCAGCAGGGCATTCAGCGTGTGTTCTGCCTCGGCGGACAACCCTTCTGGCCGCGCCGGGGCGGCGGAAACCAGCACCACGAATTCGCCGCGCTGGTGGTTGGGGTCGCTGTTGAGCCAGGCCATTGCCTCGCCCAGCTTGCAGCGGTGGATCTGCTCGAACAGCTTGGTGATCTCGCGCGCCAGCACTACTTCGCGCTCGTCGCCAAACACGCTGTGCAGGTCAGCTACACATTCGAGGATGCGGTGCGGTGCCTCGTAGAACACCAGTGTATAAGGCGCATCGATCAGTGCCTGCAACTCACGGCTGCGCGCTGCCGATTTATTCGGCAGAAAGCCGTAAAACAGGAAGTGCGCTGTAGCCAGGCCGGCGGCCGACATGGCGGCCACGGCAGCGCTGGCACCGGGTATGGGGATCACGCGGAAGCCGGCGGCGCGCACCGCCTCGACCAGCAAGGCGCCGGGGTCGCTCACTGCCGGCGTGCCGGCATCGCTGACCAGGGCGACGGCCTGTCCCTGCTGCAGCATGGCAACAACCTTCTCCGCGGCACCGCGCTCGTTATGCTGGTGCAATGCCTGCAGGCGCTGCGCGGTGATGCCGTAGTGGGTGAGCAGGTGTGCGGTGTTGCGCGTGTCTTCCGCGGCGATGACATCGGCCGAGGTCAGCACATCGAGCGCACGCAGGCTGATATCACGCAAATTTCCAATCGGGGTGGCGACTACATATAATGCGCACTCTAATTTCTGTTTTTGACCGCTATGCAACGTTCTTCCTTCTGGCTTTTATTGTTGGTGGCACTATACGTTAGCGCTTGTGCCAGCGCCACTCGCGGCAAACCCGCACCTGCACCGGCGGCGACGGCAGCTGCCCCTGGCGCCGCTGCAGCGGCCGAAGCGCAACCAGCATTGTCGACGCTGCCGCCCAGCAGTGTTTCGATGAGCGCGCTCCCGCCAGGCGCAACCCCGCTGCCCGCTGCCGATCACCCCGCTCCGCACATTGCGCTGTTGCTGCCGCTCAAATATCCGGCCTTTGCCCAAGCTGCCGAGGCGGTGAAGCAAGGCTTTCTCGCTGCAGCCAGCAAACAGCCGCAAGGCCTGCCGGTACGCGTTTATGGCAGCTCGGATGATAGCCGTGACATAATTTCCCTGTATCGCCAAGCGCTTGCCAATGGCGCTGTCGCCGTTGCCGGCCCGCTGACTCGCAATGGCGTCGCCATCCTGGCGGGCTATCCCGATATTGCCGTACCCACCCTGGCGCTGAATACGACGGAGACCCCAGCGAGCTCCGACAAACTGTTCTTCTATGGCCTGACCGCTGAAACCGAAGCACGCCAGATTGCCCAGCTGGCGAACAAGGCCAAGTACCGCGATGCCACCATCATCAGCTCCGGCACAGCCCTGTCCAAGCGCCTGGCCGCCGCTTTTGCCGATGAGTGGAAGAACCTGGGCGGCAACATCACCGCCGAGGTGCAAACCAGCGATAACCTCGCAGCACTGTCCGAGTTGCCGGTTGCCCCGTGGCCGCCCGGTGTTGAACCGCCGCCGGTGCTGGTACTCTCGCCCGAAGGTGAGCTGGTTCCGCCCAAGCGGCCGTTGCCGCCCGCCGTGGCGCCGAGCAATGTCGCCTTTCTGGCCATGGATAGCGAACAGGCACGCCTGGTCCGCCCTTACCTGAACCCGAGCCTGCCGGTGTATGCCACTTCGCAGTTGTTTATCGGCAATAACCACACGCTGACCAACTACGACCTCAACGATATACACTTTGTCGATATGCCCTGGTTGCTGCAGCCCGAGCAGGCGGCGGTAACGCTCTATCCACACGCCAATCCACCGCTGGACGCCGATATGGAGCGTTTGTATGCGCTGGGCATCGATGCGCAGCGCCTGTTGCAAATTCTGTTGCAGAAGACGCAGCGCACCGCGCTGCCACTGGACGGCGTAACCGGGCGCATACGTTTGAAGGGTGCCAACAGTTTTCAGCGCGAATCCGTGCCGGCGCTGTTCAGACTGGGCCGCGGCCTGACGCCGGAAGCGCTGAATGCCATCAACGCGGCCAAGGCAGCCGAGAAGGCCGCGGAAAATGCGGCGCGCAGGGCGGCCGAAGCCGCCGGCAGCACCCCTGCACCGGCACGATGAGCTCAGCGGGCGCGCAGGCCGAGCAACTGGCTGCGCTATATCTGCAACAGCAGGGCCTGAAACTGTTGCAGAGCAACTACCGCTGCCGCTTTGGCGAGATCGACCTGATCTGCCAGCAAAAGGATGTGCTGGTTTTCGTTGAAGTGCGTTTGCGCAGCAATAGTGCCTTTGGCGGTGCTGCCGCCAGCATCGATGCACGCAAGCAGGGCAAGCTGCTGCGCAGCGCCCGCCATTATCTGGCTACACTCCCCCACATTCCGCCTTGCCGCTTCGATGCGATATTGATGCAATCCGTGGATAGCCATGGCATTGAATGGGTCAAGAATGCCTTTACCGCTTGATTTCGGGTAAAATTCGGCTTCACGCAACTGCTCGCATTCATCGCATATGGACTTATCCGTCAGAATTCACAAACACTTCGAAGACAGCGCCCGCATCAAGCTGGAAAGCAAGGACGCGCTCACCCAGCCGATTGCCGATACGGCGCAGGCCATGGTTGATTGCCTGATGAATGACGGCAAGATTCTGGTGTGCGGCAATGGCGGTTCGGCTGCCGATGCCCAGCATTTCTCCGCCGAATTGCTCAACCGCTTCGAGGTTGAGCGCCCCGGCCTGGCCTGCGTTGCGCTGACCACGGACAGCTCGGTGATCACCTCCATCGCCAACGACTACCAGTACAACCTGATTTTCTCCAAGCAGGTGCGCGCACTCGGCCTGCCCGGCGATGTGCTGCTGGCGATTTCCACCAGCGGCAATTCCGCCAACGTGGTGGAAGCCATTCATGCCGCGCACGAGCGCGACATGCGCGTGGTGGCACTGACCGGCCGCGACGGCGGCAAAATGGGCGAGATTCTGCGTGAGGGCGACATCCACATCTGCGTCCCCACCAAGAGCACCGCGCGCATACAGGAAGTGCATCTGCTGAGCCTGCACTGTATCTGTGACGGCATTGATCATTTGTTACTGGGAGGGGCGTAATGATTTCTCGTAGTCTGTCTTTGCTGTTGCTGGCTGCTGTTCTGGCTTCCCTGAACGCCTGTGTGCCCGTGATCACCAAGGGTGATGACCGCCGTACTACCGGCATCTACATTGAAGACGGCTCGATCGAGGATGTCGCCAACCAGCGCATCAAGGAAAAATTCAAGGACACCGTGCACGTCAACATCACCAGCTATAACCGCATGGTGCTGGTCACCGGCGAGGTGCCCAATGAAGCCGCGAAAGCGGACATCACGCGCATAGTCGGCGGCGTGCAGAACGTGAAAGACATCGTCAACGAACTTTCCATCGGCCCCCTGGCCAGCCTGTCTTCGCGCAGCGGTGATGCCATGGTTACCGGCGATGTCAAAGCTCGCTTCATGCAGAACAAGGAACGCGGCAAGTCTGATCACGTCAAAGTGATCACCGAAAATGGCACGGTTTATCTGCTCGGCCTGGTAACCCGCGCTGAGGCTGAGTTTGCTACCGAGGTTGCCAGCACCACGCGCGGCGTACAGAAAGTTGTGCGCGTTTTCGAATACCTGGATTAATTCTGTTCGTGTATCCCGTTCCCGCTTTTGAAAACAAAATCTGTCGCCGTGTAGATCTGGCAACGCGTGTGGCAGCGCTGCCACGGCCGCTGGTATTTACCAATGGCTGTTTCGATGTGCTGCATCGCGGCCATGTTACTTACCTGGCACAGGCGCGGGCACTGGGCGCAGCGCTGGTGCTCGGCGTAAACAGCGATGCCTCGGTCAAGCGCCAGGGCAAGGGTGATGACCGCCCGGTCAACCATGAAGACGACCGCATGGCGGTGCTGGCCGCGCTGGAATGCGTGGACCTGGTGGTGCTGTTTGACGAAGACACACCGCTTGACCTGATCCTCACCTGCCACCCCGATGTGCTGGTCAAGGGCGGCGACTGGACGCCGGACCGCATCGTCGGCAGCAAGGAAGTGCTCGCCTGGGGCGGCGCGGTGCACAGCATCCCCTTCCTGCATGAGCGCTCGACCACCGCTCTGCTTAAGAAAATTCGCTCCTTTTAACCCATTACCACGGAACAACATGACCAACCCAACCGACATCGTCCTGCACCAGAAATCCAAAGTGCTGGAAATCGCCTTTGACGACGGCTCGCGTTTCAATCTGCCGTTCGAGTTTCTGCGCGTGCATTCCCCCTCGGCCGAAGTACAGGGCCACGGCCCCGGCCAGGAAACGCTGCAGTTCGGCAAGAAGGACGTCAGCATCACCAGCGTCGAGCCGGTGGGTAGCTATGCGATGCAGATTACCTTTGACGACGGTCACGACAGCGGGCTGTACTCCTGGGAAACGCTGTACCGCTTCGGCAAGAATCAGGATGCCATGTGGCAGGAATATCTGGCGCAGTTAAAGGCCGCAGGCAAGAGCCGCTAAACACACTGGAGCACACCATGAGCAAAACGACTCATTTCGGTTTTGAAACCGTCGCCGAAGAAGAAAAAGCCAAGCGCGTCGCCGGCGTGTTCACTTCGGTTGCCAGCAAATATGACATCATGAACGACCTGATGTCGGCCGGCCTGCATCGCATCTGGAAACGCGTCGCCATCAGCATCAGCGGCGTGCGCAGCGGCCAGCGCGTGCTCGACGTGGCGGGCGGTTCGGCCGATCTGTCGCGATTGTTCCTGAAGGAAGTGGGCAGCAGCGGCCAGGTGGTGCTCACCGACATCAACAATGCCATGCTGCGCGTGGGCCGCGACCGCCTGCTCGACGAAGGCATCACCACGCCGGTTACCCAGTGCGACGCCGAGCACCTGCCCTTCCCCGACAATTATTTCGACTGCGTCAGCATCGCTTTCGGCCTGCGCAACGTCACCCACAAGGATGCCGCGCTGCGCGAAATGAAGCGCGTGCTCAAGCCGGGCGGCCGCGTGATCGTGCTGGAATTCTCCAGGGTGGCCAAGCCGCTGGAAAAGGTTTACGACTTCTACTCGTTCAAGCTGCTGCCCAAGATGGGCCAGCTGATCGCCAACGACGCCGACAGCTACCGCTACCTGGCCGAGTCCATCCGCATGCACCCGGGACAGGAAGAGCTGAAGCAGATGATGCTCGACGCCGGCCTGGAGCGCGTGGAGTACTTCAACATGACCGGCGGTGTGGTGGCAGTGCATCGCGGTTACAAGCTGTAAGCTTTGCTGCACTGGTAGGTCGGGTTAGCGCAGCGTAACCCGACATCTCTGGCAACACTCTCAACATCAACGGGTTACGCTGCGCTAACCCGACCTACAGATTGGAATCCTGTCGTGAGCGGTTTACCCAAATGTCCCAAATGCAGTTCTGAATTCACCTATGAAGACGGCAATATGTACGTCTGCCCCGAGTGCGCACATGAGTGGTCGAAAGACATAGCGCCCGCCGCAGCCGACGAGCAGCGCGTAATCCGCGACTCGGTGGGCAATGTGCTGGCCGATGGCGATACGATCACGGTGATCAAGGACCTCAAGGTCAAGGGTTCTTCTGCTGTAGTCAAGGTGGGCACCAAGGTGAAGAACATTCGCCTGGTGGAGGGCGACCATGACATCGATTGCAAGATCGACGGCATCGGCCCGATGTCGTTGAAATCGGAATTCGTGAAAAAGGCTTAACGGGGCGCAGCAATGTCCAGCTGGGGTTGTCCGCACGAGATTGACGGCAAGTGCCAGCGCGTGCTCAACCGCCCGTGCGACATCGGCATGAAGGGCTGCGTGCTGGCCGGCCGCTTCAAGTTTGCCGACCCCAGCAAGAACCGCACGAACACTCCCACCACTACGAGCGCACCTCCTCCTGCCGCAGCAGACGATGACAGCAAACAGTAACGCGCTGGATTTGATTTACCGCGATGATGCCTTGCTGCTGGTCAACAAACCGGCCGGCCTGCTGGCTGTGCCGGGGCGCGGTGAGGACAAGCAGGACTGTCTGGCCGTGCGCGTGCAGCGTGAATTCCCCGATGCCCTGGTGGTGCACCGCCTCGATATGTCGACTTCCGGCCTGATGCTGTTTGCACGCGGCAGCGAGATGCAGAGCCGTTTGTCGCAGATGTTTCGCGAGCGCATGGTGGAGAAGCGCTATGTGGCCGTGGTGGCGGGCCCGCTGGCGTCTGCGGCAGGCGAGGTGAACCTGCCGATTGCGGCGGACTGGCCGAACCGCCCGCTGCGCATGATTGATGCTGCACTGGGCAAGCCCTCGCTCACGCGTTATCGTGTGCTGGCGCAGGAAGCGGCTTTTTGCCGCGTAGAGCTGGAGCCGGTCACCGGGCGCACCCACCAGCTGCGCGTGCACATGGCGGCGATCGGCCACCCCATCCTGGGCGATGCCCTGTATGGCGATATGGCCAGTGCGCCGCGTTTGCTGCTGCACGCCAGCAGGCTGAGTTTTGCGCACCCGGGCAGCGGGGTTGCCTTGCAATTTTGCAGTTCGGCCCCATTTTGAGTGGGCCGGCACACAATGCCAGCCTGCAACAAACAGCGTAGTGACGGGCGTCTTTGCTATACTCTCGCCCACTTTAGTTAAACCCATTCTTTGAGGAATACATGAAACGTTTTCTGCTGCTGCTCACCCTTACCCTGACCATGGTGTCTTTCCTGGCTGCCAATGCTGAAGCACGGCGCTTCGGCGGCGGTGGCAGCATCGGCAAGCAGCGCACCATGGCGCCGCAGCAAACCCAGAAAGCGCCTGCCGCGGCACCCGCCCAGGCACCTGCTGGCGCTGCGGCCCCGGCACCGGCCGGCAACAGGTGGCTGGGCCCCCTGGCTGGTCTGGCTATCGGCGCCGGTCTCGGCGCGTTGTTCATGGGCGGCGGTCTCGGCGGCATGGGTGGCGCAATCGGCAGCGTGCTGATGGTGGTGGCCGTGGTGATGGGTGTGATGTTCCTGATCTCCATGTTCCGCCGCAAGCAACAACCGGCGATGCAGTATGCCGGTCAGGGTGCGCCCTATGGCAATGTTGAGCCGCAGCAATATGCCGCCAGTTCTTCGGCTGTTGCCGCTCCCGAAGCGCGCAACATTCCCGCCGACTTCCCACTGGAGGCTTTCCTGCGCAGCGCCAAAACTTCCTTCATCCGCCTGCAGGCCGCCAATGACCGCAAGGACCTGAACGACGTGCGCGAGTACACCACGCCGGAAATGTATGCCGAGGTTTCCATGCAGTTCTCCGAGCGTGGCAGCGCAGCGCAGGTGACCGAAGTGGTCAGCGTCAATGCCGACCTGCTGGAAGTAGTGACCGAGAACGACCACGCCATCGCCAGCGTGCGCATGACCGGCCAGCTGCGCGAGAACAACGGCGCACCGGAAGATTTCGACGAAATCTGGCATGTGCAGAAGAACCTGCAGGACAGCAAGGCCGTGTGGCTGCTGGCTGGTATTCAGCAAATCCGGTAAGCCATGCTGCATCTCTCCGCCTCCGCGCTGAATCACCTGCTGGCCCAGAGCGGTTGGGCCCCGCAGCGGCTGCAGCGATTTGCCGGCAAGACGGCGCGATTCAACATCGCGCCGTTTTCTTTTGCCTGGACCATACAGCCCGATGGCCTGCTGCTGACAGCCGCCCACGACACCAGCGCGGACGTGACCTGCAACATCGCACCCAGCCTGCTGCCGCGGCTGGCCTTGCAGGACGAAGCGGCCTTTGCGCAGATTGCCAGTTCCGGCGACGCGACGCTGCTTACCGAAATTTTTTACCTGAGCCGACATTTGCGCTGGGATGCGGCCGAGGACCTCAGCCACGTCACCGGCGACATCGCGGCCGAACGCCTGGTGCAGCTGGCCAGGGCGAAACGGCAACAGTTGCGCGACAACGCGCTGAATGTGGCGCAGGCGCTGAGCGAATACTGGACCGAAGAGCATCCATTACTGGCCAAACCCGCCCATATCGCGGCCTTTGTCAGCCAGGTAGACCAACTGCGTGATGATCTTGCGCGGCTCGAACAACGCGTTAACCGCCTATCCAAAAAGTGAAACCATGCTGCGTCTGCTCCGCCTGTTAAAAATCATCTTCGTTGTGTTGCGCTTCGGTCTGGACGAGTTTTTGCTCGCGCACGAGCGCACGCGCTGGATGCACCTGCCGCTGCGCATCATTTTCTTCATCCGCAGCAACACCTCGGCACCGCGCGCAGAGCGCCTGCGTCTCGCGCTGGAAAGTCTGGGGCCGCTGTTTGTAAAGTTCGGCCAGATGCTGTCCACCCGCCGCGACCTGATCCCCACCGATATCGCCGACGAACTGGCCAGGCTGCAGGACCGCGTGCCGCCCTTCCCTTCCGAGCAGGCAGTGGCACTGCTGGAGCAGGTTTACGGCAAGAAGCTGGAGCAGGTGTTCCGCAGCTTTGACACCGCGCCGGTCGCCAGCGCCTCCGTGGCGCAGGTGCACTTTGCCGTGCTGCCGGACGGGCGCGAAGTGGCGGTGAAGATACTGCGCCCCGGCATTGAGCACACGATCGAGCACGACATTGCCCTGCTCGACGTGGGCGCCGGCCTGCTGGAGCGCTGGTGGGCAGATGGCAAGCGCCTCAAGCCGCGTCTGGTGGTGGCGGAATTCAACAAATATCTGCACGACGAACTCGACCTGATGCGCGAAGCGGCCAGCGCCAGCGCGCTCAAACGCAACTTTGCCAACTCCAGCCTGCTGGTGGTGCCGGAGATGTACTGGGACTGGTGTTCCAGCACGGTGATGGTGATGGAGCGCATGAGCGGCATCCCGGTGAGCCAGATCGACAACCTGCGCGCGGCAGGGATCGACCTGTCGCGCCTTGCTTCCAACGGCGTGGAGATTTTCTACACCCAGGTGTTCCGCGACGGCTTCTTCCATGCCGACATGCACCCCGGCAACATCCTGGTCACCCCGGATGGAAAATACGTGGCGCTGGATTTCGGCATCATGGGCACGCTCACCGATGTCGACAAGCACTACCTCGCGCAGAACTTCATTGCCTTCTTCCAGCGCGATTACAAGCGTGTGGCCGAAGTGCATATCGAGTCCGGCTGGGCACCGGCGGAGACGCGCGTGGACGAACTGGAAGCCGCCATCCGCTCGGTGTGCGAACCGATCTTCGACCGGCCACTGCGCGAAGTTTCCTTTGGCCGCGTGCTGCTGCGCCTGTTCCAGACCTCGCGCCGCTTCGGCATCGAGATCCAGCCGCAGCTGGTGCTGCTGCAGAAAACCCTGCTCAACATCGAAGGCCTCGGCCTGCAGCTAGACCCCGAGCTCGACCTGTGGAAAACAGCCAAGCCCTGGCTGGAACGCTGGATGAGCGAGCAGGTGGGCTGGCGCGGCTTTATCAAGTCACTCAAGGCGGAAGCGCCCAACTACGCCACCTGGCTGCCGCAGCTGCCGCGTTTGCTGCACCAGCAGCTCACCAGCCACAACACTGCACAACTTGAGGCCGGTTTCAGGCTGCTGCTGGCGCAGCAGGCGCGCAGGAATCAGCTAATGATGATTGGGCTGGTGCTGATGCTGGTTGTCGCGGCTGCAGCGGTGTTTATTGCGGTGAAGGTGGCAGGTTAAAAAATTTGGTTGGTGCGCCAGAAGAGATGAATCTGGGCGCTGGCAAACAGTAATTTCATTATCTTGGGCATCCCACACACTATTTAGTTTTCCATTACTTTTAGTGCGCATCTGATGGAGATTGCAGAAGGCTTCTTCCCCTATTCTGCGACAACCTTTCTCGCTTCCGGAATAAGTGACGCCGGAATTTTGATTACTTCCACGCTCAACTCCCCAGAGTTGTCTCTGTAATTACTGTCTTCTACTCGAAGTTTCACTGTTCCAGCTTCATTTATTGGCACATATCGAAGTGTCCCAACCGTCTGAATTTTCGAAGGTCCAATTTTAATTTGAAGCCTTCCAACGCCATTCTGATCACCATCCGCAGTTACCTCGCCAATCCAATTACCTGCCTTTATTTTTCCGGATGATTTGATTAGAAGAATGTCGCCCGAAACAACTTTTATTGTTGTAGGCGTCCACTCATCATTGGCACCCGCAACTACTACTTCATATTTTTCAATATTGTTTTCTTCTGACGCTCCCTTGCCAGCCGCAATTGAGTTGCCGGAAACCATGGCAAGAACTACAACCGCCATACTTAAAAACTTCTTCATGTACCTTCTCCTTTGTTAAATTCCATTTCAAGACTAACAAAAATATTTGCCAGAGCATATATACCTTTTTGTATTCTGCTCTGGTTGGCTCCGCCTTACCCCCA
>JBGPPE010000075.1:0-12341 GCA_041488395.1 Gallionellaceae bacterium
GGTGAAGGATGTGCCGATTCGATCAGAAGATGTTGCCCAGTATCCGGAATGAGTTCCCGCTTTTCTTGTGCATGCTTGCCCCAAAGCACAAAAGCTATCGGCTTATCCGACCTGCCCAGTGCAGCAATAATGGCATCAGTCACCGGCTTCCAGCCTATGCTGGCGTGAGAGCCCGGCGTATCAGGCAGCACCGTCAGTGACGTATTCAGCAACAGCACACCCTGCCTGGCCCAACGCGTCAAATCCGTTTCTTTGGGCGGTGCCACGTTGATATCCTCCGCCAGCTCACGAAAAATATTGCGCAGTGATGGTGGCATCTTGACCCCATTGGGCACAGAGAAAGCCAGACCATGCGCTTCTCCGGTCCCATGGTAGGGATCCTGCCCAAGTATCACCACGCGGACATCGGATGGTGCAAGCAATTCCAGCGCACGATAACGCAATTCAGGCGGAGGGTAGGCCTGCCCTTCAATAACAGGAATGTCTGTTGCATGCAGCCCGCTAAAACTCAGCCAGTTAGTGGGAAATTGGCTCAATATTTGTCTCCAGTATTTTATTGCGTTGCCCTGTTTTAAACACTTGGCACAGTCGCACCGCCATAGTGAAACGTGCTCTCTGGAGTGCTATGCAGCACGGTCGCTGCTATCCCCCTGCTCGGCCAGGAACATCTTTTGGTGTAGTATAACCACAACATTATCAAGAAACTGTCTCATGACCAACCACATTCAATCCTTGCTGCAACTGGCCACCCACAATGATGCCGAGGCTCAATTTGAGCTGGCAGAAGCCTACCGTACAGGCAACGGCGTTGCAGAAAATCCGACCGAGGCAATACGCTGGTACCGCGCTGCTGCCGAATTGGGGCATGCCGATGCGCAAAATAATCTGGGTGCCATGTACCTGGCCGGCATGGGAACTGACAAGAATGCGGCCAAGGCAGCTCACTGGTATCGCAAGGCAGCAGAACAGGAACACGTGCAGGCCCAGTTCAACCTGGCCATGCGCTATCTGCTCGGCAGTGGCGTCGAGCAAAGCGATGAAGACGCAGCACACTGGCTGCACGCCGCCGCCGAACAAGGCGATCTGGTTTCCATCAGCCAGCTCGGCACGCTCTATCAACTGGGGCGCGGTGTGGAGCAGAATTTTGTCGCAGCGGCAGATTTACACACTATCGCGGCGATGGAAGGCGACATGGCTGCCATAGATTGCCTGGACGAATATCGTGAGGACATTGAAGATGCAGCACTGAATGGCAGCATCGTGGCCGCCCTCTGCCTGGCCAAGATTTATGATCGTGGTCTCGGAGTGGAAATAGACCCGGCCCAGGTCTACGCCTGGTTCCGCTGGCTTAAACTGCACGGCTCACACGACGATGCGCCGGATGAACTGGATGAATGGGAAAGTTATATCACTGTTGTGACCAGCGAAGCCGATGTGGAACGCGCTAAAGTGCTGCTGGAAGAAATGCGCAAACGCGCCGACACGATGATTGATCTCTAAGGCTTGCTGCAGCCTTAGACACATTCCAGCATCGGGTAGTTGAATCTGACTCTGTTGTATGGCGCTGGCTGCATCGCAGCGGCAATCGAAATCACATTATTCCCATATTTCTGGTTCAGGCCATGCATGGTGCGCAGCAATTTCAGGTGCTTTTCTTCACGTTGTCTCTCTGGCTGCTGAAACAAATCAAAATCATCGCTACGGCTTTGCGCGATCTCCGTCGCAATCAGGCCACAGGCACGATAGCTCTGGGCCAGGTCGAACATTTCTTCCAGTGCCTTTCCCGCCGCATCGGCCAGCAGAAAATAATCTGCGGTCGGATGTGACAGCATGGCCGACATCAGCTGCTTCTCGAACGATTTGAGGGTCAGCATCACAATCAGGTTGCGCGTGGTCAGGCGTTTTTCAATCAGCTCTTTGGATAAACGCATGGCGTGGCGCAACAGATGGGAATGTATGAGCGCCTGATTCTGGCTCAATTCCCCCATGGAGGCTGTGCGTGCCACGCTCTTGGGCAACTGTGGTTCGCTGGCTATTGCGTAGAGGGCAGTGCCGCGCAACTCGTGCCACAGGTCGGTGCCGGCTTTGCCCAGTAGGCGCTTGATTTCACGCTCGCTGGCATTGGCAAAATCGGCGGCGGTGTGGATGGAAAACTTGTTCAGCAAGGCTTCGCGGTTGGTGCCGACACCGGGAATGTCGCGCACCCTGAGATGTTGCAGGAAATCATTGATGCGCCGGCCGGTCACGATGGTCGTGCCATCCGGCTTGCGGTATTCCGAGGCCATTTTCGCCAGGGTACGGGTGACCGAGATGCCGACTGAAACGGTGATGCCGATTTCCTGCTTGATAACGGCACGAAGCTCGTCCGCAATCTGCTCATAGGATTTGCGGTACAGGCTACGCAAGCCTGTCATGTCCATAAAGGCTTCGTCTATGGAGTATTCCTCCACCACCGGACTGTAACGCCTGAGGATGGCAAAGAGCTTGTCAGAAATTTGAGCGTAATAGCGAAAGTCAGCAGAAAGAAATATGGCCTCAGGCAGGCGTTTCTTGGCCTCCCACACCGTCATGCCGGTGCTGATGCCTGCGGCTTTGGCGTCATAGGTCTTGGCCACCACGCAGGCGTCCTGACTGGATAGCACGCACAGCGGCACGCCTTTCAGGTCGGGTCTGCGCAACAACTCACAGGAAGCATAGAAGCAGTCTGCATCCACATGCGCGATAGCATTGGGCCAGCTAGAGTCGAGCATCTCGAGTTTGCTACTTATATTTTCTGAATTGCCCGACCACAATGCCGAAGATTTCCAGTCCGCCCTTGGGGCGTATCACCGGATAGGCCTTGTTGGCGGGAATAAGTACGAATTCGCCCTTGTCCTTGCCCAGTGTTTTGAGGGTAAATTCGTTATCGACAATGGCAATGACCATATCGCCGATATTGGCCATGTTGCGCTTTTCCACCACCACCGTATCGCCGGGCATGATGCCGGCATCAATCATCGAGTCGCCCTTGACGTTCACCAGCACGGTGCTGGAAGGCTGGTTAACCAGGTATTCATCGATGCTGATGGTGTCGTGGCGCGTATCCCCGGCCGGGCTGGGGAAACCGGCACGCACGCTGTCATAGATCGGCCGCTCGAAAAAGCGTCGCCCCGGCTTGAGGCGTTTTTCCGGAGTGGATTCGAGGTAACCGAGCAACTTGAGGCGAGCAACCAGTGCCGCTACGGCGGATTTTGATTTAAATCCCAGTAGCGCCATGACAGTGGAATACGGTGGCAATACACTATTGTCAGCGTAGTAGTCTTGCAGCTTGGCGAGGTAGTTGACGTCTTGTTCCATGTCGCACACAATATTGAACGAACGTTCGTTTGTCAACACTAAAAAGAAAGAAAATTGATGAAAGAGTAGCGCCGATTTTCCAATCAATTTTACGGCGCTGTTCAATGTACGGCATAATCCGGCCGCATCGCCCATCCGCAGCAGCAGATTATGTGCGCATGGCCTGTCACAACAAACACGATGCACTTCTTCTAAGTTTATAAATTCATGGCAAAAAATACTTACGACGAATCCAGCTTCAAAGTCCTGCGCGGTCTCGAACCGGTGCGTCAGCGCCCGGGGATGTATACCAACCTGGAATCCCCCAACCACCTGATTGCCGAGGTGGTTGATAACGCCTGCGACGAAGCACTGGCCGGTTATGCCAAAAACATTTTCGTCACCGCACACCTCGACGGCTCCGTCTCGGTGCAGGACGATGGCCGTGGCATCCCGGTCGGCATTCATGCCGAAGAAGGCGTGTCGGTGGTTGAGGTCGCCTTTACCGTGTTGCACTCCGGCGGCAAGTTCGATAAGGATTCCGGCGGCGCCTACAAATTTGCCGGCGGCCTGCATGGGGTCGGTGTGGCTGTTACCAACGCCCTCTCCACCAAGGTAGAGGTCACCGTCTATCGCGATGGTGGCGAGCACTTTATCCGTTTCCGCAATGGCGTGGCCGAGGCGCCTATCGCACGCATCGGCGATTGCCCGAAAAAGCGCAGCGGCACCAGCGTACGAGCCTGGCCAGACTCCAAATATTTCGACGTACCCAACGTCATCCTGCCGCAACTGGAACGTTCATTAAGATCCAAGGCCGTGTTACTGCCCGGCGTAAACGTCACCCTGCATACCGAAAAAACCGGCGAAACACGCTCCTGGTCCTATCCGGACGGCCTGCGCGGCTATCTGACCGAAGCCATGGCCGAGCAGGAACTGGCGGTGCCCATCTTCGCCCAGGAAAAATTCATCCAGAAAGGTGGCGACAGCGGCTATGCCGAAGGCGAAGGTGCCGCCTGGGCCATTGTCTGGTCGGCGGAAGGCGTGATTGTGCGCGAATCCTACGTCAACCTGATCCCCACCTGGTCGGGCGGCACCCATGACTCCGGTCTGCGCGACGGCGTATTCAATGCGGTGAAGAATTTCGCCGAACTGCACGGCCTGTTGCCCAAGGGCGTCAAGCTGGTGCCCGAGGATGTGTTCTCGCGCGCCAGTTTTGTGCTCTCGGCCAAGGTGCTCGACCCGCAATTCCAGGGACAGACCAAGGACAAGCTGGTCTCGCGCGACGCCCTGCGCCTGGTCTCGCTGATGGTCAAAGACCCGCTCGATCTGTGGCTGAACGAGCACATCGATTATGGCAAGCGCATTACCGAGCTGGCCATCCAGCAGGCGCAAAGCCGCATGCGCTCGGCGCAGAAAGTCGAAAAGAAAAAAGGCTCGTCCGTCGCCGTGCTGCCGGGCAAGCTGACTGATTGCAGCTCCAGCGACCCCACCCGCACCGAGTTGTTCCTGGTTGAGGGTGACTCCGCCGGCGGCTCTGCCAAGCAGGGACGCAACAAGGAATTCCAGGCAGTACTGCCCCTGCGCGGCAAGGTACTGAACACCTTTGAGGTCGAGAAAGACCGCCTCTTCGCCAACAACGAGATCCATGATATTTCCGTCGCCATTGGCGTCGATCCGCACGAGCCGAATGAAGAGGTCGATCTGTCCGGCATGCGTTACAACGGCATTTACATCATGGCCGATGCCGACGTGGACGGTGCGCATATTTCCACCCTGCTGCTGACCCTGTTCTTCCGCCACTTCTACAAGGTAGTGCTGGCCGGCAAGATTTATCTGGCGCAACCTCCGCTGTTCCGCGTGGACGTTCCCGCGCAGGGCAAAAAACCGCTGCGCAAAATCTATGCACTCAATGAAGGCGAGCTGCTGGGCATAGAAGACCGCCTGCGCCAGGAAAAAGTGCGCGATGGCAGCTGGTCGATCTCGCGCTTCAAGGGCTTGGGTGAAATGAATGCCGAGCAACTGTGGGATACCACCCTGAACCCGGACACCCGGCGTGCACTGCGTGTCAATGCGGCAGCTATCCCCTATGGCGAGACCATGGAAAAATTCAGCATGCTGATGGGCAAACATGAGGCCTCGACACGGCGTGCCTGGCTGGAATATCACGGAAATGAAGTTGAGGGAGATGTTTAAGCATGGCGATTGACGATACAACTGAAGAGCAGACTCTCCCCGGTGCGGATGATGAAGTTGCGCTGCCTGCCGCGGGTGGTGGCGCGGGCGGGGTAAAGCAGTTCGCTCCGCTCCCTGCCCTGCCGGATGGCGATGAGGTGCCGATCGCGCTGTATGCCGAGCGTGCCTATCTGGAATACGCCATTTCGGTGGTAAAGGGGCGTGCCCTGCCGGACGTATGCGACGGTCAGAAGCCGGTGCAGCGCCGCATCCTGTACGCCATGCGCCAGATGGGGTTGAGCCACACCAGCAAGCACGTCAAGTCGGCGCGCGTGGTCGGTGACGTGCTGGGTAAATATCACCCGCATGGCGACTCTTCCGCCTATGAAGCCATGGTGCGCCTGGCGCAGGACTTCTCCCTGCGCTATCCACTGGTGGACGGGCAAGGCAACTTCGGCACCCGCGACGGTGATAACGCCGCCGCCATGCGCTACACCGAGGCGCGCCTGACCCAGCTGGCCGAGTTGCTGCTGTCGGAAATCGACATGGGCACGGTGGATTTCGTGCCCAACTACGACGGCGCCTTTCAGGAACCCGCCATGTTGCCGGCACGCCTGCCCATGGTGCTGCTCAACGGCGCCTCCGGCATTGCGGTCGGCATGGCCACCGAGATTCCTTCACATAACCTGCGCGAAGTGGCTGCTGCTGCCGTGCAACTGGTACGCAATCCGGACGCCAGCGACGATGCCCTGCTCTCCTGCATCCAGGGCCCGGATTTTCCGGCCGGAGGACAAATCATTTCCTCGGCGCGTGAATTGCGCGACGCCTATCTGACGGGGCGCGGCTCCATCAAGATGCGTGCGCGCTGGAACGTGGAAGAGCTGGCCCGCGGCCAGTGGCAGATTGTGGTGTACGAGTTGCCGCATGGCGTTTCGACCAAGAAGGTGCTGGAAGAAATCGACGAACTGACCAATCCCAAGGTCAAGGCCAACAAGAAGAGCCTTTCCCAGGACCAGGTACAGAACAAGCAGCTGGTGCTGTCGGTGCTGGATGCCGTTGCCGACGAATCGGACAAATCGCAGGCCGTGCGCTTGGTATTTCAGCCCAAATCCTCACGCCTCAGCCAGGACGAGCTGATGAACGTGTTGCTGGCTCACACCAGCCTGGAATCTTCTACCCCGCTCAACATGACCATGATCGGCCTGGATGGCCGCCCGCAGCAGAAATCCCTGACCAAGGTTCTGCGCGAGTGGGTAGAGTTCCGCCTCAGCACTGTGCGTCGCCGCAGCGCCTATCGCCTCGATCAGGTCAACGACCGCCTGCATATCCTGGCTGGCCGCATGGTAGTGTTCCTTAACCTGGATGAGGTAATCGCCCTGATCCGCGAATCGGACGAGCCCAAGGTCGCCCTGATCGCGCGCTTCGAGCTGAGCGACCGCCAGGCCGAAGACATCCTGGAAATCCGCCTGCGCCAACTGGCACGCATGGAAGGCATACGCATTGAGAAAGAAATCAAGCAGCTGGAGAAAGAGCGCAAGGAACTCACCCGCTTGCTCTCCAAGGATGAAGCCCTGCGCGAGCAAGTGGCCAGCGAAATCGATGCCGACACGCAGACCTTTGGCGATGAGCGCCGTACCCTGATCCAGGAAGCGCAGCGCTCGGCGCTGGTGGCGACGGTGCTGGATGAACCTGTCACCGTCATCATTTCGAAAAAACACTGGGTGCGCAGCCGCCAGGGCCATGATCTGGATCTGAGCAACGTAACCTTCAAGGATGGCGATGGCTTGCTGGCCAAGTACGAGTGCCGCACCACTGACAACTGCATCGTCATTTGTGATAACGGCCGGGTCTGCAGCATCCCCGTCACGCAGCTGCCGTCCGGGCGCGGCGATGGCGTGCCACTGGCCACGCTGATCGAGATTGCCAGTGGTGCCAGGATTGCGCATGTGCTGTGCCACAAGCCTGACCAGCACGTGCTGATTGCCACGGCTGCCGGCTATGGTTTCACCTGCACGATTGCCGACATGGTGGGGCGTAACAAGGCGGGCAAGCAATTCATTACCGTAGGCAAAGAGGCTATCCTGCCCCCTACCCTGTTTACCCCGATGGAACACTCGCTGGTTGCCTCCGTTTCTGCGGGGGGACGACTGTTGCTATTCCTGCTGACAGAAATGAAGCAGCTCTCCGGCGGCGGCAAGGGTGTTATCGTCATGGGCCTGGCCGAAGGTGACAGCCTGGCTGCAGCGGCAGTCATCAATCAGCCCGAAATGACGGTAACTGCCATGGCAGGTGCACGTGAACAGCAGATCAAACTGTCTGGTAAAGCACTGCAGGAGTATTTTGGTATGCGCGCACGCGGTGGCAAGGCGCTGCCAGGCAAAGTTAAACCTGTTCGTATCGAGTAATTGCCTTAGCTGAACCGTTACCCGTATCTGATCCTTTGCCCAATCTGGACTAGCACAGGAGGCAGCATGAGCAAGCATCAAGCCGGCATCACGGATTCAGTTCCTCTACATGGGCGCCACTTGTTTTTCGTGGCGCACCCGGGAATTTCTGCTGAGCGCGCCTTGCGTGCACTGCGCGACTACGCTGACGGCAACGCAACAGTGGTCGGGCTGGGACAGTCGCTACTGCTTGCCCTGGGGCGCAATGTGCCTGGACTGGGTGTTTTCCCCAGCCATGCAGGTGCCGGCGTTGAAGTGCCTTCAACGCCCTTTGCCGTGTGGTGCTGGCTGCGAGGAAGTGATCGTGGCGAGCTGGTGCATCGTTCGCGCCAGCTTGAACGGGCACTCGCCCCTGATCTGACGTTGTCCCACGGCATAGACGTATTCAAATTCAAATCAGGCCTGGATCTCACCGGCTTCGAGGATGGCACTGAAAATCCTGAGGGTGCAGCGGCACTGCAAGCCGCCCTGGTTTCAGGCATGGGGCCAGGCCTGGATGGCTCAAGCTTTGTTGCCGTGCTGCAGTGGCTACATGATCTGGATCGTTTCGAGGCCATGCCGGCAGATGTTCAGGACAACACCATCGGTCGCCACAAGCAAGGCAATGAAGAGATCGAGGAGGCGCCGCCCTCCGCCCATGTGAAGCGTACCGCACAAGAAAGTTTCGACCCTGAGGCCTTCATCTTGCGTCGCTCGATGCCTTGGGCAGGCGACAAGCAGGCAGGCCTGATGTTTGTGGCTTTCGGTAAATCTTTTGCCGCATTTGAAGCGTTGCTGCGCCGCATGGTGGGAGTAGAAGATGGCATCGTGGATGCCCTGTTCAGCTTCACGCGCCCCGTCTCGGGCAGTTACTTCTGGTGCCCGCCGATGCTGAAGGGACGCCTAGATCTGCGTGCCATCGGTCTCTGACTAGCACCACTCGCTCAACACCGAGCGGATGGCGGGCTCGGTGACTGGCGTCGTCAGCGCCGCATCAATGTGCATACGTTCGCGTACTTTATCAAGTGCTGCTACATTGTGAGCTTCATAAAACACCAGAATTTTTACGTCTTTCAACAACTGCGCCGCGGCAAGCAGTGACTCCAGATTACTGAGGCGATCACGAAAATCGGACTGGAAATAAAAATCCGCCACAATCACGTCCGGCTTCATTTTTCTCAGCAGCGACACCGCCTTGCGCACCTGCCATTCGACCGCAACCTCAAAACCCAGGTCCTTGTAGATCGCAGGAAATTTGGAGTGTTCGATAAATTCAATGACAGTGAGAAGTTTTTTAGGTTGTGGGGTCATGATTGATATTGCGGCCAGATAAACAGCGCGGGATTCTAGCATTCCGCAACAGCAGAATCCGTGCCTCTATCAAAGTAACTTTTCAAATTCTGCCGCCGGTATTGGCCGCGAGAACAGATAGCCCTGAGCATAATCGCACGCAGCAGCAGCCAGCAACGCTCTTTGCTCTTCTGTTTCCACCCCTTCGGCAACGACCTGGATACCCAGCTTATGCGCCATCACGATCATCGCCTCGCATAGCGCCATGTCATCTGAGCCTGGGGCCAGATTTCTTACGAAAGACTGGTCAATCTTCAGGTAGTCAATGTCAAATTTTTTCAGATAAGACAGTGATGAGTAACCAGTTCCGAAGTCATCCAGTGAAATCTGCATGCCCATGTCATGATATTTTCGCAACTGGTCAATGACCTCAATCCTGGCATCCATCAACACCCCCTCGGTGATTTCGAGTACCAGGCTTTCCCCGCTGAGGCCGAGATGATTCAAGTAATCTATCCAGGCCCCGCTTTCACTGCGCTCACTCAAAAACTGAACCGGGGACTTGTTTACACTAACCTGGAAGTCAGCGTTATATTGCTCGCGCCAGCGTTTCACCTGCAGCGCAACCTCCTTGAACACCCAGTCCCCGATTTCGTGAATAAGACCCGTTTCTTCAGCCAGCCCAATAAATTCGACCGGATTGACCATACCATGAACGGGATGTTTCCAGCGCAGCAATGCTTCGGCCTTGATGATGTTACCCGTCGCCATAGCCACAATAGGCTGGTAGTACACCTGAAACTGTTGTTGCGGCAGGGCATCACGCAAGTCATTTACCAACCTCAGCCTTTTCTGTGCGGCCTCCTGCATCTCGCTGGTGAAATAGCTGAAGCGGTTACGCCCCGCATTTTTGGCTGCATACATGGCCTGATCGGCACATCTGAGCATTTTTTCTGCATCGGTAGCGTCATTCGGATAGAGCGAAATACCGAGGCTGGCTGATACATACATTTTTTCATTCATCAACTGGAATGGCTTGGTCAGGCTTTGCAGAATGTCCTGTACGACACGCTCGGTCACAGTCCTGTCGGCCACATCGGTCAGAATAATCGTGAACTCATCCCCTCCCAATCGGGCCACGGTATCGGATTCACGCACACACTGCTGGATACGTCGCGCAGCTTCGATTAGAAGCGTATCGCCCACACTGTGCCCTAGCGCGTCGTTTACATCCTTGAATTTATCCAGATCGATAAACAGCAATGCAAAGGCCAGCCCGGCACGGTGTGCCTTCTTTATTTCCTGGTCCAACCGATCCTGAAACAAGCGGCGATTGGGAAGCTGGGTAAGTGCATCGTAGTAAGCGTGCTGCCGGATCAGTGCATCAGCATGCTTTTGCTTCGAGATATCCATGAACAAACCCACACGGCGATGTACCTGTCCCTGCTCGCCATAGATAGTGTTAATGGTCAACCATTCAAAGTATTCTTCACCGTCTTTGCGCCGATTATGAATTTCACCCTGCCAGAATCCATGTGTCTTCAGCGCATGCCACATCAACTGGTAATAATCTTTCGCATGACCTCCGGAACTAAGAATTTTGGGATCTTTACCCAACACATCCTCAGGCTGATAGCCGGTTATCCTTGTAAAAGCGGGGTTAACCGAGATAATCAGGTTATCCACATCCGTAACCACCATGCCTTCGCTGGTTGCCTCATAGACTGACGAAGCCAGGCGCATGGACTCTTCCGCTGCCTTGCGTTGTGTTTCGCGATCAAAATTATCCAGAGCAAAAGCGATATCTTTTGATAACTCTTGCAGTAGCGTAATAGCTTCTCTATCAAACGCATTGGCCTGCTCATGATAGACCGTCAGCACTGCAAACGGCCGCCCACCTCGCTGAATAGGGAATGCAGCGGCAGAGTTCCAGCCCGCCTGAGTTGCGCGCATTTGCCAGGGAGTAGTGATCGCATTGGTGTGGTAGTCGTTAACGACGAATACACGGTTTTCACGCAGTGCCGTACCCGTGGGACCGCGCCCTTCCAGCTCATCTGCACGCGAAGAGACCTTGATTCCATCGAGATAGTCATTAAGCTGGCCATATTTGGCTGTTGGCACGATCCAGCCACTTGGTTCATCTAGCTGACCAACCCAAGCCAATCGCATGCCACCAAACTCAACGGCAATCTTGCAGACCAGAGGGAACAGTTCCGTCTGCTGCTCCATGCGCACAATAGCCTGATTGATTTCACTCAGCGCCTTGTACAGCATGACTAGCCGCTGGCTGCGTAACTCGGCAAGATTACGCGCATTAATAATCAGTGCCAGAACAATGCCAACCAGCGCCAACGCCAGCATATAAAACCAGAAGTTGAGCAGCCCCCCCTGCACCAGGTCGTTCGCAAACAAACCTGTCTGCTGTATTGTCCCCTGCAAGGCCTGCACTGCTGTCATGCCGATAATAAGCAAGGCTCCGTGACGACCAAAGCGTACCGCCGCCCATGCGACAAACATGAACATCCAGTATCCCCGGATCAATGGGCCCAAGGAAGGGTGAAACCAGCCGATAAAAATAGCCTGTCCGGCAATGAACGCCAGGCCAAAACACAACACTGTTTCAACCACACGGCTGCGTTCCAGCCAGCCGCTGGGAAATTTTCGCCAGACCAGAATGAGTGGTGTAACAAGAGCCACGCCAAAGGCATCGCCTTGCCACTCGATTAGCACGGTATGGGCAAAATTTTGTTGAAGTCCTCCGAAGATAGCCATGGCAATAGCTGCTACCACGCCAAATATGAGGCCGCTGGCCGCACCAGCCAGCACCAGCGACAGATAATCCTGTGGGCGCGGCAGTGCCGCATCAAATGCCTTGAATCGGTAAAGCAACCCAAATGCAATCAGCGCTTCCAGTGTATCGGTAGACGCAATAATACTGGACTGCCCCCAAGAGCCTCCTGCCATTAAATCACCGGCCAGTGCTCCAATAAAAACGCCGGGCCAGTATTTAGCTCCGCCTATCAGAAGCGCTGCCAGTGCCACACCGCTGGGTGGCCAGACAATCGAATAAACATTATTAGTGGAAAAAAACTCGAGTACCACCTTGGCCATAAAAGCAAGCAGCAGAGCCAGTCCCGCCAA
>JBGPPE010000076.1:0-12206 GCA_041488395.1 Gallionellaceae bacterium
CTGCGCAAATTAACCAATCCCAGTATCCACGGAGCAGAGCCCGGCAAAGACCAGATATCCGTCATCTGCAACACCTCGCTTGCACTACCCTGTTTGATCAGCAAATTCAGCGTGCCCACCTGGAACCCGTAGCGCCCACGCTTTTCCGCCGTAGCCGCAGCCACCACCATGCCAGCAGGCGGTTCAAATCGCTCGAGAGCCGCGCTTGGCAACATCCATTCGCTCTCCCCCTTCAGCTCCTGGCTGATCAGTTCGTGTGCCATGGTTTCATTCATGCGGCGGCACTCTGGGTCAGGCCAGAATCTTGAGCTGATCCACAATCTGATCGGCAGTAAAAGGCTTGGCCACATGGCCTTTGGCACCCTGCAGCTCACCCCACACCTTGTCTGCTTTCTGCCCCTTGCTGGTTACAAATACCACAGGAATATCCTTGGTTGCACCATCCTGCGCCAACAGACGGCAGGCTTCATAGCCATCCATGTCCGGCATCACAACATCCATGAAGATGACCGAAGGGCGCTCGGATTTGGCCTTGTCCACAGCCTCCTTGCCACTGGTTGCCGTCACCACCAGGCAACCAGCGTCGCCCAGAATATTTTTGATGTTTGCCAGGTCTGCGGCAGAATCATCGACCACTAACGCTTTCTTTGCTGCCATGATTTATCTCCTTTGATTTAACATTACGACTGCATCCAAAAAATATCCATCCACCGCAACACCCAAGCAATCAGATTTGCGGCATTGCCTTACATCTGATGTTCCACCAGAACCTGACGAAACTTCTCATAATCGACCGGCTTGGTCAGATAGGTGTCACAACCTGCCAATGAACCGCGCACGCGATCAAACGGCGATGACTTGCTGGTCAGCATGACAACGGGCGTCTGTTTTGCCGCGGGGTTCTTCTTGATGTTTTTACAGACCTGATAACCATCAGCGCCCGGCAACACCACATCCAGAAAAATGATGTCGTAGGGGTTTTTGTCCACCAGCTCCAGCCCCTCTTCGCCGGTTTCAGCGGAATCAACCTGGATGTTTGAGGCCTGCAATTCAATCTCGAGCTGCTTGCGCACGGTCGGGCTATCATCGACAACCAGCGCGCGACGGCGCCACTGGTAGGGATCGGCAGACAATGCGGTTTTATTGCTCGCCGGAGCTGCCGCATCCTTGCCGGCAAATATCTGCTCAGCAGGATTGCGCTCCATGATTTCAACCGCGATGCGATCGAGCAACGCCAACACTTTGGTCGGACCAAAGGGGCGCACAAAAAAATGATCGGTGGAATGAACCATTGCGGCGTTTGTTACCAGCACCAGAACGGGCGGGGACGACTTGCCGGCAACGCTGCGCCAGGTCGACATAGCCTCCTCGTCATCCGCATTCACCAGAACGATATCGCAGATATTCAGGGTGGCCTCATCGCGCAATGCATAGCTGCCCTGCGGGCGGTTTGCAGTGAGCCGCAACATGCTCTTGATCATCCGAATTTCCTGCTCGGACAATCCCAGCATGCCAACACAATAGACTTTGTCCTGTTTCACAACTCCTCCTTTGCCTGTCGCCACTCATTCGCGCATCGATTAAGATGAACAAATACCGGTGTACAAATTTAATGAGGTGCGCCACTGCCGCGCCCAGCCATTAACAGTTGCCTGCCACTGCAGATTTTCTGTTACCGCCACTCCCCACAAACCACAAGACGTTTATTTTTTATTCTCATGAGCAACGCTGCTCATGATTACTTTTTACCGTGTCGTAACATAGCATTTTTTTTCTGTTGTAAACAGATTTTGAAAAATTAATTTTTATTTTTTCAAGCGCCGTATGCGCAATGAGTATTACTGCCATCAGGAATGCTGATTTATGCGCAAACCCTGACTGCAAGCCCTGTCCGCAGCGATGAATATACCCATTTTTTGGCCGTGTCAATGCATTTAAATGGCAACTGTGTTTGGAAATTTCAGATAGGGTCAGTTCTTGCCATATAGATTTTTTCTTTCGAACCGAATGTGCCGCAATTGGGAACTTGATGTGACAAAATTGAGCACATTCTCCATTGACAGCTCTTCTTTTCATCTGCCACCCCATGCACTGCCCGCACTTCCATGACCGCACAAATGCAGCCGCCCTGTTTTTCGCCACCCTTTGATCAGGGTGGACAGGTTCCCGCTCCGCTGCTAGTCTGCCCCGGCCAATATTTCGCCTAGCAACCATGCTGCAACAACTGCGCCTGTTTTTTACTGCCGTGCAATTCTTTACCCGCCTTCCGGTTCCGGCCTGGGTAGGCCACTCCGCGCAACAACTGGATCAGTCGGCACGCTATTTTCCGGCGACGGGCCTGCTCGTCGGCGCCATTGCCGCCACAGTATTGTGGCTGACCTCAGCTGTACTGCCTTTGGCACTGGCTGTTGCATTGAGCATGGCTGCCAGCATCCTGGTGACCGGCGCGTTTCACGAAGACGGGCTTAGCGATTTTGTCGACGGCATGGGTGGCGGCTACACGCCGGAAAAGGTACTCGCCATCATGAAAGATTCGCACACGGGCGCTTACGGCGTTATCGCACTCGTGCTGGCGCTGCTGCTCAAGTATCAGGCACTGCTGGCGCTATGCAGCTCACACTCGCCGGTTTTTGTCTGCGCAGCCCTGATCTCGGCGCATGCCGTAAGCCGTCTTATGGCTGTCAGCATCATGTTCAGCCACAGCTATGTGCGGCACGATGACAGCGCGCGTGCCAAGCCTGCGGCGCAGTCGCTCAGCCCTGCCAGCTACGCCATCGCACTGCTGACCGGCGCCTTGGCGCTGCTCCTGCTGCTCGCTGCCGGAGCAGGCGCCAGCGGCCTGCTGCTTGCCGTTGCCTGCGCTTTTTTGCTGCGCATTTATCTGGCCCTGCTGATGCTTAAGAAAATAGGCGGCTACACCGGTGATTGTCTGGGGGCCGTGCAACAGCTCAGCGAAATCGCCTTTTACTCAGGCTTGCTGGTAACGCTGTGACAGATAAAACGCTGTACCTGATCCGCCATACCACCCCGCGCATTGCAGCCGGAATCTGCTACGGGCAACTGGATATGGACGTAAGCGATAGTTACCCTGAAGAAGCCGGCAGGGTGAGCAGCTGGTTAGCGCCCGTGGAGCTGATCATTACTTCGCCACTGCGGCGCAGCCACTGTCTGGCAGCCCATCTGGCGCAGACGCAGCGCTGCGAATTGCGTTGCGACACCCGCTTGCTGGAAATGCACTTCGGCGACTGGGAAGGATGCGCGTGGAGCGACATTGCGCGCAGCGAGATTGACGCCTGGAGCGCCGACACCCTGCACTACACGCCGCCCGGCGGCGAGTCGGCACAGCAGATGGTGTCACGCGTGCATAGCCTGCTTGCGGAGCTGGCTCAGCTGCCGCAGCGCCGTATTGCGCTGGTGGCACATGGCGGCAGCATACGCGCTGTATTGGCGCAACTGGCCGGCATTCCGCTGCTACAAACCCTGAGCTGGCAGATTGATTACGGCACGGTAATCAGCGCACGGCCAGAAAACCGGGGAAGCGCTGATTAAGTCGTCGGAGGGATGAAGTGCAAGGCGCACGGAGCACAGCAACCGAGACATATCAAATTGGCAGGCGAGATTGCGAGCGCCGTGCAACACAGCAATTCGCCCGCGCAGACACTTGATCTGCGCTTCCCTAGATTTTTTCCGAGACACCCGCTTCGGCAAAGGTAGCCATCTCATTATGCAAGGAGCAGGCCAGGCGCATCAGTGGCACCGCGACTGCCGCACCACTCCCTTCACCCAGACGCATGCCCAGCTGCAGTAATGGTTCCGCCTGCAAGGCATCCAGCATCAGGAGATGTCCGGGCTCGGCCGAGCGATGGGCATACAGCAGCCAGTCTGCCGCACCCGGTTGTATGCGCGCCGTCAGCAGTGCTGCAGCCGTGGTGATATAGCCATCCACCAGCACCGGAATGCCGCGTTGCGCACAGCCGATAAAGGCACCGGTCAGTGCCGCTATCTCAAAGCCACCGAGTCGACGCAATATTTCCAGCGGATCGCTCAAATGCGCCGCATGGAGTTGCAATGCACGCGCCACCACCTCGGCTTTGTGGCGCACCCCGGCTAGGTCCAGCCCTGTACCCGGCCCGGCCAGCTGCTGCGGTGTATGCTTGAGCAGCGCGCAAGCCAGTGCCGCCGCGGCAGTGGTATTGGCGATCCCCATTTCACCGCCGATATAGAGCGTTGTGCCACCCACAGCTGCGCGCGCCGCGCTGTCATCGCCCACCTGCAAGGCGGCTGCCAGCTGGCCTTCACTCATCGCGGCCGTTTTGGCGAAGTTGGCCGTGCCTTTGCCCAGATTGCACTGCAGCACACCCGCCAGTTCGCCGGTAGCGAAAGCCGTACCGAGATTGACCACTTCCAGCGTGGCGCCAAGCTGTTTTGCCAGCACGCTGATGGCCGCACCGCCGCGCGCAAAGTTCTTCACCATCTCAGCCGTCACCAGTTGCGGAAAGGCGGATACATTCTCCTCTGCCACGCCATGATCACCGGCAAACACACTGATAAAAACCTTTCCAATCTGCGGCTTCTCACAGCCCTGCATGGCTGCCAGCCGGATAGCCAGGCCTTCCAGCTGGCCCAGTGCGCCGGGTGGCTTGGTCAGCTGTTGCTGGCGCACCTCTGCCGCATTGCGTGCCTGTTCATTCAGTTTTTTTGCGGACTGTTGCAGCCAATTCATATTCACATTCATGGTAGTTCACTCATCCCTTTACATTAAGTGGCAAGCCCGCCACCGTTAAAATAACGCGCTCGCAAGTTTGCGCCATGGCCTGATGCAGCCGCCCGGCTTCATCGCAATAACGTCGTGTCAGCTCCCCCAGCGGCACCACACCCATACCGGTTTCATTGCTCACCAGAATGATATGACCGGGCAAGCCGGGCAGCAGCTGCAGCAGATCCCTCACTTCCTGCTGCAAGCGTGTTTCATCCTGCGCACACAACAGATTGGTCAGCCACAATGTCAGGCAATCTACCAGCACACAGCGACTTTCTGCGGCCTCGCGCTGCAAGGCAGCCGCCAGCGCCAGCGGCTCTTCCACCAGGCGCCAATGCTCCGGGCGCTGCTGCTGGTGATGCGCAATGCGCGCGCGCATTTCATCGTCCCCTGCTGTGGCCGTGGCGATATAGGTCACTGGCCAGCCCGTCGCCAGAGCATGCTGCTCGGCCAGGCGGCTTTTGCCGGAGCGCACGCCACCCAGTATCAGCTCCCTCATCGCCTCTCTCCCAATATTTGCAAAATGCGCTGCATATCCAGATGGCTTTCCAGCGCATCCGCCAGGCGTTGCAGATTCTGCTCGCGCACGGCTTGGTAATCGAAATTGTCTGGCGCGTGCAATCCGCCCCATTGCAGCAAGGCTGACAAAGCTGCCGGCTCCTCAAACAGGCCGTGCAGATAAGTCGCCATAATCTGGCCATCGCCGCAAACCGCACCATCGCTGCGGCCATCATCCAGCTGCGCAAAGGGCTGCTGCAGGGCAACACCCTCGCTCATGCCCGCGTGGATTTCATAACCGCACACCGCCGCATGAGTCAGTGCCAGCCGGCCCCGTACGTTGTGCAATTGTTTGTGCTGCTGCAAGGTTGTGGTGAAATCCAGGTAACCCAGCCCGGTGCTGCTGCCTGGCTCACCCTCGATGCCGTGCGGATCATGCACCGCCTTGCCCAGCATTTGCAGGCCGCCGCAGATACCCAGCAGCTTGCCGCCATAGCGCAGATGCCGCGCCAGATAACCTTCCCAGCCCTGCGCACGCAGCCAGTCGAGATCGGCGCGCACATTTTTGCAGCCCGGCAGTATCACCAGGTCTGCTGCGGGCGGCGTGTCACCCGCTGCCACCCAGTGCAAGCTCACCTGCGGGTGCAAACGCAGCGGATCGAAATCGGTATGGTTGCTGATGTGCGGCAGCACTGGCACCACCACGCGCAAGCGCTCGCCACCTGACTCATGGTTCTCGCGCGAGATGGCATCTTCAGCCTCCAGATGCAGACCGTGCAGATAAGGCAGCACACCCAGCACAGGCTTGCCGGTGCGCTCCTCCAGCCAGTCCAGACCGGGCTGCAACAGCGCGATATCGCCGCGAAAACGGTTGATGATAAAACCCTGCACGCGCGCCTGCTCGCTCTCGCTCAGCAAGGCCAGCGTCCCCACCAGATGGGCGAACACGCCGCCGCGATCGATGTCCGCCACCAGCAGCACCGGGCAATCCACTGCTTCGGCGAAGCCCATATTGGCGATATCGCCGGCCCGGAGATTGATCTCGGCGGGCGAACCGGCCCCCTCCACCACGATCGCCTCGTATTGTTCAGACAGACGCCCATACGATTCGAGCACCGCCGCGAGCGCCACACGCTTGTAGTCGTGATAAACGGTTGCTTCCATGTTGGAAACGGCTCGCCCCTGGATGATCACCTGCGCACCGGTATCGCTATTGGGTTTCAGCAGCACCGGGTTCATGTCGCTGTGTGGCGCCAGTCCTGCAGCATGGGCCTGCACCGCCTGCGCGCGGCCGATCTCGCCGCCGTCTTCGGTGACCGCGCTGTTGAGTGCCATGTTCTGCGGCTTGAACGGCACCACGCGCACGCCTCTGCGTTTGAGCACGCGGCACAGGCCCGCCACCACAGTGCTCTTGCCGGCATCCGAGGTCGTGCCCTGGATCATCAGTGTGCGTGAAGTCATGAGTAAGGAAATATGCGGAGATCGGCGTAAAACTTAAAGTTCGACGCCGTTTTGTGCCTTTACACCAGCCTGGTAGGCATGTTTGAGCAGACGCATTTCGGTAACGGTATCGGCAAACTCAATCAGTTCAGCGGGTGCACCGCGGCCGGTAATCACCACGTGCTGCTGCGCAGGCCTGGCGCGCAATGCAGCGAGGACAGCATCCAGTTGCAGGTATTGGTACTTGAGCGCGATGTTCAGTTCATCCAGCAACACCACGGCCACGCTGCCATCCTGCAACAAGGCCCTGGCCTTATTCCACGCGTCAGCAGCCGCAGCAATGTCGCGCTCCTTATCCTGCGTTTCCCAGGTAAAGCCTTCCCCCATAACGTGGTAGCTGACCTCGGGGAAGCGCCGAAAAAACGCCTCTTCGCCGGTGGAAAAACTGCCCTTGATGAACTGCACCACACCTACCTTCATGCCATGGCCGAGTGCACGCGCAACCATACCGAAGCCTGCCGTGCTCTTGCCCTTGCCATTACCGGTGTTGACGATCACCACACCGCGTTCAATGGTAGCCTGGGCTATCCCCGCATCCACTACCGCTTTCTTGCGCGCCATGCGCGCGCGGTGCTGCTCCGGCGTATCCGCCATTTAGCTTTGCGCCGCGCCTGCTGCTGCCTTATTTGTATTACCCAGCACGATATACAACAGCGCTGCCAACGCCAGATAGATCAGGCTACCGGTCATGTAGGGCAGAAAATATTGCGCCATACTGCCCGCGTATTCGGCCACGCCCATCTCGCTGTAACGGCCGGACAACAGGTAAAAACTGCCATTGGAAATCAGGAACGCGAGCATGGTCGCCAACACGGATACGCCGCCAAACAGCGCCAGATGGCGCCAGCTGTTTTGCTGACGTGCGGCAAACCAGCGGCCGCCCAGCCACATGCTGGCGTAGGTCGGGATCAGGAACCAGTAGGCCGGCGTCACGCACCAGTCGCTCACGCCGGCCACATTGATGGCGTAGTAATCAATGCCGCCCGCTTCCAGCAGCAGCAAGCCAAACGCCAGCAGAGCTACCCAGCTCAGGCGTGCCAGGAAAAATCCCGCCAGCAGGAATACCGCCAGGGTCGCGTCCGGCAGATAAGACGATGATCCGAAATGACTGCCGCGTGTGACAGCCATCAGTAAAACCAGGACTGCAAAGATGCCCAGTTGTTTAGTTTGTAATTGCATTTCCAGCTCCTTTTAGTTAATTCACCAGACAGGTTACAACTTTAGCAGAAAAGCAGGGCTACCGAAGCGGCCCCGCACCCCTGCACTTTATTGCTGATAACTCATGCTGACAAAGAAAGTTCGACCCAAGGGGTTATATCCATATGCATTGGAATCGTTCTGGTTGGTCAGGTTATCCGCGCGCAGCGACAGCTTCAGTTCCTTGCTCAGGGCGTAGGCAGCCGTCGCATTCAGCACACTGTAAGACCCCAGCACATGCACCGCATCAGTATCCATGCGCGCATCGCTGTATTGCCATTCCACGCCCAATTGCAGCGCGCCCAGCTTCTGCATCACCCCCACACTGCCATGCTGTTTGGCGCGGCGCGTGAGCGCCTTGCCAGTGTTCAGGTCACGTGGATTCTGCGAGGTTGCCGCCGCCTTCACTGCAGTATTGCCAAACTGCCCGTTATAGTTGATTTCCACGCCATCAATGCGCGCCTCACTGACATTCTGCGGCTGATACACGTAATTGACCGGATCAACCAGCACCACATCAATCAAATCGCTGGTGTGGCTATCAAAATAAATCAGCGCCACATTATGTTCAGCTGAACTGTAATGCAGCCCCACTTCCGAGTTGCGCGACCATTCCGGCTTCAACGCAGGGTTGCCGTAATTTGGGTAATACAGCTCGTTGAAACTCGGCGCCCGGAATGCCGTCCGGTAGCTGGCCGTGGCGCGCCAGGCCGCACTGAATGCATAACCGTACCCCAGCAACCCGGTATTCGCCGTGCCATATTGCGAATTCTGATCCTGACGCACGTTGATCTGCACCTGGTGCGCCGCATAATTACCGGTGTAACCGACAAACAGGCTGTTTACCTTGCGCTCGGCTTCCACATATGCCGGCTGCAGGTCACTGGAAACCTGCTGACCGAGATATTCAACACCAGCCAGCAATTGTTTATCGGCATCCAGGCTCAATGTGTTCTGCCAGCTCAATTGCTGGTTACTGGTCTTGTAGACCGAACCATATTGGGCAGGCATGCCATTTTTGAAATCCTGCGAATCGTCGGTGCCTTGCGCCAGCAGCACTTTACTCTGCCAGCTTGCGCCCAGGCGGTTATCGGATGTCAGCGCGAATTCGCTGATTTGCTCTTCATTGGTATTGATATCCGTCGGCAAATCATAGGCGCTGTCGTACTGATTATGCGCCTGGCTATTAAACACAGAGAACGACAGGCTGTGATCAGCATTGAAGGCATGACGCACGTTGGCGGACACACTGGTGTTGTCATAGCCATCATTATCCGGATTCGCGGCTGGAATGAGCGCCGGATTAATTGCCGACACCCCTTCCGTATTAAAGCGCGATGCCTGAATACTGAAATCCGTATTCTCGATCGCCCCACCCCATCCGGCCGACAGGCGCTGCGTGCCATGACTGCCCACACCTTCGCTCACGTTAAATGCCGGTGCGCCATGACCGCGTTTGGTAAAAATCTGCACGACACCGCCAATCGCATCGGAGCCATACAGGCCGCTGGCATTGCCGCGCACCACCTCAATACGCTCGATCTGATCCAGCATCAGGTGCTCAATCGCCGTTGTGCCCAAAGTGGCCGAATTGATGCGCACACCATCCAGCAGCACCAGCACCTGAGTGGCATTGCTGCCGCGCATGAACAATGAGGCCGCCTTGCCCATACCGCCATTTTGCGAAACCTCGACGCCGGCCACGCTGCGCAAAATCGTCGCCAGGTCTGGTGCCTGGGAGTTTTTTATATCTTCCTGAGTAATGACGGTAGTGCTGGAAAGGGTTTTATTTAACGGCTGCTCGATGCGCGTGGCGGTGACCACAATTTCGCCGGGAATTTCATTGTCTGCTGCGGATGCGAGAGGTGATAGCGCGCTCAGAATGGCGGCCAGAAGTTGCGATTGTTTCATTATGATTTTCCTGAGTATCTGTTCCAGGCGACCCCGCTGGAACGTTAACGACACAGGAAACACATTGAGGGAGAGAGAGGGCAGATATGCGCTGAACCGCCAATTCCGCCGTCCATGCGCCACCCGCAGCATTTCCTGAACTTGGTCCAAGGCCGGTATCCGGGCTCACAAGTCTGGTCATCACTGACCGGATGCATCACCTTCCCATGATTGCTCACAGTGGTTACCGACACATCCATACTTGCTTACCGTTGCGGGGGCAGCACAGGCTTTGAAATATACATTCGCACCTGTTTCCCGTTTAACTGACAGTGATTGAACTGTTCAGCACCTTGAAACTTTCGCCATTATAGCAAACGCCATCAACAGCATCGTCCGGATAGAGAAACCGCCAAACCACTTTCAGAACATTTTGTTACCATTTGACTTATCAGGGTTTTTAAATTTATAGTGCACCCCATGCAAGCCGAACTCGAAGCGCTGGAACAAAAACTCAATCAATTGGTGCAATTGAGCCAGCGCCTGCGCGCCGAAAACCACAAGCTGCGCCAGGATTTGGTCACCGCCCTCAGCCAGAAGCGGCAGTGCGACGACAAAATCAGCAGTGCCCAGTCCCGTCTCGAACGCCTGTTGAGCACACTTCCCGAAGATAACGCATGAGCAGCGAGAAAATAAAACAGCTGGACGTCACCATTCTGGACCGTGAATTCCGGGTGGCCTGTCCGGACGATGAACGCGATGAACTGCTGGACGCAGTCGCTTATCTCGACAAAAACATGCGCGAAATTCGCGACGCCGGCAAGATCGCTTCGGTCGAACGCATCGCCATCATGGCGGCCCTGAATATCGCCCACGAGCTCCTGACCATGCGCCTTGGCGGCGGTTTTGACATGGCGGATTTTAAGCGTAGAATGAACTCCATGCAGGCATCTATCGATACCGTTTTGGCGGATCAGGATGAGTTGTTCTAAGTTTGTCCCCTGCGGTGTTCGTCAGGCTCATAATTCTTTGAACCAATAAGCTATGCTTAGGTTGCGAACCTTTAATGTTGCTGTTGTGCGCATCCCCTGTGGATGTACCTGATGCGACTGGTGACCGACCCTCTTGAACTCAGGTTCAAGATATTGAGCCAACGGCACAGGCGGGGGGCTTTACTCAGGGCGCAGCGCGAGTTGCCCCGTTAATAATGCGGCTCAGGCCGCATTATTTTTTTGCCCGCAATTTATGCGCCGACGTTAACCTGTCGCCAATTTGCACTCAGCCGAGCAGCACTACCGGGCAATCCAGCTCGTTCAGCAAAATGTAAAAACCCTCGCCCTCCCGAAAGCGGCCATTGCTGCCGAGCACCAGCACGCCAGCCTGTTCTTGCCGCCCTGCGGCGGCAAGCGCGCGCGGCTCCAGTGAGGCGATGCGCCGGCAGGCAACCGTGCCGCCGGGAAAAAGTTTATTGACCTCGCCCTCGCGCAGCGCATACTCCGCGTCTGTTGCCGCGACCAGCACCCGCAGCACCACGCCACTCGCCATGGCCACTTGCCGGGCCAGTTCCAGCGCCTGCCGGGACGTGGTCGAGCCATCATAAACTGCCACCACAGCGCGCTGTTCGGCATGCCGAGCAAGCGCACGCAAAGGCGCGCCCAGATAATTTCCCAGCGACAGCGCGCCCGCCCCGGCACGCCTGCCCAGCACAACCAGGTCTGGCGCATTGGCCAGGGCGAACAGCTCGGTGGCAATTTGCCCGCGCGCCACCTGAAACGACCAGCGCAGGCTCAGGCGCGCAGCCGTTGCGGCGAGCAGCTGCTGCGCCGCTTCCGCCTCCCTGCGCAGCGCTCGTTCCACCTCCTGCTCGCCAAACGGGCGCAAGCCGGGCGCAAACAGCCCCACCTCGCGCGTAAAGGGCAAGCCGCTCAAACGCAACAGATTGATGTCCTCCACGAACACACCGGCCAGTTCGCTATCCAGCGCAGCCGCCAGCACGGCAGCCGTTTCCAGCGCAGCGCGGCTGCGCGGCGACACGTCCAGCACCAGCACTATGCGGCCCGCACCTTGATCACGCATGATCTTCCTCTGACGCAGATGCAGGTTTACCGCCCGACTCTTCCCTGGCGTAGGCGTGGCGAATCTCGGCCAGGCGTTTCAGCCGCTCCGCCACGCGGCGATTGACGCTACCCTCGGGGTAAATTCCCTGTGCATCCGCCTCGCCTGCCGCCACACCGGTCAGCAATTCGAGCGCCTGATCCAGCGTGCTGATCGCGTAGATACTGAATTTCCCTGCCTCGGCAGCCGCTATCACATCGCGCCGCAGCATCAGGTGCGCCGCGTTGCTGGCCGGAATAATCACCCC
>JBGPPE010000077.1:0-11993 GCA_041488395.1 Gallionellaceae bacterium
GAACCACCCAATGCATCCCAGGCAGACAGCACCACGTCTTTGGACAATGTTTTTGCACTGTCGTAATTCTGCGTAACGGCACCGGCGGCATTACGCGCGGTCACCTGTGTTGTGAAAGCTTGCCCGGAATAGACAAAACCATTGAACTGGGTTGGGCACGTCAATCCTGTCGGGCAAGGCATACCGCCCGAGGTGACGGTGTCGAAGTGGTCTGGCACAAAGCGCCCGAACACCGCCGCATTAGGCAGCAAACCAAAATTGCAGCCATATTTTCCGGATGCATCCTTGGTGTTGGAATAGCTGTCCGCCACACAATCACCCTTGTTGCTGATGCTGTCCACGCCCGTCCAGGTACCCACTCGCAGAACATCACACTGCGCGGTGGTGAGCCCAGGTGTGGTGCATTCATCCGCCGTGGCCACCCCGTCATACACACTGCGCCGCGTCGTCGTATCCGTAGCCGGGTCATAACCAGGCAGATTGAAGCCGCCCACTTCGCTATAGGTAAATGTTGCGCCCGTTGCTGTAGACGATGGCGTCGCCGAGGTCGCGGCCGGGAAGGTGCCTGCTACAGCCCCGGCAACAGTTGCGGGGCTGGCTGCCTGCAGCACCTTGTTGTTGATTTTCATGACGCCGGTATAACCGCTGGGGCTACCTGCGATACCAGTCGTTATCGCTGTCAGGGAAAAATTGTCACTGCCGGCCTTGAAGATCGGACCGCCAGTAGTCCCCGTGTTGGTGGCATTGCTCGAGGTAACCGATGCGATACTCAATGGCCGCACCGCGAACGAATCGGTTGAACACGCCGTGGTGGTGCCATCACTGATGATCGCCACCAGTTTCTGGTAGGCCGTATTCAGTGTGAAGCTGGGCGACTGCTTCTGGCCTTTATCAGGTGAACCGGAAGCAAAGGTCAGCGTCTGCGTGCCGCCGGTGACTGCCGTCTTGCTGGTGCAGGTTGAGGTGCACGACAGCGTGCAGTCCTTGGTCGTATCAGTCAGGCTGTCGCTGTTATCGACCAGCGTGACCGTCACGGTTTTGCTGCTGGAAGCCGCATAGGTTGTGACAAGCTGGCTATTAGACAGCGCCGCCACATTGAGCTTGAAGGACGTGCCAACCAGCTTGGTATAGATGCGCCCGCTCAAATAATTCTGCACCGCCAATGGTGGCGTACCGTATGCCTCGTCGATGGCATTGAAGCCGCCTGCCGTACCACCACTGGGGGGCACCATGGTCGAGGCACAGATACGCAAGCCGCCGATCTCATGGATATTGGTAGAGCCCCCGGTGGAGCCGGTGAAAGAAATCTGCCAGTTGGCTGGAACAGGGACCTGCGTAAATCCCTGCGCGGTGGCAGCGGTATAAACATTCGGGATACTGATGAGCGAAGCATAACCAGCACCGGTATCACGATTAACCGCAATTGCCGTACTGGCCGGGTCGTTGCGCGCATCCACGACAACCTGGTAGTAATAACCCAGAGAGGCTGTGGTTGACGTATTGTTATCAATTTTGGGCGACAAGGTGCCGGTGCCGCCGAGCCAGCGGTAGCCGGTCTGGCCGGAGCCGGAGCCACGCGCGCCGACCGACTCCACGGTAAATCCGGGCCCGCCGAGACGCCCCTCATTGGTATTCTGGTAGTTGCCGTATTCGTCCAGCCCGACACCCAGCCAGCCCCCGGCAAAACCAGCATGAATTCCAGTTTCCTGCGCATAACCTAACGAACCGCCGTAAGCCCCAGGCACAGCCGGCACGGCATAATCAGACAGCGTCACCGCAATCCCGTCGGCACCACTCCCGTTGTAGGCATATTGCCGAAACTCGACCGAGATGTAGTTGCCGGCTGCCGGGAAGATACCCGGTACGGTGGCCGCCTTGGCATTGTTGCCAGTGTTATTAGTCAGGCGCAGGTAACCGGAATTCACAATGCTGGGCAATATCCCGGTAGCGTCACTGGTAGAGACTATCCAGTTAGAATTGAAAATAGTGGATGGATTTAACGTAGCGCGTGAAAATGTGTCGCACTGACAGCTAACCGACACACCCACAGGAATATTCGATGGCTGGGAACAAACGGTATAGGACTGCCCGGTGAAGTTTCCATTGCCCGCCCCCACCCCGCCCAGCGGGGTAGATGTGGCATTGATAATGGTGTCGTTGTCCACCAGCCTTAGCGTCAATGTTCCGATCGTACCCGTTCCGGTATTCGCCGTGACCGTATAAGACGTGCCGCCACCACTGACCGAACTGAGGCTCGCACCGGTCACACCGCCAGCCGACACCAATGAAAAGTCCGTCAAATCGACACCCGTCACAGCAGTATCGAAAGTGACCGCCCAGGTGACGTTCGCGTTCGCTGTAGTCGGGTTGGTGCTGCCCGTATTGATGGAGGTGACAATAGGGGCCGGGCAAGCCGATGTCGTAAAAGCAAGATCGCCGCCATTGGTCGTGCCAACACTGTTCACCCCCTTTGCCCTGAAGTGATATGTCGTGCCGCAACTCAGTCCCGTAACAGCGGCAGAAACTGCAGTACCGCTCGATCCTGCGGCCAGCGGGCTTTGCGTGGCAGTAGCCGAACTGCCATAAGCTGCTGTCAGCCCATAGTCGAAAGTAACAGTGGTGCTCGCACCATTGCTGCTCACTGTTCCGTTCAGCGTCGCCCCGGTGGTGATCAAAGCCGTGGCAGCGACAGTAGTAACGGTAGGAGCAGTAGTAACAATATAGGTAAGGGTCACCTTCCCCGCTGCACCGTCACCACCATTCCGATTCGTATTACTCTCTGCGCAAGCACCTCCACCTGCGCCGCCGGCAGCATTGCCCGCGTTCCCGTCACCACTACTGTTTCTTCCCGCACCGCCCGCACCGCCCCCGTTTACCGTCCCGGTTCCAGCTGTGTTTCCCGACGCACTGCCGCCTGCCCCAGTACTTCCGGCTCCACCGCCGCCTGCGCCGCCGTTATTGCAACTGCCACCCACCGCCCCTGCCGAACCGCTACCACCTGCATAAACGACAGTGCCTACCCCACCCGTCACAGACCCTGCACCGGCAACTCCGTTTGTTGCACCCGTTCCAGCAACCCCTCCCTTGGCGATAACAATTGCTTCAAAAGAGGAGTCACTCCCGTCAGTGCCGTTACCTGTTGAGCCAGTACCGCCGGCGCCAACAGTAATTGCATATGAATTGCCCGGCACAACGGTTACAACCTTGCTGGCATACTGCCCACCTGCACCACCACCGCCCTTAGCCGGATTGGCAGTCGCACCACCACCGGCACCGCCACCACCCCATGCTTCGACAGTGACTGAAGTTACGCCCGCAGGTGCAATCCAGTTGCCAGTGGTCAGAAAGGTGTCAGTCACCGCTCCAGCAGTGCCTGACAGTAAACCCCACAATATAAAAATATTCTTTGCACTGTTTTTCATTGTCCCTCCGACCCACTGACATCCGCCATTACAGCCGACATTTCTTCGCGATCATAACCAGCCTTTCCCGACTACACGGGGCAGCTATTCGGTGGCGTTCACAATCCATTATTCGCGCCTTCTCAGCGCCCCATCTTGACGCTGATCACCCGCTCGACATAGTCCGGGTTACCTGCTGCCCCGCCATAAGTCGCTGTTGAAGTGACGTCATACACATATATCGTGGCACCCCCTTCTATCAGCGCAACTGAGCTACAGGTCAATGACACGGTAAAAGGCGACAGGGTTCCGGCGAGCGAGCCTGTCGCAAAAAGCGGAGTCATCGCTGCGCAACCCGCCCATGGGGTTCCCGGCGTTGTTTGCGCAACCTGGTATGCCGCCCACTCTACCCCTGTTCGCGCAGCCTGGTAGGCGCGCGAGCCCAGCACATCCAGTGCCGAGCTTTGCTGCTGTGCGGCAAAGAACGTCACCATCAACGTGCCCAAGGTGCCCAGCACCACCAGCAGAAATATGGCAGTGATCAGGCTGAATCCGCGTTGCAGTCTGGCGCTTAGTTTCATCGTAGTTTCACGGCACATTATTGACGTGGATTGCATGATACAGGCTGATGCTTTCGCCACCACGGCTGATGCCCAGGCGTATCGTCACCAGTCCATTGCGCTGATTGACAGTGTCGTAGGTGATTTCACAGGCGCTCAGGTGGTCTGCCAGCATGGCAGTTGAACCACCCGCAGGTGGCAATACCTGTGGCGTGTTAAACCCGTAATTCCAGTAGCGGGTAAGCGTACCCGTCCCATCGCCATTTGCATTGACACTGGCGCCAGAACAGCCATAGGTGACTGCCCGCTGCGAGCCATCCACCACATCAAAACGCTGCCCCTGCACCTCGGCCCAGGCAGGTAACACAGGCGCAGAAAAAGTAATTGTCGTGTTGCCATTGGTCATGGCAGTAACCCTGCGCAAAACTCCTGTGCCCGTTTGATCATAGGGCGGCGCAGCATTGGACTGCGTACTGCCAATCACGATATAGTCGGTGCCTGCAACAGCAGGAATCGCAGTACCGATGATGTCAAATTTGGTTGTGCCGCCAGCGCCAAAGGATAAAACATTATTATTGCCGCCCGTATCAGCACGATACCTTCCGCCATCCCTGGTCGGTATGAATTCCACGTAACAGGGTGTTGCAGCAGCTGCAACACAACTGGCGGGCACGCGCACACTGTTCGGTACCGCCGTGCGTATGTCGCGCGCCAGGCGGCGTAGTGCCGTATCGGCGACGTCGGCCATCTCGGCACGACGCGAGCTATCGACGTAGCCCTGCACCGGCGCCCTGATGAATATCGCCACCATGCCGCCGATGATGCCGGTGATCACCATCACCACGATCACCTCGACCAGTGTAAATCCACCCTGTATTTGTCGTTGCGGACGCATCAGTTCCCCGCCCTGTATCCGGTCAGATCTATCTGGCCACCGGGGCCTGTCACATGCACATTAATGACAACAGCCCCCCCTGCCGGTATACCGCCCCAAGGAGCTGTTGTGTAAGCCACTTCTACCGGCGGCGTTACGTTATAGCTACCCAACCCTGGTACTGCTGTATTGTCCATGGCCAGAATACCCGCCGTGGTGTTATAGCCGTTGTAGTTAAACACGTTGTCAAAACTGGTGCGATTCGCATTGGTGGCCGGAACTGGATTGGGTGTCACGCCAGACACTCCTTGCAGCTCGATCTCTTCCAGCAATGATTCGGCGATGGCCAGCGCCTGCTTGCGCACCAGTGTATCGGCACTGCTTCCGGTGATTTTGTTCATCACCAGTAGCACACCAGCCACTGCAATGCTGATAATGATCATGAACAGAATGAGTTCGATCAGGCTGACGCCGCGCTGCTTCAGCACAGATGTTGGGTTAGTGCACATAACCCGTCTCCGCCTCGACGAGGATATGCGCGCCGTAGCCGCTTACCGTGATGTCTTGCGATGCGCTTGATCTGCCCAGCGCATCTAAATTGAAATCTGCATAACCGGACAAGGTAACACCGCTCGGTGCGATGATCGTGTAAGGCATGTGCCCATCCGGGCTGGTCAGGTTATTGCCGGGACAGGTTGCCGTCGTATGCGCCGCACCGGGTGCAACCGTATCGATCGTCAGCGTAAGGCTGTTCGCCGCAAACGCCGCGCATACAAAGCGATGTTGCGCCACAGCTGTTTTTTGTGCGTGGCGTAAAGTGGAAATGGCTTGATCGTAATAGCCGCGGCTATCGAATGAATTGCGCTCAAAAAAACGAGGCACAACTGCGGCGCCCAGAATCCCGATAATCACCATGACCGTAATCAGTTCAGTCATGGTAAAGCCGCGCTGAGGCGCAGTGCCGTACAACAAAAACTCACTCGCAGCCACATCTGTACCTGAGCGCCAATAGAATGTCCGGCTCATAGCTTGATCGGCCTCGACTTGTTCAGCACGCAAATGCATCTCCAATGCCCCTTAAATCTTGAATCCATCAAGGCTTGCAGTGTAACAAAAAGCCGCCAGCAACCGACAAAAAACAAGGGAGGCCGAGGCCTCCCTTGATTATTTCCTGTACTGCTATACCTCTTGCACTCTACTCAAGCTGCAACCCCGCAAGCGGCGGCTCTTAGCAACCTGTAGAAACAACAGTGTAAGTTGGTACCGTATTCAGTGCTGCAGGTTCAGTATACTTTACATAGCAAGTCAAACCAGCAGGGGTGCCGGCAACACTATTCGGAATAAACGCAGTTTCAGTAGCTGATGTTACTGGAGAGTTAGCTGTTGCAGCGGTGCCTGCGGCAATAATAGTAAAATCTGCTGCGGTCAAACCGGCAGCAGTTGCGAGTCCCGCGTCAGCTTGGGGATAGCCGGAAGCAACCACCGTCGCAAATGTAACCGTAGCGCCCTCATAAGATACCGAAACTGGAGGTGTAGATGCCACCAGATACTTGCCGTGCGCCATCGCTGCTGCAGAAGCGAGCGACCCTTTGGCACCATTGAGTGTTGCTGTACGAGCATCACTAGCCAAACTGGCAAACTTTGGCAACGCGGTCGCGGCCAAAATACCCAGAATCACGATCACAACGATCAATTCGATCAAGGTAAAACCCTGTTGTTTTTTCATTTCTCTTCTCCTAATGTATCAGGGCCGCAGCCCCGTTAATTCAAACCACTCATCCTGCAACCCGTATGCCGCAGCATGTCAGCGCTTGGGACTGTTTTCAATCTACCCAATTCAGCATAAAAAAACAAGCGCTTTCGACAACCTATTAAAGATGCACATGCACAAAGCGGCGCAACTCTCGACTAATTTAATCGGTTATCTGCCCAGCCAGAACGCCAGTGCAACGAGGGTATACAGGCTGCCACCCAGCAGCAGCACGCCGGCCAGCCGCATATTGCGGGATACCAGCTGGTCCAGGTCAGCATGCTGGATTTCCATGGGTTTGAGCGACTGGCGCAGGGATACGGTCTGGTTGGCGCTGAGGTCCAACTCGCGCAGCATGCTGGGACGGAACAGCAGGAACGGGCTAACCAGCAAGGCAAGCGAGGCACCCGCCAAAAATATCAACACCAGTGCGTCCAACACAGGCTCCAGCAGCTCGAAGCGAACCAGGTGCACCCTGGCCAGACTGGCCAGAAGATCGGCGCGCCCGGCGTGCGCGGTAAACATGTAGATAATATAAAGCGCACCCACCAGCAGCGCGAGCCCGCTCCAGCGACCATAGCGATAAAGCCAGTGATCAATATTGATCGGTTGATCCAGCGGGCGTGCTATCTGGCGCGTGGACACCCAGCTGTTGGCCAGCTTGCTTACCCGCGCCAGCCATTGCGGTCGCCACAACAGCAGCGCACCTGCGAGCAGGCCGACAGCGCTGCCCAACATCAAGAAAAGTACCAGGCTGCGCAGCAATACTGCATCTGTAAATATCATGTTCATTTTTCACCTCGCACAAACCACTGGTAAGTCTCTACTGGTTCAAACAGCACAGCGGTTAATGACTGTGCGCCCTTGTTCTTACTGCCCGGCACGGGATCATATTGCAGACGAACTCGATAGCGCACCCATTTGAGACCATCCTTGCCGGGAACAAAATACTCCGTTCGGTATGGTACGTAAATCAGTTCTCGCGACTTCAGGTCAAACGCCCAGTTCCCGGGCGCAATAGCGGCAGGTGTCATGCCAAAATATTCGCCGGCATAATTTTGCGGTTTCTGCATCAGCCAGCGGGTGGGGTTCTCTGTCGCCAGGTTTTTGGCTTCAGCGTCCCTGCCACTGGTTAGCATGCTGCCGTACTGCATCACCAGGGCAGTCTGCACCGCACCTGCTACCTGTTCCATCGCCGCCTTCTCTGCCTGCTCCTGGTAAAACCAGATGCGGTTTAGCAACACGCTGGCCAGGAAAACGATAATGGTAATGACGACGATCAGCTCGATCAGCGTAAAACCGCACTGAGAAATTCCGCTACGCTCTCTTTTGCGAGTCAGCGCTGGACACCGGTATTTAATCATCGATGCAACGCCGCCTTGCCCAGGTCCCACATCGGCAGGAAGATACCGAGCGCCAGGATCAGCACCAGTATGCCCAGGGTCACGATCATGATGGGCTCGATCTGCTGTGCCAGAGTTTTGACTTCGTAGTCAACATCGCGCTCATACATGCCGGCAATTTCAAACATCAGCCCGTCCATGTCACCGGTTTCTTCACCCACGGCGATCATTTGCAGCACAGTGGAATTGAATACGCCTGCGGCAACCGCAGTGCGCAAGATGCTTTCGCCGCGCTCAACGCCATCGCGCATCTGTTCGATGCGGCTGCGCATGTATTCGTTATCCACCACCATGCCCACTACATTCAGCCCCTGGATAATCGGGATGCCGCTCTTGAAACTCAGCGCCAGGCTGCGCGCAAAGCGTGCCAGGGTGGATTTCATGATGATCTTGCCGGCAATGGGAATTTCCAGTTTGTACTTGTCCCAACGATAGCGACCCGGCACCGTGTTGATGTACATACGGGAGCCGACCACAGCCCCGATTGCCATGGCCAGCAGCAGCGGCCAGAAAGTCACCATGAAACTGGAGAAACCCATCAGCATGCGCGTCATCAGCGGCAGCTCGGTGTGGAATCCGGCAAACACCTTGGCAAAGGCGGGAATCACAAAAATATTCACGATCACGATGGCGATGGCCATCGCCGCCAGCACCATCATCGGGTAACGCATCGCTGAGCTAATACGCTCTTTCATATCCCTTTCAAACTCGATGTGCTCATACAGCCGCATGAATATCTGGTCAAGCATGCCGGTCATTTCACCTACCTGCACCATGCTGATATAGAAGGGAGAAAACACCTTGGGGTGGCGCCGCAACGCGGCACTGAGTTCGCGCCCGCTATCCAGACTTTCACGGATGTCCTGCAGCACGGCGGTAAAAGTCGGGTTTTGCGAAGACTCCTGCAACCCTGCCAGCGCACGCATGATGGGCACGCCAGCCTTGAGCAGGGTGTGCATCTGGCGGCTGAACAGCATCAATTCCAGCGGCGTGATTTTTTTTTCGCGCAGGAAGCGCTCAAACAGGTTTACCTTGTGTGCCACGTCGACCACGCTGCGTGCCGGCCTGATTTCAATGGGCGCGATGCCCAGCTTGAATAGTTGCTCGGCAATTTCGCCGCTCTCGGCCCCCTCCAGCGTGCCCTGCACCTTGTCGCCCTGCGCGTTTCTTCCCTGATACGCAAATACTGGCATCAGTCTTCCCTCTGGTCGCTGATAGACATCACCTCAGCCACCGAAGTGCGCCCCAGCTTCATCTGCTCCAGCCCCTGATCCAGCAGGGTACGTCCATGCATGTGCGTGCGTGCAGCCTGCATGAAGTGTGCCGAGTCCTGGTGTGCGGCGGCATCAACCAATGGCTGGGTCATTTCCAGCATCTCATACACCCCCATACGTCCGCGATAGCCGGTACCGTTGCAGTGTGAGCAGCCACGGCCGCGCATCAGCGTACCCCACTCGTTACGCTGGATGCCTGCATGCCCCAGCCACTCCACTTCCTGCGGCGTGGGCGTGTAAGGTTCGGCACAGCTCTCGCAGACGCGACGGATCAGGCGCTGCGCCAGCACCACCTGCACCGATGAGGCCACCATGTATTTGGGCACGCCCATGTCAACCAGGCGAAACAGCGTACCGGCCGTGTCGCGCGTGTGCAGTGTGGAAAGCACCAGATGGCCGGTCATCGCGGCACGCAGGCCGATCTGTGCGGTTTCGCCATCGCGCATCTCGCCGACGAGAATAATGTCCGGGTCTTGCCGCAAGGCCGAGCGCAACACGCGGGCAAAGGTCAGTTCGATCTTGTCGTTCACTTGCACCTGGTTGATGCCGGGCAAGCGATACTCCACCGGGTCTTCCACGGTGATGATTTTCTGGTCGACAGTGTTGATCTCGGCCAGTGCAGCATACAGCGTGGAGGTTTTGCCGCTGCCGGTTGGGCCGGTGACCAGCACCATGCCGCTGCTGCTGCGGATGATTTCGCGGAAGCGCTTGAGCATATCGTCCGGCATGCCCAGTTTGTCGAGCATCAGGAAGCCACCGCTCTGTCCCAGCAAACGCATCACCACGGATTCGCCATATTGCGTGGGCATGGTGGAAATACGCACGTCCACTGCCTGATCGCGCACGCGGATGTTGAAGCGACCGTCCTGCGGCAAACGCTTTTCGGAAATATCCAGCCCGGACATCAGCTTCAGGCGCAACACCAATGAGGCGGCAATCTTGTTGTCCGCTTCCGTTTGCAGATGCAGCGCACCATCGATGCGGAAGCGGATTTTCAGCATGCCTTCCTGCGGTTCAATATGGATATCCGAAGCGCGCACCTGGGTGGCGTCGTCAAACATGCTTTGCAACAGTTTGACCACGGGTGCTTCTTCAAGACCGACCGAGTCGGTCAGCACGCCAAAGTCGACCACGGTGTCGCCGAGGTCTTCCGAGAGTTCGCGCGCCAGGCCGCTGATTTCTTCGGTGCGGCGATAGACGCGGTCGATTACCTCCAGCAGCTGGCCTTCGGTGACAACAGCCAGATCGATATCGCGCTTGAGGAAGCGGCTGATTTCGTCAAACGCAAACAGGTCGGTCGGGTCGGTCATGCCGACCAGCAGTGCGCCATTGCGCTCTTCCAGCACGACTGCGCGGAAGCGGCGTGCCTGGTTCTCCGGCAAACGCCGCACGATATCGAGATTGACGTTATAGAACTTGAGGTTGATAAAGGGAATGCTGAGCTGTTTGGCCAGCGCCTCGGAAATCTGGTCTTCGGAAACGAAGGAGTTGTCTACCAGCACCCGCCCCAGTTTACGGCCTGTGCGCTTCTGCTGCTCCAGCGCGAAGTTCAGCTGCTCCATCGAAATCAGCTTCTGATTCACCAGCAGGTCGCCTAAGCGAATTTTTTCCGGACGTGCCATAGCGTATTGCCTCGTATGTTTGTTATCAGCTGTTACGGGTCGGCTGCAGCCGTAAACTTAGCCCTAATTCCCAATGATGACAATACTATAGCGCGTTAAATTAATGTCGTCTGCAACGATATGCATCGTTTGCGATTAAAATGCATGGATGTTCAATGTCATTCTTTACCAGCCGGAAATACCTCCCAACACGGGTAACGTCATTCGCCTGTGCGCAAACACCGGCGCCCAGCTGCATTTAATCCGCCCGCTGGGCTTTGCTCTGGACGACAAGCAGTTACGCCGTGCCGGGCTTGATTATCATGAATACGCCGCCATGCGCGTGCACGACGATCTCGCCGCATGCCTGCAGACGCTGCCCGGCGCGCGCCTGTTTGCCTTTACCACCAAGGGGGCGCGGCCATATCACGAGGTTAGCTATCAGGCGGGAGATGCGCTGCTGTTCGGCCCGGAAAGTCGCGGCCTGCCGGCCGAGCTGTTGGCATCATTAACAGCGGAGCAGCGCCTGCGCCTGCCGATGCTGCCGCAAAACCGCAGCCTGAATTTATCCAATACGGTGGCGATCGCCGTGTATGAGGCGTGGCGGCAGTGCGGATTCAGAGGGGCGAGCTGACGCCACGCCCGGGAAGCAAACCTCGGGAAATCAGGCGTCGGGAAATTCAGTATCGGGCACGCGCTTGAGCAGCTCTTCCACCGCGCTCGCAGCGTCCACCTGCTCATACAGCACGCGATAAACGGCTTCGCAGATGGGCATATCCACACCCAGTTTCTGCACCAGCTTGTGCACCGCGCTGACGGTGTAAACGCCTTCGGCCACATGGCCCAGCTCGCGCAAAATATAGGGCAAGGCGCGCTGCTGCGCCAGGAGCAGCCCCACCTTGCGATTGCGCGACAGATCGCCGGTACAGGTCAGAATCAGATCGCCCACGCCGGACAAACCGCCCAGCGTTTCGGCACGCCCACCCAGCCTGATGCCGAGGCGGGTCATTTCGGACAGCCCGCGCGTCAGCAAGGCGGCACGGGTGTTGTAGCCAAAGCCCATGCCATCGGAAACACCAGCGGCAATGGCCAGCACGTTTTTCACCGCGCCGCCCACTTCCACTCCCACC
>JBGPPE010000078.1:0-11987 GCA_041488395.1 Gallionellaceae bacterium
ATCCACCGTGATGTGCACGCCCTGCGGGCTTTGCAGCACGCGACGACGGCGCAGCAGGCCAAGGGCTGCGCGCTCATCCAGCTCGCGTTGTAGTGAGGAAAAAGGCATAAGCTGTTTTCGTCCGCAGATTACGCAGATTAACCAGATTTAATCTGCGTGAATCTGCGTAATCTGCGGACAAGTTCTTTTAGTGGTCGGTCTCGGCGAAGGGATACATGCCCAGCTTGTCCAGCATGGCACGGTCGCGCGCCACTTCGGGATTGCCGGTGGTGAGCAGTTGCTCGCCGTAGAACATGGAGTTGGCACCGGCGAGGAAACACAGCGCCTGCACCACTTCGCTCATCTGCTGGCGCCCGGCGGAAAGGCGCACGCGCGCCCTGGGCATGGTGATGCGCGCCACCGCGATGGTGCGCACAAAATCGAGCGGATCGATCTCGGCCGCATCGGCCAGCGGCGTGCCTTCCACCTTGACCAGGTTGTTGATCGGCACGCTCTCGGGGTAGGGCTCCAGGTTGGCCAGCTGGGCGATCAGCCCGGCGCGCTGGGTCAGGTTCTCGCCCATGCCGACGATGCCGCCGCTGCATACATGCAGGCCGGCGCGGCGCACGCGTTCCAGCGTATCCAGCCGGTCCTGGTAATCGCGTGTGGTAATGATGTCGCCATAAAATTCCGGCGCGGTATCCAGATTGTGGTTGTAGTAGTCGAGCCCGGCGCTGCGCAGGCGTTCCACCTGTTCGTCGTTGAGCATGCCCAGCGTGGCGCAGGTTTCCATGCCCAAGCCGCGCACCGCCTTGACCATTTCCACCACGCTGTTCATGTCCTCGGCACTCGGCTCGCGCCAGGCCGCACCCATGCAGAAGCGGTCGGCGCCATTGTCCTTGGCGGCCTGTGCGGCCTGCACCACGGCGGACACGTCGAGCATTTTCTGGTTTTCCACGCCGGCGTTGTTGAACGCGGACTGCGGGCAGTAGCCGCAATCTTCGGAGCAGCCGCCGGTCTTGATCGAAAGCAGGCTGGAAAGCTGCACCGCATTGGGGTCAAAATTCTCGCGGTGCACCTGCTGTGCGCGAAACAACAGGTCGGCAAAAGGCAGTTTGAACAGCGCCTCAACCTCGGCCACGCTCCAGTTCTGGGGCTTGTCGGCTGAGTTGGCGGTAACGGCGGATTTTTTGTGACCGTGGAATTTGATAGTTTGATTTTGCATGGCAGGGCAACAGGGTTAAATTGTGAGGGTGATGTTTTAAACAGGCAGATTATACCTTGTCAAATTTGCAGCGTCTTTTTTTGAACATCCGCACAAAATTTGTGCATATCCTGCCTGCGCAGCCCTGTTTGCTGTGCGGCGCTGCCAGCCCGCATGGCGCATGGTGCAGCGCCTGCGACGCCGCGCTGCCCTACCTGAACACCGCCCGTTGCCCGCTATGCGCCCTGCCCACCCTTGCTGGTGCAGTGTGCGGCCACTGCCTGCGCCAGCCGCCGCATTTCACGGGCACGGTTGCTGCCTTCGCTTATGCTTTTCCGCTCGACCAGCTGCTGCAGGCCTACAAATTTGGCGAACAGCTGCAGCTGGCACATGCTCTGGCTGAGCGGCTGGCACAGCGCATTGAGCTGCGTCCCGATTGCATCATCCCCATGCCGTTGCACTCGGCACGCTTGCGCGAACGCGGCTTTAACCAGTCGCTGCTGCTGGCGCATCATCTTGCTTGCAAGCTGGATATACCGGTCTTGCCGAATGCCTGCCAGCGCGTGCGCAATACGACGCCGCAATCTTCGTTAAGCTGGCGCGAGCGCGGCAAAAATATACGCAATGCCTTTGCCTGCTCCGCCGCGGTGGCGGGCAAACATGTGGCGGTGGTGGATGATGTGATGACGACGGGCGCCTCGCTGAATGAACTGGCAAGGGCATTGAAGCGCGCCGGGGCTAGCGAGGTAAGCAACTGGGTGGTGGCGCGGACATTGCCGCACACTGCGCGGCGCTGAGTTCAGCTCTGGCCTGCAAAACCGAACTCGCCCTGCCACTGGCCATGGCGATAGTCGATCTTCAGCCAGTGCGGCACGAAGGCCGCCGGATTTACGAGAGGAAAGTCTTCCAGCGGCGGTGCGTCCTCCACCTCCGCTGCCGAGCAGACGCGAGTCATCACCGGACGGAACGCCACCTGCAACTGCGGCGTTACCGGCACAAACTCGCGACTGTGTGCCTGCTCGCCAAAACGCACCTGCTTGCGCAACAGGCAGCTGAAGTACAATTCCATCTCCACCTTTAGTGGTGCAGACAACTGGGCCAGCACTACTTCGGCAGCTCTGGTCCATTCCACTTGCACCTGCTTGCCCAGAATTTGCACCATTGCGCTCATACCGTTGCTCCTTGCGCTTGCTGCATCGAGGTTAAACGAGTGCCCGGGAAGCAATCATTGATAACCACCTCCTGCATCGGCAGTTGCCCGCCACGCGGCCATGGCTCCTTGAGCCCCTTGCCAATCGCGACAAACATGGCCACCACATGATCATCCGGCAGGTTGAGCAGCTTGCCTGCCGCATTAAAATCCGACAAATCCATGGGACAGGAATCGTAGCCCATTTCCTTTGCTGCCAGCATGAGCGCCATTGCCGCGATGCCACAGGAACGCATCACCTCATCGCGCTCGATTTGAGCATTACCGGAGTAGTATTGCTCGATCAGACCAAGCAGGGCTTCTTGTATTTCCGCTGGCGCCGTGCGCCAGTACCTGGCCGGCTCACGGTTCCATGCTTTCAAGTCGCCACACAATACCACCAGCAAGGATGCATCCGTTATCTGCGCCTGATCTTTAGATACACGGCGCAATTCTTTGCGCAATTGCGGATCATTTACCACAACAAAACGCCAGTTCTGGATATTGAATGCAGTGGGTGCAAGCATTGCCAGTGACATCAGCTTTTCAATTTCAGCTTCGCTCAATCGGTGAGAGGCATCATAGGCCTTCACTGAACGACGCTGCTCTATTGCCTTTGCGACATCCATTGTTTCCCCCTCTCAGTGCTTGCGCATGAAAAACACATACTCTCCACTGCTCTCAGTGGTGGAAATCAGCTCGTTGCCGGTTTGATTGGCAAAGGCCTGCATGTCTTTTACCGAGCCCGGGTCGGTAGAGACCACTTTCAGTACCTGTCCTGCAATCAATTCAGCCAGAGATTTCTTGGTGCGCAAAATCGGCAGAGGACAGTTCAGGCCGCGTGCATCCAGTTCCTTGTCGAAGTTCATGATGACTCTCCTTTTAAATGTCGTTATCAATCTTGAAGGCATTGAACACAATGTCCGCTGCCACATTGCGCGCGCCGTGACTCACGGCATCCATGATGTCGCCATCGCTCCAGCCCAGTGCGCGCACCTGGTCCAGGTCGGATTTTTCTATCTGTTTGGGCGTTTTGCTTGCCTTCAGCACCAGCAACAACATGGCCCTGTCCCTGTCCGGCAAAGGTGCCTGCTGCGGATCGCTCCTGGTGGTCGCCACCTGCTCTGGCGTCAGTTTCGCCACCTGCATCAGCATGCTTTCATTCATGCTCACGCAATACTGGCAGTCGTTATGCTGCGACACCAGCATGCGCACCATGGCCAGCAGGGGAAAGCTGAGTGTCGGGTGCTGCATGTAATAAGCGATGCTCTGCCACTGTTGTTCCAGCAGCCCCGGGCTGGAGCTGCTCATCTGGAAGGCGTTCGGCACCCGCCCCATCATTTGCTGAATCTGCCCGTAAATTTCCGCCACTTTGCCGCTAGCCTGTTCTGGTGCCACTGTCGAAATCAAGCTCATATCTGCCTCCCTGAAAGATACCGACCGTCCGGTATGTTGTTAATCAAAAAAAACACTACCTGCTTTGACGGCCACCCTGCGCCTTCTTGCGTGGTGGCGACATCAATCCTTCTACATAAACATGCAACTGCTTCATGCAGCTTTCAAATGCCTTGGGCGACTGCATGTTTTTTGCCACGCCGATACAGCCTTCCCAGGCTGATACCACAAACAGCGCGGCTGCCTTGTAATCCACATCCGCCCGTATTTCGCCCTGCTGCTGCCCGCGCTTGAGCGCATCTTCAACTGTCCTCTGCCAGATTCCCAGCACCCCGCTCAGCTGTTGCTGGAACAACTGGTCGAGGGCACTCATTTCCTGCATCAGGTTATTCAACGGGCAGCCGAGCATGACGAAGTCTGCCGGCACCTTCTTGTTGATGGTCGCGATCACGTCGAGCAAAGCCTCCACCGGCTTGTCGCTGTCGCGCAGCGGCCGGAAGATCAGCTGTTCCAGGCGCTGCTTGATCACCTCATCAATTACGGCCAGCCCCAGCGCCTGCTTGGTCGGGAAGTGGTGATACAGCGCTCCCTTGGTCAGGCCGGTATCCTGCAGGATGTTGGTAATGCTCGCTGCCTGGAACCCCTGGCGATGGATCTCACAGAAGGCCGAGTGCAGGATTTTGTCGCGCGTCAGATCAGGCTGTTTGGTTTGCATGGGACGATTACATACCAACCGGTATGTATGTGTCAAGTATTTCGTTTATATCTACCTGGAGAGTTACAACTCTTTCAGTTGCTGCTTCACATAGGCCTGCAACTCAGCATTCAGCGTGTTGGAATCCAGCGCACGCTTGAAGGCCTCGCGTGCTTCCGCATGGCGCTGTTCGGCGCGCAGGGAGATACCCATGCCCATCAGCCACACGCCGTTTTGCGGCTTGAGCTGCAGCGCCTTCTGATAGTCATCGATCGCTTCCTGGTGGCGGTTCTGGCGCTGCAGCAGGGCGGCGACAAAGGCCAGGTAATCAGGCTGCGTCCCCGCGTAGGGCAAACTGTGCTGCAAGGTCTCCAGCGCCAGCGGCACGGCATTGCGCTCCACCTGCAGGCGCGCCAGCAGCATGGCAAAATTGGTGTGCTGCGGGTTGTGCTGCAAGCCTTCCTGCAGCACGTGTTCGGCGTCGCCATTGCGTCTGCTTTCCAGCAACAGGCTGACCATGGTCTGGCGCGCCTGCTCATGGCCGGGGTCAAGCTTCAGTGCGTTTTCATAGCCGGCCAGCGCTTCGCTATTGCGGCCCTGGCGCATCAGCTGGTAGGCGCGGCGGAATTCGTTGTCGGCCTGCTGCTGCAGGCTGATCTGGGTGGGCTGCTTGTTGATACCGCCCGTTGTTACGGTTCCCGGCCTGGCAACTGGCGCTGCGGCCTTGTTCGATGCTGAGCCAGGCGCGGCGGTAACAGCCTGCTTATCAGATGGCTGCGCGGCTGCAGCTGCCTGCACCGCAATCACAAATTCACCTGAAGCGGCACCATCGGCATTCAGCACCTCGACCGTCCAGCTAGTCGGCTTCTTGCCGAATTTTGTCTTCAGTACAATCTGCTCTGACGCTAGCGAAATGATTGGACGGTCTGCATACACCTTGCCACCTTCTTTGCGCAGGGTGACGCTGGCCCCCTCCTTGAAGTTGTTGCCGTGTATGGTGATGGTCTGTGCACGGCCAGTTGCCAGCACCGGACTGGGGCTGACGCTGTTGATTCTGGGGACTGTTGCCTGCACCGGCGCAACCACCGGCTGCGATGCAGGCAACACCTGCACCGGCTGAACCGGCACTGCCGCCACGAGTGGCGCGACTGGGCGCAGCTGCGTTTGCCATACCATCCAGGCGACACCACCCACAGCCAGCATGCCCGCCGCGCCCGCAGCAACCAGCAGGAAGGCGCTGCGCCGGCTTTGCAGCGGCACCACGCGGATGGTCGCCTCGCCGATATTGGTGCTAGCGCCGCGCTTGTCCAGATCATTCAGAACCTGATTGATCAGGCTCATTGCATCATCACCCAGGCGGCAACCAAAGCCGAACTCAGAGTTATTGCCAGCGCTCCCCATAACCACATGCGCCAGTCACGGCGTGCTTCCGGCGTATCCGCAGCAGCCACGCTGACGTGGCGCGGCAATACCAGCTGCCGTCCCTCGCCATAGGCCAGCATCAGCGCCTTGTTGGCGATGATGTTGACCAGGCGTGGCGTGCCGCCGGTAACCCGGTGCAGGCGCGCCACCGCGCCGCTGCTGAACAGGGTTTCGCCGCCATAGCCCGCCACGCGCAGGCGATAGCGCAGATAACGATCGAGCTCGTCGCGCTGCAAACCTTTCAGCTCGTACTGGAAGCTGATGCGCTGGCGCAGCTGGCGCACGGAATTCTGTTTCAGGCGTTCATCCAGTTCCGGCTGGCCAAACAGCACCACCTGCATCAGCTTGCGCTTTTCGGTTTCCAGGTTGGTGAGCAGGCGCAGCACTTCCAGGCTTTCCAGCGGCATCGCCTGTGCCTCATCGAGACAGACCAGCACGCGCTTGCCTTCGCGCGCATTGTTGAGCAGCGCCAGGGTCAGCTCGCGCAGCAGCTGGTGCTGGTCCACGTTTTTATCCACCTGCAGGCGAAACTCGTCGGCCAGCGCCAGCAGCAGGCTGCGCGGTTCGAGATAGGGATTGGGAATGTAGGCCGTGGCAAAGCGCCCCTTGCTGCGGGCCGTGACCGCTTCATCCTGGGTGCCGATGGCAGTGGTTGAAGCAGTCGGGCTGTCGTTGAGCGTGGCGAGGAATTTGCGGCACAGCAGGGTTTTGCCATTGCCCACTTCGCCCACGATCTTGATAAAACCTTCGCCGTTGCGGGCCGCAACCAGCAAGGTATTTAGCGCTTCCTGATAGCTGGAACAGGCAAAGAAGAAGCTGGTGTCCGGGGTCAGTGAAAAGGGCAGCTCACGCAGGCCGAAATGTTCAAGATACATATTCCCTACCGCATCATGCTGTTCACCCGATCACGGCTGTGCGTGATGTCGTCGGACCAGTCCTTGTCGCCATTCACCACGGTGGGCTTGATCAGGATTACCAGCTCGCGCTTTTCCGTGCGCTTGCTGGTCTGCCCGAAGATGCTCTTGGACAAGCCGGGCAGACCGGACTGATCTTCTATCGTGGCCTGGCGCATCAAACCGCCGATGGCAACAATCTGGCCATCACGGGCGCGCACAATGCTGTCGGTTTCGGAGATTGAGCTGGAGGCCAGCGGCAAGGTATAGGTACCCGCCGCCGTACCCAGGTTCAACACCTTGTCGACGGTAGTCACCTGCCCCACTGAAGGATGTACATGCAGGATGATCTCGTTGTTCTCATCAATGCGCGGCGTCACGTCCAGCGCAATACCGGAAAAGAACGGTTGCAGGGTCACACTGGGAGTGGTTGTCGCGGTTGTGCCAACGGCGGTAGTGGTGGTGGTAACGCCGGTCACAAAGAACTCATCCGTACCCACCTTAAGCACCGCTTTCTGGTTATTCAGGGTGGCAATGCGCGGACTGGACAGCACATGTACACTGCCCTGCGCCTCAAGGAAATTCAGCAAGGCAGCAAAATTGTTGGTTTGAAACGCGAGACCAAACATACTGCCCGTGTTGGCCGTATTGCTTATCAGATCGCTACCAGGAATTGCACTGATCGCATTATTACCGAGCACGGCGCCCACACCCGCAGTACTTGGTTGCAGTGTTGTACCAGCCCCCATTTGCCCCACCGACCCCAGGTTGCCCGACTCACGCCCGAACGCAGCCCAGTTTATCCCGGACTGAAATACGTCGCTGAGCTGTACTTCCACAATCTTGGCTTCCAGAATCACCTGGCGCTCGATCGAAATTTGCGAAGCCTTGAGATAGGCCGCCACATTCTTCAGCTCATCCGGCATGGCGCGCACCACAATCACGCCGGACATCGGGCTGATCACCACGCTGCGCCCTTTTTCATTGCCGACAATCGCGGTCAGCGCCTTGCTCAGCTCGTCCCAGAAGTCCTCGCTGGTGACGGTGCTGACACGGCTGCTCTCCAGGTTTCTTGCTGTGCTTGTGGGAGGGGGTGTTGTGCCATATGTGGGCGTTGCCGTGCCGCCAGTTGAATCCGCAATCGAGCTGGAGGCAACGCGCAAGGAAGAGGTGCCGTTGCGCTGCCCGGTCAGATAGCTCACCTGGTAAATGCGCGTCTGCATGGAAATCGGCTGCACATAAATGCGCGTTCCATCCACCCGATAATCGTAACCATAGGTCTCGCGTATTGCCTCCAGCGCGTCCAGCACGGTTACGTCTTTCAGGTTCAGCGACATGCTGCCACTCACATCGGCCGGCACCAGTATGCTGTAGCGGGTGCCGGAGACGATCGCAGTAAATACCTGTTGTGCCGCAGTATTGTTGACAGCCAGATCAAACCTGGTCTCCACCGGCTTGTTGTCAAGCGCAGGAACGCCGACCGCCAGGGGCGGGAGCAGCGCATTGTTCACTGCATCCGGCTTGCCTGCTTTTGCACTTTCTGCAACCGCATCCATTTCCTGCCTGATTGCATCTGCTGTGGTATTGCGCCCGACCGGCGCCGCGCATGCAGACAATACAGCCAATGCCAGCATTCCAATTATTGGCTTCATTTTTTCTCCTTCAACCCGTTCTGACGGGGTAATTTCTTTACAGTCTTGTGATATTCCGCGTTCTGATTTTCCATCTTGCAGGTGACTGCTGGTGGTAATGCTGGCTGATCAGAGCTTGCTTTCATTCCTACATCCGGAAATAACGCCATGCCGCGGCGCCCGTGCGCCCCCTGCAGCGTCACACCATGCGCGGTGATTTCAACCAGCGTTGCATCACCGTATTTTTCGCCCAGCCTGATCGTTTTGCCATCAATAATCGCCGCACAACGCGCGGTTGAAATAATGACGGATGACAAACCTTTTACCACCACTGGCGCCACATCCTGGCCGTAGGCGCCACCACCCTCGCCAATCTCGACAGGCGGGCGCGTCGGATCAGACAGTGTCTGCGCACCCGCTGCGACAGGCAATAACACCAGCAACAACGCTACGCCGCGAATTGTTTTCACACCTGCAACCATGTCTTGTCCAGACTCAATGTATATAACGTCAACGTCAGCTCGGCAGCCGGATACTTCACTACATCCATTTTCACCTTGCCCCAGAACATCTGCGTCGGCAAGCGCTCCAGCGCTGTGAGATATTGCAGCAAGTCCAGATAGTTGCCGCGCACAGTTAATTCCACACCGTGTTTGTATACCTGTTTTTCCAGCACCACAGCTGGCGCCGCACCGGCAGCGGTGTCCGTCTGCCCATCCGCCTTGTCCAGCAGCGGTGTGACCGGCAAAGTCTGCAACGCCACCAGCTGCAGGTTGGCATTTCTGCTCAACACCTGGCGCAGCAGATCGGCCATATTTTCCGGTGGTACCAGCCTCTCGCGGCTACTGTTCAGGTAGGCATCCCCCTTTGCCAGCTCCTGCCTGATCCGGTTGATCTCTTTTCGCTGCAGAGAGCTATCCTGCGCACTCCTGGCCTGCTGAATAGCATCTATCTGCGCCTGCATCTCTTTCATTTTTTCCTGTTGCTGCACCACTTGCCCGGAAAGATTTTTTTGCTTCAGCAACATGGGTTCAAGCAAAAAAACATTTACCAGGGAAACCAAAAGAAATGCCACGGCCGCGAAAATCAGTGCGCGTTCGCGCAATGTCATTGCGTCAACCCTGACACCAATTTTCTCCCACTGTTGCCTGATCATTTCTTCGCTCCGGTTTCAGCTGATTGCAGGGTGAATTCCAGATACGGCCGACCCGCAGGCTTGCCTTCCTCATACTTGTGCTGCTGCATCTGCAGCGCCGCAAATTCCTTGCCGCGCATGATTTTTTCCTGGCTTAATCGTTTGATGTAGCCGGGCACCAGCTCGGGATTGAGCGCACCGCCGCGCATGCCCATTTGCACCGCATCGCCGGTAATATCAAACCCGGTAAGCCAGAGGCCGTTGATGGTCTGCCGCGCAAAGGCGCGCATGTATTCGGAGTAGCCGCTGGTATTGCCAATGGCTCCGCTCTTTAGCGTGTCAATCAGTTCGCGCTGCGCCATCGCTTCTGCTTCAGCTTTCTTCAGCTCATCTTCCAGCAACTGTTTCGCCTGCTGTGGCGAAAAGTCTGCCGAGTAGCGTGCCAGCCTGGCCTGCGCAGCCTCATAACGCTTGCTGGACTCTGCCGACTGTTCAGTCAGCAGCTGCACCTGATACACCGCATAAGCGTACAACATGGCAGACCCCAGCATGAGCAGCGCGAGTGCCTGCAACATGGTCAGCATGGAAAAATATTGCTTCTGCCGCAGCAGCTGCGGGTTGAAGAGATTGATCTGCTGGTTCACAGTGCCCGCCTTTCCAGACGCAGAGCTGCTCCCAGCGCATAGAACGCATCCACCTGCGCTTCATCGCTGGCCAGCTCGGGGGCTGCCGTCATATCCAGCACTTGCGACAAATCGAGCCGTTCCACATCCACATCCAGATTTTCCTGCAACACTTCCACCAGGCCGACTGCCCTGGGTATCGCAACCAGCATGCGACTCACAGTAAGGTGATTGAACTGGCGGTCAAAGTAATCGAGCGAACGCTGCACTTCCAGCTCCAGACGGTCAAAAGCCTGCCTGCGCAAGCTGTCATCCGCATCCTGCAGTTGCCCCAGGGAAATTTCTATACGGCGTGCGAGGTACAACTCGCCGCCACCGGTAAAGGTAAGCATGCCGCCGTTTTCATCGAAAGCCAGCAAGGCTAGCCCGCGCCCGTCGTCCTCCAACATGGCGGCGATATTGCGCTGCGCCATTTCCGGAATGTCGATAATGTCGAGATGGAGCTTGGCATCCTCAAACAAGGCGATGCGCTTTTTGATCACCTCGTTGTGAGCCGCCACGACATACAGCGACTGTGCGCGCTCTGCCCCCTGCTTACCCGTCGGTATTTTCAATACATCAATCGTGGCATCGTCCACGTGGTAACTAAGCGTATCCTTGACGCGCCAGCGTATGGCCGCCTTCAGCTCCTCCACCGGCACATTCGGTGCCTCAACTGCCACCAGCTGATATTCATTGCTGCCCAGCAACGTGGAATACTGAAACCCGCCTATGTGCAAGGCACTGCAACTTTTTGCCAGCTCGGACGCAGTGCGCCCAGACAATTGGCGCACGGCATAGGTCACCACTTTGGCTTTTTCCCCTACCCGCTTCACTCTGACGAAAAGAGCCACGTTGCCACGGAAACAGGCAACAACCCTCGCCTTCTCTCCACCAGCGGCGCGTCTGAACAAATTGGAAAAATATGGGATTTGCATAATAAGCTTGAAGATAAGTTAATAACCTATTGTTGTCAATCAATATTCCTAAAAACCACCCCACCATCCCCAAAATAATAAAAAACCCGCTGCAAATAGGCAGCGGGCTGCCCGCGTGCATGACCTGCTTAACTCATCATGGTTAGGCAACTAGCCAAGGCGTAACGCGCTTACGCGCATCAGCTTGCGCTGGAACAACGATGCGATTGACATTGCATCAGTAGTTTTCACGCTGGTAAATAAAATCTGTATTGCCCTTGTATATGCCAAAAGTTGCCCGACCCGAGCTGCTGGGCAAATAGGCTGGCCAGCCGCCCGTGTTGACGCTCAAATCTTCGCTGCCTGTTTTACCCGCACCGGGCGCAGCCAGTTTGATTGAATACACACCATAGGGAGGCGGTGTTGACGGCACAGACTGCACGGAGCTGATGGTTCCCAGTGTTGCACTGCACACGCCAGCGGATAGCAGATTGCCCTGGCAATTGGTGCGCGAAATTTTTGCAGCAGTTACTGCATTAGCGTTATCCATAGTGCTGGTTACATAGCCCGCACTTGCCCCGCCCCAATATTGCACAGTCGCGGTGACCGTCAGCGGCAGCATTTCGGAGCCGTAAACATTGGTCAGTTTTACGCGACCGCTCACCACTTTGATACCACCTTCCACAGAAGCGGAGGGCATGGCTCGCAACGAACTGACCCCGTCCATATCCACTGCACGCATATAGAGGTCGGTAGGCGCTGTGGGTGTCGTCGCAAAAGTGTAGATTGGCGTGGTTGTCGTAGCCACACCCGCACTAAACGCGGATGAAAGAATGCTGTTCAGCGTCAACGCGCCACCGCCGGGG
>JBGPPE010000079.1:0-11974 GCA_041488395.1 Gallionellaceae bacterium
CTTTAGGTTATGTCGTAGCCAAAGGTAACCCAAAGAAGTCGCTCCCGGTTTGCCGCCCTTCGGGTTCCCTCGATCAAGTGCAAGCAAGCGGGGCTGCGCAACTCGCCCTGGCGGGGCACACAAACCGTACCCCACTGCGGAACTCGGACAGTGCTCGCCTAAACCTCCGCTTCCTTGCACTTGATCGAGGCGGCGCACAGGGTGTGAAAAAGCAAACAGCGAAAGGCAGCGTGCGCGTTGCGCACGCCAAAACAAAAAACCACTGTGAGCACATCGTGCCCACGCTCCTGATTGGGGTTCAGTTTTTGACTTTAGGTTTTTAGGTTTTCCTCCCCTTATCCGCCACCGAGTAGCGCAGGCTGGTCAGGGGATGTCGGCGAGGACTGTCTGAGCATGTGGCCGCGCAGCGGATCGTGCGAGTTCCGCAGCCGCCTGACCTGCCGAGCAACGCAGGGAACCCCAAAGGGGTGGCGGATCCGGGGTCGCCTTCTTTTGGTTACTGGTCTTGGCGAAGCAAGAAAAGTAACTGGCTGTCGGGCCACCCCCGACGGGGTTGATTTCTCAGATTCAGGCTGCCAAGCAAAGCTAAAAGGTCACCACCTCCCCACATCCCGCCTTGATCATCTCGCTCAGCTTGCTGTAAAACTCGCCTTCATCGCGCTTGCTGAGCCATTTGCCGTCCTGGTAGCCATAGTGGAAGCCGCCGGATTTTGCGGCAAGCCACATTTCCTGGTTGGGGGTGTGGCGGTTGACGACTACTTTTGAGCCATCTTCAAACTCCAGCTCCATCACCGGGCCGTTGAGGCTGCATTCGATGTCGCTGCCGCTGTCATCTATGGTCTGTTCGATATGGGCCAGCACAGCATCGGTCAGTTTGTTGAATTCGCTTTCAGTCATGGTTTTCCTTAAGTCAGAGATTCCTGGTGTGGGTATATGTGGTCCGGGCTGGTCGCTGGTAACAGGCATGGCAACGCAGTCCGGCCTTAATGTGCGGTGATAGTTTATTGTAAATTACGCCGCTGCAGATGAAATAACAGCCGTGACAACTGCGGGTCAAATCGTTGGGGCCGGGTGGCGAGACCATTATGTAGCGGCAATATTGGCTGCTACTCATTTATAATCCCGCCCTGTTCAATTTTGTGAGAATTCAATCATGCGTGCGCAAAAGACTGTTGCTGCCGTCATTATCTTGCTGCTGGCCATGCTGCAAGGATGCGGGCGCAAAGGCCCGTTGTATCTGCAGCAAATGCCTGCCGCACCCATTCCGTCAGCGCAGAAGCCGCCGGAACAGCCGCTTCTACCGGCGCAGAGCGCTGTCATGCAAGCTCCTACTCTTCAGAAACCAACTGACACAAGCAAACAGCCATGAGCAATTATTTTCATTATCAGCAGGACCAACTCTTTGTCGAAAAAGTGGCACTGGCGGAAATTGCCAGGCGGTTCGGCACGCCCACTTATGTGTACTCGCGCGCCGCGCTGACGGATGGCTATCGCCAGTTTGCCGCGGCGTTGAAGGAGCGCGAGCATCTGATCTGTTTTGCGGTGAAGTCCAACCCCAACCTGGCCATCCTCAACCTGTTTGCCAAACTGGGTGCCGGCTTCGATATCGTTTCCGGCGGCGAGCTGCAGCGCGTGCTGGCGGCCGGTGGCTCGGCGAACAAGGTGGTGTTCTCCGGCGTGGGCAAGAGCGAGGCGGAGATGCGGCTGGCTTTGACCGCCGGCATTCTGTGCTTCAACGTGGAGTCCGAGGCCGAGCTGGTGCGCCTGAATACTGTGGCGGCCAGCATGGGCAAGGTGGCCCCGATCAGTTTCCGGGTGAATCCGAACGTGGATGCAAAGACGCACCCTTATATTTCCACCGGCCTGAAGCAGAGCAAATTTGGCGTGGCCTACACCGATGCGCTGGCGTTGTATCGCAAGGCCAGCGGCATGGCGCACCTGCGCGTGACCGGCATTGATTGCCATATCGGCTCGCAACTGACCGAGGTCAGCCCGTTTATCGCGGCGGCGGAAAAGGTGCTGCTGCTGGTGGATACCCTGGCGGCCGAGGGCATCAGGCTGGAGCATATCGATCTGGGCGGCGGCCTCGGCATCCGTTATAACGACGAAACTCCACCCGCGATCGCCGAATACGCCCAAGCCCTGTTGTCTGCCTTGCAAGGACGCCACGAAAAACTCATTGTGGAGCCGGGTCGGGTGCTGGTCGGTAACGCCGGGGTGCTGCTGACGCAGGTGGAATATCTGAAGCCGGGAGAGGAAAAGCACTTCGCTATCGTCGATGCGGCGATGAACGACTTGATGCGCCCCGCCCTCTACGATGCCTATCACGGAATTCAGCCGCTTGTGCGTAAAGCCGCGCCAGTGGCGGAATACGAGGTAGTTGGTCCGGTCTGCGAGAGCGGCGATTTTCTTGCGCATGCACGCAAACTGGCGATAGAGCCGGGCGATTTTCTGGCGCTGATGTCAGCCGGCGCCTACGGCATGAGCATGAGTTCCAACTACAACACGCGTCCCCGTGCAGCGGAAATTATGGTGGATGGCGAGGCGATTCATCTCATTCGTGAACGCGAAACGGTGACGCAATTGTTCGCCGGCGAGAAAATTTTCTTATAGTTTTTTGTTGCAAAATGCAAAAATATATTGCGCTATATTTTTAATCGCGCATAGAATGCGATCACCAAGCGAAATTAGCGGTAATACAGGAGTTTGGGAGTGCAGTGTGCACGCAATGTAGTACCTGGGTTAAGTCACATAAATTTTTCTTAAGGAACGAAAATGGCTACGGCAGATACCAAAGCAAAAAGCACCACAACCAAAAAACCAGCAGCAAAAAAAGCAGCAGCAAAAACCACCACAGTAAAGAAAGCTGCAGCAAAGAAGCCTGCTGCAAAGAAGGCCGCAGCCAAGCCAGCAGCTAAAAAAGCTGTCGCCAAAAAGCCAGCCGCCAAGAAAGCAGTCGCTAAAAAGCCAGTTGCCAAGAAAGCAGCAGCCAAGCCAGCAGCGAAAAAAGCTGTCGCCAAAAAGCCAGCCGCTAAGAAAGCAGTCGCTAAAAAGCCAGTTGCTAAAAAAGCTGTCGCCAAAAAGCCAGCCGCTAAAAAAGCTGTAGCTAAAAAGCCAGCCGCTAAAAAAGCAGCAGCCAAAAAGCCAGTTGCTAAAAAAGCAGCAACGAAGCCAGCTTCTGCAGTTGCAGGTAAAGGCATCCTCGGCGCCTAAGCGCAGTAAATTTGGGCGGGCGCCGGGATACGCGTTTCGCCCTTTCTGCTGTTACATAGCTGCCACAGCATGTGGCAAGTTATTGATATCTGTTGTTGGAAACAACGGGTACAGAATTTATCCTTCCTCTCTTTTATAGAACGGGGCCTGCGTGCTCATTTCTGTCCTTTCGATTTCCTATATTGCGAGTTAAAGCATGAACAAGCCCTGTGTGACGCTGGCATTGTTGTCCCTGTTGGTTCTGGCTGCGTGCGCCAAAAAAGAAGACGCCAATAAAGAAGGAGCAAGCAAGAGCGGTTCCTCCGGTACGCCTGTCACGGTGGCGCGCGCCGAGTCGCGTACTGTGGAGTTGCTGGAAGAAACCGTGGGCAGCATGGAGAGCCTGGCCGACCCGGTGATTGCCGCCGAAGTGCCGGGCAAGGTGCTCGAGATACGCGCAGTTGTCGGTAATGAAGTCAAGGCGGGCCAGGTATTGGCGGTGATGGACGGGCGTGATGTCACCCTGTCGCGCCAGGCGGCGCAGGCAGAAGCGCGGCGGGCGGAAACGCTGAGCGGCAACCAGGGCAGAAACCTTGAGCGCCTGAAGCAGCTGCGCGAGAAAAATTTTATTTCGCAGGCCGCGCTGGATGATGCAACAGCGCAAAGCCGAAGTTCCCGGGAGCAGCTTGCCTCGGCGCGCGCGCAACTGGGTTTGGCCGAGCGCAACGCCAACAAGGCCACAGTGCTGTCGCCCATCTCCGGCCGGGTGGAGACGCAGATTGTCGTGCAGGGGCAATACGTCAAGGTGGGCGATCCGATGTTCCAGGTGGTGGCGCTGAAAAAATTGCGTGCCCGCCTGCCTTTTCCGGAGACGCTGTCGGGCCGTTTGCAGCGCGGCATGAAGGTGCTGATCTCCAGCCCCGGCGAAGAGACACAACTGAGCGGAAAAATTGAAGAGATACGCCCGATGGCCGGGGGTAATAATCGCTCTTTCGATGTGTTTGTCACCTTCAATAATCCAGGCACATGGAAGCCGGGGGCAACGGTGAGTGCCACAGTGGTGCTGGGCGAACACCAAAATGCGGTAGTGGTGCCGGAAGAGAGTGTCGTTTTGCGCCCCGCCGGGCAGGTGGTTTATGTTGTGCAAGGCGACAAGGTTGAGCAGCGACTGGTGCAGGTTGGCATCATCCAGCAGGGTATGGCGGAGATACTCGGCGGCCTCAAGCTGGATGAGACGGTGGCGGTGGATGGGGCTGGATTTCTGACCGACCAGGCGCCGGTAATCGTGTCAAAAATCATTCAACCTGCTGCCAGTGCTGACGCAATGCCGTCAACACTGGCAAAGTAAGTCCGCACTTCGGCCAAACACATGTCCATGAATCTGCCTGAGTTATCAATCAGACGCCACGTGCTGGCTTTCATGCTGAGCGGTGCGCTCATGCTGCTGGGCGTTATCGGCTATCAGCGTATCGGCGTGGATCAGTTCCCCAAGATTGAATTCCCCATCATCGCGGTGACCACCACGCTCACCGGAGCCAATCCGGACAATGTCGACATGAGCGTCACCAATGTGATCGAAACAGCGGTGAACAGCGTGCCCGGCATCGAGCATGTGCAGTCGAATTCCGCACCGGGCATTTCGACGGTGGCGATAACCTTCAGCCTGGAAAAGAACGTGGATGTGGCGTTCAACGAGGTACAGGCCAAAATCAACCAGGCCATACGGCGTCTGCCCAAGGAGGCCGATATGCCGGTGGTGGCCAAACTGGACACCACCTCCAGCCCGATCATGTGGCTGGCGCTGCAGGGCGATCGCACGCAGCAGCAGCTCAATGTGTACGCCAGCAACGTGATCAAGAAAAAGCTGGAAACCATCGATGGCGTGGGCGAGGTGCGTCTGGGCGGCCGCCGCGACCGCACCATACGCGTCAACGTCGATCCGCTGCGCATGGCCAGCCTCAGCCTGACTTCGCAGGATCTGGCCGCGGCATTCAGCCGCGAGCACCTGCAGTTGCCCGGCGGCTTCCTGGTCGGCAGCAAGGGTGAGTACCTGCTCAAGCTCGATCTGGAATTCCACAAGCTGGACGACCTCAGGCGCATGGTGATTGCCTACCGCGACGGCGCACCGATACTGCTGAGCGATGTGGCGCGGGTCGAAGACGGCCTGGCGGATAACCGCCAGCTGGCAAATTTTAACGGCAAGCCGGCGGTGGGTATCGGTATCGTCAAGGTTTCCAATGCCAATACCGTGGCGATCGCCGAGGAAGTCAAACGCAGGCTGGAAAAGGAGCTGGTGCCAGCCTTGCCGCCGGGGATGACGCTCCGCATTGCCACCAATGACGCGCTGTTCATTCAGGAGATGATCGATTCGCTCAAGGAGCATCTGCTCGAGGGCACCTTGCTGGCTGCCATCGTGGTGTGGATCTTCCTGCGCAGCGTGCGCTCCACCCTGATCATTTCGCTGGCGATCCCGGTTTCGCTGCTCGGCGCCATTGCGGTGATCTACTTCTCCGGCTACACCTTTAACGCCATGACCATGCTGGCGCTGCTGCTGCTGATCGGCGTGGTGGTGGACGATGCCATCGTGGTGCTGGAGAATATTTTCCGTCATCGCCAGGAAATCGACCCTGATCCGATCACGGCGGCGATACACGGCAGCCATGAGGTGGTGTTTGCGGTGCTGGCCGCCACCCTGTCGCTGGTTTCCATTTTCGCGCCGGTAATCTTCATGGGCGGCATTATCGGCATGTTCTTCAAGTCGTTTGCCGTGGTGGTGACCTTTGGCGTGCTGGTGTCGCTGTTTGTTTCACTGACGCTGACGCCCATGCTGTGCTCGCGCTACCTGAGCGTGCAAAAACAGCATGGCCGCATCTATTACTTTCTGGACGGCATGTTCCACCAGCTGGATGATTTTTATCGCGGCATGCTGGCACGGGCGCTGCGCCATCGCTGGAAGGTAGTGCTGCTGACGGTGCTGACCGTGCTCTCGAGCGCTTTCTTCTTTGCCAAAGTGGGCAAGGCTTTCATGCCAGACGAAGACCAGGGGCGCTTCATGGTGTTCACCAAGGCGCCACTGGGTGCTTCCATCAGCTATACCAACGCCAAGCTGGCAGAGGTGGAAAAGGTGCTCGCCAGCCACAAGGAAATCATTTCCGATTTCAGCGGCATCGGCATCGGCCAGGCCGGCCAGGTGAATCAGGCCTTCTCCTATGTGCGCATGAGCTCGCGCAGCGAGCGTTCCATTTCGCAACAGGAATTGCTCGCCGAGTTGCGCCGCGAACTGGCGCTGATCCCCGGAATCAGCGCATTCCCGGCACCGGTGTCGGTGGTGGGCGGGCAACGCGGTGAACCCCTGCAATTTGTGCTCACCGGGCCCAATCTGGCCGAGGTGGCGCGCCTGTCCGGCGAGCTGCATCGCCGCCTGCTCAAGGAAGCCGGCATGGGCCGAGTGGATAAGGATTTGCAGCTGGACCTGCCGCAACTGACCGTCGGTATCAACCGCGCCAAGGCCGCCGCCATGGGCCTGTCCGCGCAGGATGTGGCGATGGCAATCAACATGATGACCGGCGGGGTGGATATCGCCCAGTACAGCGACGAACCGGGTGATGGCGAGCGCTACTACGTACGCGTTAAAGCGGCCGAGGGGACTTTTGTGAAGCCGGAAGACTTGCGCCGCATCTTTCTGCGCACGCGCGATGGCAGCATGGTGCGGCTGGACAGCGTAGCCACCTTCAGGCAGCAACTCGGCGCGGCGGTAATCGGGCGCTACGACCTGCAGTACGCCGCCACCTTCTTTGCCACGCCGCTGATGCCGCTGGGCGAGGCCGCAGCCAGGGTGAAGGAGATGGCGGCCAGCATGCTGCCGGCGGGTTATCGCGTCAAACTGATCGGACAGGCCGAGGAATTCGGCAAGACGGTGGGCTACATGATCTTTGCTTTCACCCTGGCGCTGGTGCTGCTCTACATGGTGCTGGCCAGCCAGTTCAACTCCTTTGTGCAGCCCTTCATCATCATGCTGGCGCAGCCGCTGGCAATTATCGGCGGCGTCATGGCGCTGTGGCTGGTGGGCCACACGCTCAACATCTACTCGATGATCGGGCTGGTGCTGCTGATCGGCCTGGTGGCGAAAAATTCCATCCTGCTGATCGACCTCACCAACCAGCGCCGCGAGGAAGGCCTGCCGATCGACGACGCGCTGCGCGACGCCTGCCCGGTGCGTTTGCGCCCGGTGCTGATGACCTCGTTCACTATCATCCTGGCCCTGCTGCCCGCCGCACTGGGGCTGGGTGCCGGCGCCGAAACCAACGGCCCGCTGGCGGTGGCGGTGATCGGCGGCATGGTGTCTTCCACCCTGCTTACGCTGGTGGTGGTGCCGTCGGTTTACTCACTGGTGGAGAATGGCTTGCGGCGCTGGCGTGAGCGCAGGACGTTGCTGGGGAACCTCAGATGAATAGAGGTGTTAAAGCGAGCTAAAGGGGCGGCGTTATGGGCATCATCACCCTGATGAGCTTCATCGTCGCACCTATCTTCAGAAGCCGGATGAACGAGCAATTCCTGCTCGGCGCACGCAACCAGGCCTTCACCACCGAATACGTCGGCGGCATCGAAACCGTCAAGAGCCTGCAGATGGAACCGCAGCTCAGCGCCCGCTACAGCGACTACCTCGCCGAATACCTGCGCTCCGGTTTCAGCGTGCGCCAGATCGGCAACACCTACAACACCCTCTCCAACGGTCTCGAACAACTGATGACCCTGGAGTCGGCTCAGGCCACGAGGGTGGCTTCGATGGATAACTGCTGCGCAGTCCTCAGTTGTTACACCAAAAATAGCGCTGCCAACCCCAGGAAGATAAAGAAGCCGCCGCTGTCGGTGATGGCGGTGAGCATCACGCTTGAGCCGATGGCGGGGTCGCGCCCCATGCGCTGCATGGCGAGGGGGATCAGCAAGCCGGCCATGGCACCGAGCAGCAGGTTGAGCAGCATGGCGCTGGTCATGACGATGCCGAGCAGGATGTTATGGTAGAGGAGGTAGGCGAACATGCCGGCTACGCTGCCCCACACCAGGCCGTTAAGTGCGCCGATGGCCAGCTCCTTGCTGATCATGCGGCGTGCGTTGGCAGGGGTGATCTGCCCCAGTGCCAGTGAACGGATGATGATGGTGGTGGTCTGATTGGCCGAATTGCCGGCGATGCCGGCCACGATAGGCATGAGGGTGGCGAGCGCAACAAATTTTGCAATGGTGCCTTCGAAACTGCCAATGACACGCGAGGCGAAAAAGGCGGTGCACAGGTTCAGCGCCAGCCACAGCCAGCGGTTTTTTGCACTCTTCCAGACCGAGGCGAAAATATCTTCCTCTTCACGCAAGCCGGCGAGGTTGAGCACTTCGCTTTCAGACTCGGCGCGGATAAAGTCCATTACGGTATTGACGGTGACGCGCCCGAGCAGCTTGCCATCCTCGTCCACCACCGGGGCAGAAACCAGGTCATAGCGCTCGAAGGCCTGGGCGGCCTGATCGGCCTTGTCATCCGGGTGCAGAGTGATGGTCTCGGTGATCATCAGGCTGGTCACATCGAGTTCGGGCTCGTTTACCAGCAGCCTGTGCAGTGGCAATACGCCCTTGAACCTGTCGTCCCTATCCACGATAAACAGCTGGTCGGTGTGGTCGGGCAGTTCGTCAAAGCGACGCAGGTAGCGCGACACCACTTCCAGTGTGACATCTTCACGGATGGTGACCATGTCAAAATCCATCAGCGCGCCTACAGCATTTTCTGGATAGGACATCGCCGCGCGCAGTTGCTCGCGCTCCTCGATGGAGAGCGACTTGAACACGTCGCGCATAACCGCATGCGGCAGGTCGGGAGCGAGGTCGGCAATTTCGTCGGTGTCGAGCTGTTCGGCGGCTTCACGCAACTCGTCGCGGCTCATGGTGGCGATCAGCGATTCGCGCACCGCATCGGACACCTCGATCAGGATTTCACCGTCGCGGTCGGCTTTGACCAGGTCCCACACCAGCAGGCGCTGCTCGATAGGCAGGGCTTCCAGTATGTAGGCGACGTCGGCGGGGTGCAGGGCGCTTAATTTTTCGCGCAGCTCCGCCAGGTGACGCTTGTGCAGCAGCTTGTCGACCAGCTCATGGCGCTCGGCGCGGGGTATTTCCTGGTGGTGCACTACCGTTTCGATCAGCGCTTGCTTTTCCAGCAGATGCTGCACCTGCTGCAGGTGGTCTTGCACGTTTTCTGTGTAGTGCGTTTCGTGGATTTCAGTCATGGCACACCTGCTTTTATATTGTGGTTATTGTAAAGAAGTTGTGCGGCAATCGTGCGGAAAAAACGGGGCTGGCCGATAAGTTTTATCGGCCAGCTGGTCATGCAGGGAAGTGCGCAGTGTTATCGAGGGTCAGGGCGGGCCGGCTTGCGCGATCAGCTTCCCTTGGTCTTGTTCGGGCAATTGGCTTTGATGCAGTCGGCGTAGATATACAGGGAGTGCTCGTGGATGGCAAAGCCGAGTTCGGCGGCCACCTTCTTCTGCCGTGCTTCAATGGCATTGTCGTAGAACTCTTCCACATGCCCGCATTGCATGCAGACGATGTGATCATGGTGCTCGCCATGATTGAGCTCGAATACGGACTTGCCGCTTTCAAAATGATGGCGCACCAGCAGGCCGGCATGCTCGAACTGGGTGAGCACGCGGTATACCGTGGCCAGGCTGACATCTTCGCCGCTGCTGCGCAGGACGCTGTAAATATCTTCTGCGCTCAAGTGGCGCTCCTTGCTGGTCTCAAACAGGCTGAGCACTTTCAGGCGTGGCAGCGTTGCCTTCAGGCCGGCGCTTTGTAGATCTTTGGGCTGGTGCATGGGGGAATTCTTCAAGGCATTAACAATCGGTTAGTCAATCATGTCTGTCGCGTGCGTCACAGTGGGGTGAAGGTTACGACAATTGCCACTGCTTTGGCAAAAAAACAGCAATAAATAAAGTGCTGCTGGGTTCTCTGAAAAATTATGTTGCGAATGCGAATGAGAACGATTATCATTTACATGAATCGTCACGAGACGATGATAACGCTGAGAAGAACCGATAGTGGAAGAAATATGAGAAAAATCTTGTTCTTGTTGTTGCTTGCTCCCCTCGCGAGCGCTGCCGCCGAGGCCGATTTTACCTTGCAGATCAAGGATCACCGTTTCGAGCCGGCACTCATCAAGGTGCCGGCCGGAAAGAAAATCAGGCTGCAGGTGGTGAACCAGGACGCCACGCCGGAAGAGTTTGAAAGCCATGATCTGAACCGGGAAAAGGTCATTGCCGGTCACGGCTCGGCCACCATTTATATCGGCCCGCTGTCAGCCGGCCAATACACTTTTATCGGTGAATTCCATGCTGATACCGCCCAGGGCGTGATCACCGCAGAATAGGAGGAATCATGCTTGCTACCGCCATCATCGTATTCCGCGAGGTGCTCGAAGCCTCGCTCATCATCGGCATTCTGGCCGCGGCGACCCGCAGTATTGCTGGCAGCAGAATTTGGCTGGCAGCAGGGGTGCTGGCCGGACTGGCGGGGTCGGCCGTGGTTGCTGCATCCACCGACGCCATCGGCTCATTGGCAAATGGCATCGGCCAAGAGCTGTTTAATGCCATCGTGCTGGGGGTGGCGGTGCTGATGCTGGCCTGGCACAACATCTGGATGTCGTCGCATGGCGCCGCAATGGCGGCAGATGCAAAGGCGCTGGGAGGGGAAATTAGCGCCGGGCGCAGCGAGTGTTCGGCACTGCTGCTGATCGTAGGTATTGCAGTGCTACGCGAGGGCTCGGAAACGGTGTTGTTTCTGTATGGCATCGCCGCTTCCGATGAGGGCGCGCGCTCGTCCATGCTGCTGGGTGGCCTGGCCGGTTTGCTGGGCGGCGTCGGGGTGGGTTACCTCATGTATGCCGGCCTGTTGCGCTTGCCGCTGCGCTGGTTCTTTGCCGCAACCGGGGTGCTGGTGTTGCTGCTGGCGGCCAGCATGGCTTCGCAGGCAGCCAAATTCCTGATTCAGGCGGATTTGCTGCCCAGTCTGGGGGCGCCTGTATGGGATAGCTCCGCCGTGCTGTCGGAGCACTCTGTTCCCGGTCTGCTGCTGCACAGCCTGATGGGCTATGACGCCCAGCCGTCCGGCATGCAGTTGATCTTTTATGCCGGCGCACTGCTCATCATCAGCCTGGCCATGCGTCTGGTGGGCAGGAAGCATTAAGGCCTGTCGATTCGTTGAATATTTACTCACTGTTTTAGGAAACTTGCATATGAAATTATCCGCATCCTGGGCGCTGCTTCTGACTGGCAGCCTGCTTGCAACATCGGTAAAAGCCGGGCCAGCCGATTATGTATACACACCGATAGTTGAATACGGCGAACGTGAAATTGATTTCAAGTATGGCGTGGAAACACCACCCGATGGGCCTCGTGCAGACGGCGCCAGTATAGGTTTTGGCTATGGTGCGACCGAATACTGGTTTACCGAGCTCTATTTGAAGCGCGAGAATGAGGCTGGCAATGGCATTAGCCTGGCCGAGTGGGAGAATAAATTCCAGCTGCTGGAGACTGGAAGATATCCAATTGATCTCGGCTTTATTACCGAGCTGGAAGTGCCGGTCAGTGGCAGTGGCCCGAATGAAATCAAGGTGGGGCCGCTGCTGCAAACCGAGCTGGGCAAGCTGCAGCTGAACGCCAATCTGTTGTACGAGCGCTCCTTTGGCCAGGCCGATGATGAGGGCACCCCCTTTGTCACCAACTTTCTCTACCAGTGGCAGGTCAAA
>JBGPPE010000080.1:0-11901 GCA_041488395.1 Gallionellaceae bacterium
AATGGTGGAGGGGGAAGGATTCGAACCTTCGAAGGCAGAGCCGTCAGATTTACAGTCTGATCCCTTTGACCGCTCGGGAACCCCTCCAAACTGAACCCGTGATTATCCGTATTTACCCAAGACTTGTCAAAGGGGTAATTAAGATTTTCTGAAGATGGCAGATTGGGCATGCGCTTGCAGCCCCTCCCCGAAGGCCAGCGTCGCGGCGATATCACCCAGAACAGCCGCGCCCTGGGCCGAAACCTGGATCAGGCTGCTGCGCTTCTGGAAGTCATAAACACCCAGTGGCGAAGAAAAGCGTGCCGTCCCCGAAGTAGGCAACACGTGATTGGGGCCTGCACAATAGTCCCCCAGTGACTCGGAGGTATAGCGCCCCATAAAGATCGCTCCGGCGTGCTTCAGGCTGGACAGCCAGTCTTGCGGGGTTTCCACCGACAGTTCCAGGTGCTCAGGCGCAATGCGATTACTGATCACACATGCCTCTGCCAGATCGGCGACATGGATCAGCGCGCCGCGATTTTCCAGTGCAGTCCGGATGATGTCGCGCCGCGGCATTTGCCCCAGCAACTTGTCAGCGCTCTGCGCGACCGCCTCAATGAATTTCGCATCTGGCGACAGCAAGACAGCCTGCGCCAGCTCATCGTGCTCAGCCTGGGAAAACAGATCCATGGCTATCCAGTCCGGATTGGTTTTTCCATCGCAGATCACCAGAATTTCAGAGGGACCCGCGATCATGTCAATACCGCACACGCCAAACACCCGGCGCTTGGCAGAAGCCACATAGGCGTTGCCCGGGCCGACAATCTTGTCCACTTTGGGTATTGTCGCCGTGCCATAAGCCAGTGCCGCCACAGCCTGCGCACCCCCCACCGTAAAAACGCGATCCACGCCGGAAAGGTAAGCGGCCGCCAGCACCAATTGATTTTTCACGCCATCCGGTGTCGGCACCACCATGATGAGTTCACTCACGCCCGCCACCTTGGCGGGCAATGCATTCATCAGCACCGAAGAGGGATAGGCCGCCTTGCCACCCGGCACATACAGCCCCACGCGATCAAGCGGTGTAACTTGCTGCCCCAGCAGCGTGCCATCATCTTCGGTATAACTCCAGGAAGCCTGCACCTGCTTCTTGTGGTAAGCGGTCACACGTTGCGCCGCCTGCTCCAGCGCAGTTCGCTGCGCAGCTGGCAGACTCTCGAATGCATCACGCAATGCGGCCTTGGGCAACTCCAGCTCGGCCGCACTGCGCACTGACATGCGGTCAAAGCGCTGCGTATATTCCAGCAGCGCCGCATCCCCACGGGCTCGCACGTCAGCCAGGATTGCCGCGACCGTCGCCTCCAGCTTTTCATCTTCGGTAGACTCAAAAGCCAGCAAATTGCTGAGCTGTGCATCAAAATCGGCCTGTTGCGAAGAAAGTCGTCTGATTTTCATACTGTCACTGCTATCCCTGTTTGACGGCCTGGGCAAATGCATCCAGTACCGGCTGAATAATGTTGCGCTTAAGCTTTAGCGAGGCCTGGTTCACCACCAGGCGCGAGGAAATCTGTGCAATCTCCTCGACTGCCTTGAGATTATTAGCCTTCAGGGTGCCGCCACTGCTCACCAGATCGACAATCGCATCCGACAAACCCACCAGCGGCGCCAGTTCCATCGAGCCGTACAGCTTGATCAAATCAACATGCACACCTTTGCCGGCGAAATGCTCGCGCGCCGTCTGCAAATACTTGGTCGCCACGCGCAGACGCGCGCCCTGCCGCACGGCAGCTTCGTAGTCAAAACCTTCGCGCACTGCCACCATCATGCGGCAACGCGCAATATTCAGGTCCAGTGGCTGATACAGGCCGGCCCCGCCATGCTCATCCAGCACATCCTTGCCGGCCACACCAATATCCGCCGCACCGTATTGCACATAAGTAGGCACATCCGAGGCACGGACGATAATCAGGCGTACATCGTCGCGATTGGTCGCCAGTATCAGCTTGCGTGAAGATTCCGGCGCTTCCAGCGGGGTAATCCCTGCCGCCTGCAGCAGCGGCACGGTCTCTTCAAAAATGCGCCCCTTGGATAAGGCTATGGTAATCATGCGATCTGTTCCATTAGTGAAGGCGACGAATATTCGCACCAAGTTGCGTCAATTTCGATTCGATGTGTGCATAGCCACGGTCAAGGTGATAAATGCGGTCAATGACCGTTTCGCCCTGCGCCACCAGCCCCGCAATCACCAGACATGCAGAAGCGCGCAAGTCGGTAGCCATAACGGCCGCACCATCGAGGCGCGGCACGCCGCGCACCAGGGCAGTATTTCCTTCCACATCGATTTGCGCGCCGAGGCGACGCAGCTCCTGCACATGCATAAAGCGATTTTCAAAAATCGTCTCCACCATCATCGAGCTACCTTCCGCAATCGCATTCAGCGCCATGAACTGCGCCTGCATATCGGTTGGAAAAGCCGGGTAAGGCGCGGTGCGCAGGTTTACCGACTGCGGGCGTTTGCGCATTTCCAGATGTATCGTATCCGCCTCGACGCGCACAATCGCGCCCGCCTCAGTCAGTTTCTCCAGCACCGTATCCAGTATGTCGGCGCGTGTCTCGCGCAGCGTTATGCTGCCTCCCGTCGCAGCCGCGGCCACCAGGAAAGTCCCGCTCTCGATGCGGTCCGGCATGATGCGATGTTCAGCGCCGTGCAGCCTGTCCACGCCATTAATGGTAATCATGTCCGTGCCGGCGCCGGAAATGTCAGCCCCCATCTCAATCAGACAGTTTGCCAGATCAACCACCTCAGGCTCACGTGCCGCATTCTCCAGCACGGTCACGCCCTCAGCCAGCGTCGCCGCCATCATCAGATTTTCCGTGCCTGTCACGCTGACGATGTCAAAGAAAATGCGCGCACCCTTGAGCCGCTTTGCCTGCGCGTGAATGTAACCATGCTCGATGGAAATCTGCGCCCCCATCGCCTGCAGTCCCTTGATATGCAGATCAACCGGGCGCGATCCGATCGCACAGCCGCCAGGCAGAGACACCCTCGCCTCGCCAAAGCGAGCCACCAAAGGCCCGAGCACCAGCACCGACGCACGCATGGTTTTCACCATGTCATACGGCGCCTCCAGCTTGTTTACCTGCCCGCCATCAAGGGCCAGCTCTTCGCCTTTTATGTCTGCGCGCACGCCCATCTGCTGCAAAAGTTTGCGCATGGTGACCACATCGTGCAAATCCGGCACATTGCTCAACTGCAGCGTTTCGGCGCTCAGCAGACTCGCACACATAATCGGCAATGCCGCATTCTTGGCACCGGAAATCTTCACTTCGCCGTGCAGCGGCAAGCCGCCCTGTATCGCTAATTTTTGCATCGCTTATTGCTTTCCCTGCCACTCTTGCGGGGTAAATGTTTTGATGGATAGCGCATGAACTTCACCATCCATTCTCGCGCCCAAAGTTTTAAATACACGCTGCTGGCGCTGGATACGGCTCATTCCGGCAAATTCGTCGCTCACCACAATCGCTTCGAAATGCCGACCATCGCCGGTCACGCTGATGTGTGTCAGGGTCATCCCCTGCTCAATATTTTTCTGTATGCTTTCGGGAGTAACAGTAGTCATTTGGTAAGAAATAAGGAAATTAATGCTATTCAGCAGAACATAGCGGCAACGACTCCGCCACACTGTATAACTTGGCCAGGCTCAACAAGTTGTCAGGAACATGCGCAAAACACACCTGGACATTATTGCGTTGCGCCTCGCGCAACCAGGACAGCATCAGGCTGACGGCAGCCGAATCAACCACACCCACCTGGGCAAGATCGATTACCAGCGCCTCCGTTCCCATGGGCTGCAGGCCAGTTTTAAATACCTGGCTTGCGCTCACCATGTTCAAGTCGCCCGACACCAGCACGCGATTTCCGTCGCGTTTAATCACTTGGTTTCCGCCTTGCGTACGGGCGCAGTTGCTGCAGCCTGGTTCATTTCAATCAGCGACTTGATCAAACCGTCAATTCCAGCTTGCTGTATCTTCTCCGCAAAGGAGCCACGGTGAGTATTTACCAGACTTACCCCCTCAACCGTCAGGTCATACACCTTCCAGCCGTCATCCGTTTTTTCCATGTCGTAATTCACCGGAATAGGCTGTGCGCCCGGCTGCACAATGGCAGTCTTGACGGTCACCTCGGTCGCCCCGCTGGACATCTTGAAGGGCTTGACCTCGACGTTCTGGTCACGATACACGGTAAAAGCCTTGGTGTAGGTACGCACCAGCAGATTGCGGAATTCAGCTTCCAGTATCTTCTGCTGTTCCGGTGTCGCGGTCCGCCATGCCCTGCCCACCGCCAGACGAGTCATGCGCGTAAAATCAAAATGTGGCAGCACCTTGGCATCAACCAAAGCCAGAATCTTTTTCTGATTTCCCTCGCGAATATCCTTGTCCTGATGAACAACATCCAGCACTTCCTTTACGGTGTTTTTGATCAGCACATCGGGATCGACCACTTCTGCACCAAATGCAAGTGCAGAACCAATCAGCGAGGCAGCCAGCAGCAGCGCAAATTTCTGTTTCATTCCAACCTCAATTTACACGTAATTATTTGGATTTAGAGCTATCGGACGTGCCGTAAATGAATTTGGCGATCAAATCTTCCAGCACCATCGCAGGCTGAGTCTTCATAAAAGTCTCGCCATTTTTCAGCATCACGCTATCCCCGCCCGGCATCAAGCCTATGTAATTCTCGCCCAGCAGGCCGGCCGTCTGAATGTTGGCAAAAGTATCTTTGGGAAACTGGTAACGCTTGTCGATACTCATCGTCACCTGTGCCTCATAGCGCTCGGTATCAAGTTTGATCGCAGTCACGCGCCCCACCAGCACACCGGCACTTCTCACTGAGGCAGTCGGCTTCAGCCCGCCCACATTGGTGAAGTATGCCTGCAATTGATAGGTCTCGGACACATTGTAGGTACTCAGGTTCCCGACCTTGAGCGCCAGTACCACCAGCGCAGCAATACCTGCCACAACAAATGCCCCTACCCAGAGATCCAGAGCGGTGCGTTCCATATCATTCCCCTCGAAACATAAATGCAGTCAAAATAAAATCCAGTATCAATATGGCCAGCGAGGACTGCACTACCGTACGCGTCGTTGCACCAGACACGCCTTCCGCTGTCGGCGGCGCATCATAACCCTCGAACAGCGCGATAACCGTTACCGCCACGCCAAACACCACACTCTTGATCACACCATTCAGCACATCATGCTGAAAATCCACCGCACTCTGCATCTGCGACCAGAACGAGCCTTCGTCCACGCCTATCACCACCACGCCAACCACATAGCCGCCAAACACGCCCATGGCGGAAAACAGCGCCGAGAGCAGCGGCATGGAAATCACGCCCGCCCAGAAGCGCGGCGCCACCACACGCGAAATCGGGTTTACCGCCATCATTTCCATCGCCGCGATCTGCTCGGTGGCCTTCATCAAGCCTATCTCCGCAGTCATCGCCGAACCCGCGCGGCTGGCAAACAGCAAAGCCGCCAGCACCGGCCCGAGCTCCCGCACCAGGCTCAACGCAACCAGGGAGCCCAGCGCGGATTCAGAACCATAGCGCTTCAGCGTCTCATAGCCCTGCAAGCCCAGCACCATGCCGACAAACATGCCCGCCACCAGAATGATAATCAGCGACATCACCCCGCTGGAGAACATCTCTTTCACCGTCAACTGAAAGCGACGGAAGCTGATCCCGGAATAAAACAGCGTCATCATGAAAAAACGGCTGGCATAACCCAAACGCCACACGGCATTAACCGTCCGGGCACCGATAACTTTCAGACTTTTGGCGATAGGCATCAGGCACTCACTCCCAAATCTTGCTGGTAATCACCGCCCGGAAATTGGAACGGCACTGGCCCATCAATTTCGCCATTCACAAACTGGCGCACGTATGGCATATCCGAAGCACGAATTTCAGCAGGCGTGCCTTCAGCCACGATCACGCCGCTGTCAATAAAATAATTGTAATCGACGATCTTGAGGGACTCCTGCACGTCGTGGGTCACAATCACCGAAGTCGCCCCCAGCGCGTCATTCAGGCGGCGGATCAGGTTCCCCACCACGGACAATGAGATGGGATCCAGGCCGGCGAACGGCTCATCATACAAAATCAGCATCGGATCCAGCGCCACCGTGCGTGCCAGCGCCACGCGTCGCGCCATACCGCCGGAAAGTTCGGCAGGCATCAAGGCATGGGTGGCGCGCAAGCCCACCGCATGCAATTTCATCATCACCAGATCGCGAATAATTTCTTCCGGCAAGTCGGTGTGCTCGCGCATCTGGAAAGCCACATTGTCAAACACCGTCATATCGGTGAACAACGCACCAAACTGGAACAGCACGCCCATCTTGCGACGCATCTCGTACAAGCCCTGCTGATCCAGCTCATGGATCATCTGCCCGTCTATCTTTACATACCCTTTGGTTGGCTTAAGAGCCCCGCCGATTACGCGAAACAGCGTGGTCTTGCCGCAACCGCTGCCGCCCATAACCGCGATGACCTTGCCTCTTGGCAAGGTCATATTGATGCCTTTCAGTATGGGTCGACTGTCGTAGGAGAAATTGACGTCACGTATTTCGACTAGCGCTTGCGATGACACAAAATTTGATCCAGATTGGTTTCCAGGAGCGCGCATTCTAAACCACGCCACCCCCAACCACAACTTGACACAACTTGAGCTTGGCGCAATTGCGGGCTATTCTTTGCCCATTCAACCAGATTGAACCGCCCTGATCGATTCTGAATGCCAGCCCAATTTTGAATACCAGCACACAACTACCCGCCCTGCTCATCGTAGATGATGACCCGCTCATTCGCGACTCGCTGCGACTGGCGCTGGCAGACAGCTTCGACATTCACCTGGCTGAAAATCGCAGCCAGGCCATCAAACTGATCCGCCAGTTGAACAGCCCGCCGCAGCTGGCACTCATTGATCTTGGCCTGCCCCCCACCCCGCACCGCCCGGAAGAAGGCTTTCGTCTCATTGCGTCACTACTGACTCACGCACCGCACATCAGGATCGTAGTCCTGTCCGGACAGGATGAGGAAACCAATGCTCGCCATGCACGCACCCTCGGCGCAACTGACTTCATTGCAAAACCCTGCTCCCCCGCAAACATAAAAATCCAGCTCAACAATGCACTGCTGGTCCAGGGCGACGAACCCGAAACCGACAGTGCGGACGCAAACACCCTCGGCATCGTGGGGCAAAGCCCGCCCATACAAGCCATGCGCAGCCAGATCGTGCTGTATGCAAGCACACCGTATCCCGTATTGATCGAGGGCGAATCCGGCAGTGGCAAGGAGCTGGTTGCCGCGGCCCTGCAACGGCTAAGCCAGAACAACAAGGCGCCCTTCATTGCCTTCAACTGCGCCGCGGTCTCTCCGCACCTGCTTGAAGCCGCCCTGTTTGGTCATGCCAAAGGCGCCTATACGGGTGCCAGCCAGGCGCAAGTCGGTTTTTTTGAAGAAGCCGGCACTGGCATCCTCTTTCTGGATGAAATCGGCGAACTCCCCATCGAGCTGCAGGCAAAGCTGCTGCGCGTACTGGAAAACGGCGAGTACCAGCGTGTGGGCGAAACCACCACACGCAAAAGCCGCGCCCGCATTGTCGCGGCCACCAATCGCGACTTGCGCCAGGCGGTGCGTGAAGGACTGTTCCGCCTCGACCTGTATCACCGGCTGAGCGTATTTACCATCAAAGTACCGCCGTTGCGCGAGCTGGATGCCGACAAACTGCTCCTGCTCGCGCACTTCCGCGATTTCTACGCCGCGCAAATCAACCGCAGCAGATTCGAACTGGATAGCACCGCGCAAAAAATCTGGGAGAACTACCCCTTTCCCGGCAACACACGCGAACTGCGTAACATTGTTATACGTCTGGCCACCAAATACCCGGGGCTAACCATCAGCAGGGAACAACTGGAAGCAGAACTGGACCTGCTCCTCTCTCAGGAACCCGGCTTGGCGCATAATGGACTCGATCATGCGCGTCAGGTGCTGCAACAGCCTGACGCGTTCAATCTGGATGACATGCTGATGCAACATACCAGCCACTTCATTGATGCCGCCATGGAAATGACCCAGGGCAACATCAGCGAGGCCGCCAAGCTGCTCGGCCTGAACCGCACCACCCTGTACAGCCGCATGGAAGCACTACAGAAACACAAACTCAACAAAGCCAGAGAGGGAAGTCAATAAATGTACCTGGAACACTTCGGCCTTAACGCCCCCCCTTTCAAAATCACGCCCGTCACCGATTTCTTCTTTCCCGGTGCCAATCGCGGGGAAATTCTCGATGCACTGATTTACGCCATCACCGAAAACGAAGGCATCATCAAGGTTGCCGGCGAAGTAGGCAGTGGAAAAACCATGTTGTGCCGCATGCTGCTGGAGCGTCTGCCCCCCCATGTCGAGGCGGTTTATCTGGCCAACCCCAGCCTGTCGCGCGAGGAAATGCTGTATGCCATCGCCGATGGCCTGGGCCTTGATCTGGAAGGCAAGCGCGTCAACATCATCCTGCAAACCCTGCAAAATGAGCTGGAGCAAAAAATCAGCCAGGGCAAACGTGTCGTCATCCTCGTCGACGAAGCCCATGCCATGCCGCTGGAGACGCTGGAAGAGCTGCGCCTGCTTTACAACATGCAGGTGGGCGACCACAAGCTGCTGCATCTCGTACTGTTCGGCCAGCCCGAGCTGAATGACAAGCTGGCCCAGCCCAATATGCGCCAGCTCAAGGATCGCATCATCCATCATTTCAGCATGCTGCCCCTGTCGCAGAACATCATCGAGTCCTACCTGCTGTTCCGCATGCGCACAGCCGGCTACCGCGGCCCCACCATTTTTTCCAGTGCCGCCGCCAATCTGATCGGCAAAGCTTCGCAAGGGCTGATGCGGCGCGTCAACATCCTGGCCGACAAAGCACTGCTCGCCGCCTTTGTGGAAAACACCCATAACATCGACGTGCGCCACGTACAGGCGGCCATCCGCGACAGCGAACTCAGCACGCCCGGCGGCACACGGTTTTCCCGTAAAACCCTGCTGATTGCCAGCGGCATTGTCCTGGCTGCAATCATCCTGGCTGCTGTCGCCTGGCTGATCGGCAACATGAACGGCCAAGCGGCCGCAGCAAAACCTGCCGTAGCGGCAATCCTGCCTCCCGCTGCAGAAGCCGGCATCAACCTGCGCATCGATAACGTCATCCCGGTGGTGGACACCTCGCCGCTGGCGCAAGACGAGCGCAATCGCCAGGCAAATGCGGCCTCTGCGGCACTGCCTGCAGCAGACCTGCAAACCCCGGCAACAGCTGCGGTTACAGCGCCTCCCGCGGTGCGGGCTGCAGAGCCTGTTCCACCCCCGGCAGCAGACCAGGACAGCGCCCCGCTGCTAAAAAAACGCCTCGCGGCCGCACAGGAAATGCTGCGCAAACACCGCAAGGGCAGCACCAGCATACAATTGTTTTACACCGACGAAGTACAGCCCGTACGCATGGAAGGCTTCCTCAACCGCGCCAATGGGCTGGACAAACTGGGCGAAATTTACATCGTACCAATCAGGTTGAATGGGAATGACGGCTACCGCGTGCTGTATGGCGTTTACCCCAACGCGAAAGACGCGCGCAAAGGCATGAAGCAGCTGCCACAACGCTACAAGGATGCTTTTGAACCCGTACTTTATGCCCTGGACTAAAGCCGCCACCCCCATATTCAAAGCTCAAGACAGGGTACTAAGCCAAATGGCATATTGATCTGCCCCCCCAAAAATGTTAGGTTGCGAGTAAATATAAGGGAGAAATATGAAGCTCAACCTAACCATGCTGTATTTGAGTTGCGCCGCCTTGGCCGCATGTGGCACCAGCCCCATCAAACCGTCGGATAAACACTTGCAACAATCTGCCGCAGAAGTCACGCATGAGAGCGCAGATATTCCGCAGGCAAACAAGCGCGCCATACCTCTCCCACCGCCCCAGGCTACCCCTAAGATAGAAACTTACAGCGTAGTGGTCAGCAATGTGCCCGCACAGGAAATTCTGTTTGCCCTGGCGCGTGATGCAAAAATCAACCTCGACATCCATTCCGGCATTCAGGGCAACGTCACCCTCAATGCGATCAATCAAACCCTGCCGCAAATTCTCAGCCGCATCGCCAAACAGGTGGATATGCGCTACGAGCTGGACAATGGCAGCCTGGTTGTCCAGCCTGACGAACCCTATCTCAAGCAGTACAAAATCGACTATGTAAACATGTCGCGCGATTCGGACAGCACCGTATCCAACTCTTCGCAACTGGGCTCAAGCTCAGCCGGCGGCGCAACCACAGCAACAACAAGCAACAACTCGGTACTGGCGATCAAGAATTCGTCCAAGAACCATTTCTGGGAAACACTGACCAAAAATATCGCGGACATTCTGCGTGAAACGGACGAAATCCTGCCGGACGGCTCCAGCGAAACCACGGTGCAGAAAAGCATGAGTGCAACCACCACGGGAACTGGCGCACAAACCACTGCTGGCAAGAAGCAAACCGCCAAGGCTGGCTTTGAAAACAGCCCCAACCCGGCTGCCATGGAAGAAGGTGGCGTCACCGTCACCCGCCGCAGCACCTTCCGCGAAAAAGCTTCGGTGATCAGCAACCCCGAGAGCGGCATCATCACGGTGCGCGCCACCGGCAGGCAGCATGAAAAAATCCAGGAGTTCGTGGACCAGGTCATGACCAGTGCACGGCGCCAGGTATTGATCGAGGCCACCATCGTGGAAGTGCGCCTGAGCGACAATTACAAGCAAGGCATCGACTGGTCAAAATTTCTCACTATCGCAGACCCTTCCGGCTTCAATTTAAGCCAAAAGGGTCAGACGGGCATGACACCTGCCACCAATACGGATGTAGGCAAACTAATCGTTAATTACACCAATCCCACCTCGCAGTACGGCAACATCAATGCCTCAGTTTCCTTGCTTGAGAAGTTCGGTAATGTGAAGGTGCTATCCAGCCCCAAGCTAAGCGTAATGAACAACCAGACAGCCATGCTGCGTGTAGTGGACAACCATGTATATTTCATTGTCAACTCGACCACTACCCCGTGCTCGCCGGCACCGTGCACCCCGCTAACCACCTATACCACCACCGTCAACACCGTGCCCATCGGTTTCACCATGAGCCTGACACCGCAAATCAACGACAGCGACAGCGTATTGCTCAACGTCCGTCCATCTATTACGCGTCAGCTTACCGATGCAATAGACCCCACCCCAAACCTGCTGGTGACCAATACCATTCCGCAGACCTCAACTCGTGAGATGGAGTCGGTGTTAAGAATCGAGAACAACCAAGTGGCCATCTTGGGTGGCCTAATGGAGGATCAAATTGACAAATCCACTCAGGAAATTCCTTTGCTGGGCCGTATTCCACTGATCGGCCAGTTGTTCCAGAACCGCGATGACACCACCACAAAGACCGAGCTGGTGATTTTCCTGCGCCCCGTTGTGATCAAGGATGCCAGCCTGAATGGCGATTACAAGGAATTCCGCAACAACCTGCCTACTGCCGACTTCCTGCATGAAGATGCGACAGGCGCGCCCATTACAGCTACCAACCGCTAATCATGAGCCTATTACTCGACGCCCTCAAAAAGAACGGCTCTGCCCAGCAGCATGAAGGCAACGGCCACACTGCATCCGGCAGCGGTTCGGGCTTGTCGCTGGAAGAACCGCATGTAAAACCGGAGGGGCAAGCGACTGCTGCATCCCCTGGCAGCGCCCCCGAAGCAAGCCGTGCCGCCGGGAACAATCTGTTTGCGGCAAAAAAAGCGCCAGCGCGCAAAAAATTCACTTACAACCTGGGCATCGTTCCCACCGCGCTCATCCTCGGCT
>JBGPPE010000081.1:0-11878 GCA_041488395.1 Gallionellaceae bacterium
TGCCCCGCTGATCATTGCCATCGTGCTCGGCTTTGTCGGCATGACTCTGCTGCTGCATCCCACCTTTGCACACAACCAGATCATCCCCGGCCTGCTCGGTCTGGTCTCCGGCTTCTTTGCCGGCATCGCCATGCTCAATGTGCGCTCACTCGCACGCATGGGTGAGCCGGAATGGCGCATCGTGTTCTACTTCAGTCTGATGGCCACGCTGATCAGCGGCAGCGTTATGCTGTTGGGCCCGCTTCATCCGATCACCCTGAGCAGCCTGCCCATCCTGCTCGCACTGGGCAGCAGCGCCACCCTGGCCCAGCTCGCCCTCACCCGCGCCTACAGCACCGGCAAGACGCTGGTTGCCAGCAGCCTGTCTTACAGCGCAGTGGTGTTCGCCACGCTGTTTGGCATGCTGCTGTGGGATGAGACGCTATCGCTGAGCAGCTGGCTCGGCATGGCGCTCATCATCGCCAGCGGTATCGCCAGCCTGAAGCTGGCACCACGTCATTAAGGAAGCGCTGAAGCCAGCGCTGCATGGAGCGCGCCTGTTACACCGGCGCTTTAATCTTGCGGCGCAGTTCAACCTGCGCAGCGATGCCCTGCTGAATTTCCTGGGTACGGGCATTGCGCTCGCCGCGATAAAACAGGTTGTAGGCCTCAAAGGGAATCAGCCGCCCGTCTGGCTGGGCGAAGTGGATGCAGGATTTTTTCAGCGCGCGCAAATCCAGATTGGCCAGATCCATAAACTGCACGATCAGCACGCGGAAGACGTTCTCATAGTTTAGCGCCGGTGCGGCCACGCGCGGCAGGCAGCAGAGCAAATCGGACAGACAATTCGCCTGCGATTCCGGAGAGTGGTTGGTGGAGAACAATTTGAATACCTGCTCCTTGAGTGCCGGGTCGCGCTCGAACACGATGGTGTTGCGCGGCCCGGCCAGCAGCGCGTCCGGCCCCAGATGGCGTGTCAGTGGCAGCGTTTCACCGTCCAGCTTGAGCGCATATGCCATGGCCAGCGTATCGGGGTTGCACGGTACCGGTACCACATCTTCCTGGGTAAACAGGCCGGACTGCTCGGCAATGGCGCGGCGCAAGCCGCTTACCGTGAGGCGGTTGGCCTTGCTGAAGCCCTCATTGCGGCCGGCATCGCTTACCGGCTGCAGTGTCACACCGCGCACGCAGCGCCATTGCAGGGCATGCTGGATTACCTCGCCTACTTCATCGTCGTTCAGCCCCTGCTTGACCGTCATCACCAGGGTGGTGGAAATGCCCAGCGCTTCCAGGCGCTCCAGCGCGCGCTGGTGCATATCGGCCAGTTTGGCACCACGCAAGGCTTTCAAGGTGTCGTCGTGCAGCGAATCGAACTGCAGATAAACCTCGATGCCCGGTTTGTAGCCGGCCAGGCGCTTGGCAAATTCCTCATCCTGCGCGATGCGCAAGCCATTGGTATTCACCATCAGGTGGCGTATCGGACGCGCGCGCGCCGCGTCGAGGATCGCGAAAAAATCCGGATGCAAGGTCGGCTCGCCGCCGGATATCTGCACCACATCCGGCTCACCTTCATTGACCACCACCGCATCCAGCATGGCGATCACCTCATCCAGTGAGCGGTGACGCAGATTTTCCGGGCCCGATTCGGCAAAGCATACCGGGCAGCGTAGATTGCAGTTGTCGGTAATCTCGATAATGGAAAGACAGGAATGCTGCATGTGATCCGGGCACAGGCCGCAATCGTAAGGGCAGCCGTGAGTCATGCGCGTATTGAATTGCGCGGGCATCTCCGGCGCTTTCACATAGACCTCGCGGCACAGCCGGTAGTATTCGGCATCATCGCTGATCAGCGTGCGCTCGGTACCGTGTGCCGGACACCACTTCTCCAGGAACACCTCGTCATCCTTGATGATGATTTTTGCCTCGACCTGCACCAGGCATGCGGAACAAACAGAGGAGGTCGTGTCGTAAAAAAGCCAGGGGCGGTTCTTGCGTGTCATTTGGGGAGGGTCTTCCATTGCCGCACGGTTACAGGGATATACGCCAGCAAGGCGAGCAGGCAGACCAGCTGAATGCCGGAGAGCATGCCAAACCAGGCGTAGGGGGTGGGTTTCAGAAAATCAACCAACAGCCGCCAGAGCAGATAGGCGCACAACATCAGTTTGAACAGCAGCCCGGGCTTGTGCGCAAGAACAGGCGCTGCCTGGTACAAGCCCAGCCACAACAGCGCGGCGAAGATCATTTCATACAGCTGGGTCGGGTGGCGCGCGATGCCATCGCCAAAATCCACCCCCCATGGCCAATCCGTGGCAATGCCGTAAGTGCCATCATCCAGTCCGGCCAGGAAACAGCCCAGGCGGCCGATAATCAGGGCCAGCAATATCGGGAAGACAAATGCATCGCCGGTAGAGTGGCGCATGCCCGATAATTTCTTGGCGACTTCCACACCTGCCAGTCCACCCAGCAGGCCGCCCACCATGGACTGTCCGGCAAACCACAATGCCGCACTATTCCAGTACAGCGGGAACAGATGCGGCACCTCCAGCCAGAACACCAGCTTGTTACCGAGAGCGGCACCGAACAAGCAGCCCAGCAACACGCTGAAATTGCCGCCTTCAAGCAGATTGGCGGCACCGCTCATGCGCCGCAGGTAGCGGTAATACCATGCGCCGGACGAGATGGCACCCGCTTCCAGCACGGCATGCAGCGCATGCGGATAAGCGGTAACGGGAAAAAAACTCATTGCAAAAAGTTGCTCTGACCATCCTGGCCGCCTTGACCACCCTGATCATTTTTATCATCACTATTGTTCTGATCAGTTCTGCTTTTAACAGCCAGGCGAACAAGAAACCAACCTATCAGTGCCACCACAACCGAAATGACCAAAAACACGAGAATCACCCCGGCACCGCCCGCCCCACCGGCAGACCCGAGGAAGGCCAGATCGGCAAGTGCACAGGCGCCGCCACCCAGCAACAGCGCGCCGCCAAACAACAAGGCGAAAGTTTTGAGAATCATGACCAGCAGTTTCAATGCAGCTCCTTAGTGATGAGAGGTCGAGATGACAATGACGGTCAGCCCGGCAATCGCCAATTGCAGCGGCAAGGTCACCACATCGACCGCAATCGCCACCGGCACTTTTATCAGCTTGCTGAAATCGGGGGGCGGGCTGGAATCCGGCGGGTTATAGAAGTCCAGCTGGCGGTTCACCTTGAAGCGCTGTGCCTGATCTTCGGGTAGTGTCAGTGCGGGATATACCACGCCATTTACTGCAATGCTTTTCCTGTACATGCCGGACTTCCCGAGGGAAACAAAACCCAATCTGGTCAGCGTCTCAATTTCACCCGGGTTATACGCATACGCTCCGCCCTTGCCATAAGTGAGCGTCAACGTGCCCCACACCTTTTTGTCCCGCAGAAAAAGCTGGCCCGACTGGCTGCCCAGCGCGACGAGATTGCCATCCAGCCCGTTGGCAACCTGCATCAGCTCTTCCCCGCCCGCAAATAGCAGATAGGTATTTTTCTTGCCCAGGAACGCCACTGCATGCGGCGCGCCCATTTGCTGCGCGGCGGCGGCATCGGGCTTGCCCAGGGCAAAAATGGTATCGCTCTGCACCGGCGTGGAATAATAGGCAGCGCGATTGCCGGAAGAAGATAGCGCCGCTGTGGTAGCGCAGCCCAGTGATACCGCAATAAGTCCAACAAAGGCCGCAACAAGGCCAATATATCTGGCTCGATCTTTAGTTCTCGACTGCATCTCTCTTCTCTACTATTCGTCAATTGGACGGCGCGCAATGTATCACGCTTTCACCTCTCCGGCACCGCCGTTACCTTCACCATATCAAGCGCTTGTCGCTCGCAGCTGGGCAACTGGCGGCAACGCATTCATGCTGACTGGCGGTGTGGTAAGCTTCGATCCTGAATCTCGGTTTTACACAACAGGAATACAACATGATTACCATAGAAAAAACGGGCAACCTGCTCAACGTCGCTGTACTCGGCGAATTCACCATTGCTGACTTCAAGCAGTTTGAAGAGAACGCCCTGTACATGCTGCAAACACCCGGCGCGGTTAACCTGCTGTTCGACCTGCGCGCCATGATCGGTTACACCGTGGATGTAGCCTGGGAAGAAATCAAATTTTTCAGCCGCGAACACCAGCACGATTTCAGCAAAATCGCCGTGGTGACCGATGACCAATGGCTGACCTGGCAGGCCTGGCTGTCGCGCCTGTTTGTGGATGCGGATATCCGCGCCTATGCCGACTACAACGAGGCAAAAAGCTGGGTTGTTGCCTGAATTTAATGATCAAGGCGGCATCAGACCGCCTGCTTGCTCGCAACTATAAATAGTATTTCTGGAGGCAGTTATGTACTCAGGCTTAATCGATCTGCCATGGTGGGGCTATGTTTTAACCACACTGGCCTTGACCCACATCACCATTGCAGCGGTGACCATTTTTCTGCATCGCCATCAGGCGCATCGCGCCCTCGATCTGCACCCCGTCCCCAGCCATTTCTTCCGCTTCTGGCTGTGGCTGAGCACCGGCACGGTCACCAGGGAGTGGGCATCCATCCACCGCAAGCACCATGCCAAGTGCGAAACCGCAGAAGACCCGCACAGCCCGATCATCCTCGGCATCAGGAAAGTCCTGCTGCAAGGTGCCGAGCTCTATCGCAAGGAAGCCAAAAATAAGGAAACGCTGGAAAAATATGGCCACGGCACGCCTGACGACTGGATCGAGCGCAACCTCTATACCCGCCACAGCCTGCTCGGCATCGCCATCATGCTGGTGATCGACGTTGTCCTGTTCGGCCCCATCGGTCTCACCATCTGGGCGGTGCAAATGGCGTGGATACCGGTCAACGCTGCCGGCATCATCAACGGCGCCGGCCACTACTGGGGCTATCGCAATTTTGCCTGCGCGGATGCCTCCACCAACCTGCTGCCGGTGGGCATCTTCATCGGCGGTGAAGAGCTGCACAACAACCACCATGCTTACGCCTCCTCGGCCAAGCTCTCCAGCAAATGGTATGAATTCGACATCGGCTGGCTGTATATCCGCACCCTGGAAGTCTGCCGCCTGGCCCAGGTAAAGAAACGTGCGCCGCAGGTACGCCTTATCCGCGACAAGACCGCCTGCGATGCCGAGACGCTGCAGGCCGTGATCACCCACCGCTATGAAGTGATGGCGAAATACGCCAAATCACTGCGCAAAACCTACGCCGCAGAAATCGCCCGCATCAAGCTGCAAGCCGCTGACAAGCTCGATGCCGCACGCAGCAAACACTGGCTGCATCTGGATGAGCACACCCTGACCGAGCAGCAAAAAGACAAGGTCGGCAAACTGATCCTCGCCAGCCCCACCCTGCACACCGCCTACACCCTGCGCCAGGAACTGGCCGCCATCTGGGCGCGTTCCACCGCCAGCAAGGAACAGCTGGTCAAGCAGCTGGAAGACTGGTGCCACCGTGCCGAGAACAGTGGTATCGAGGCATTGCAGGAATTCTCGCAACGCCTGCGTTGCTACGCCTGAGCTGGCGCCGTCAGAATACGGGGTAACGTAACTGGCCATAAACATGCCCGAACACAACAACCTGTCCCAACACATACTGCCTACTTCAGCACAGTTAGTGGGTGTCTGCCTGACAGTTATCTCCCTGGTCAAGGCCCTGCATATCGGTCAGGTGGGTTCGATTCTGGATAAATTGCTGGCGCTTGATACGCTGTTGTTCACTTTGAGTGCCGGCCTGTCATATATGTCGATGCGCAAAGACAAATGGCTGCATTTGGAGAAATACGCTGACATTCTGTTCATGCTGGGATTTTTAGAGCTGGGGATCTGCGCGATTTTGCTGGCGTTTGAAATACTCTGAGAGTATCCCACTGGCCCGGAAAAGACCTTAGGCTACCGCCGCAGGAACACGCCACTTGATCATGGCCACCTTGACCGAGTCGTTCACGAGCAGGCACGCCACCATCGCATAAACAAAAATCGCAAGCGTCTGCCACCAAGGTAATGACACGAGTCCAGGCAAGCCGGCGAAAGTCAGAGCAGTACCAATCATCGCAACCGCAGCAATGGCCAGCACGAGAGGCTTGCTCGGCATCGTTGCCCAGAACCAGCGCCGTTCCCGCGCGGACACGATAGAAAACACCGCCATGTACAGCAGCGTCAGGAAACTGAAGGTGTAGAGCGCGCTATCGTTGCTCGCCAAACCAAAACGCGACCAGCCTGCCCACAGCAGCAGCAGTGCCTCCGCGACCATCGCGATGCCCAGCACCACGGACACCGTGATAAAGCCGCCGATGTTCCAGCTCTCCGGTTTGTTGGATGGCCGAACGTGGTCGGTGGCCAGTGCAATCTTGGCGAAGTCCGTCATGAACACCAGCAGCAGCATGGAAAAGGCGGAAACGACGAACTTGCCGGTCACCACGAAGGCGATGGACACAAACGCCGCCTTCAGAATGGTGCGACTGATCTTGTTGATGATCCAGGTCAGGATGCGCTGGTAGATCGTGCGCCCCTGCTCGACCAGCGCCACGATGTTGGTCAGCCCCGCCTCGGTCAGGACCACGCTCGCCGCACCTTTGGCAACGTCGGTCGCAGTGCTGACGGCAATGCCCACCTCGGCCTGGCGCAATGCGGGCGCATCGTTGACGCCATCGCCCGTCATGCCGGTCACATGCCCTGCGGCCTGCAGGTGCTGCACCACGATGTATTTGTCCTCCGGATACACTTCGGCAAAACCATCGGCGCCCGCCAGCAAATCCACTGCCTCGTTGCCGGCCTGCGCGCTCGCGGCCTTCAGGTCCGACACGCGCTGGATATTGGCCAGCCCCACCCCTTGCGCAATCTCTCTGGCGATTGCCAGCGCATCCCCGGTGAGCATCTTCACCGAAACACCGAGCTTCTGGAGTGTTTCAATGAGTTGCCCGGCATCCGGCCGGGGCGGGTCAAACAAGGTCACCAGGCCAAGCAATGCCGGAGTCCCCGCCTCAGCACCCCGCGCCACTGCCAGCGTGCGATACCCCTTCAGCGCCGACTCGCTGACGCGCGCTTCCAGCGCGGCAATCTCGTGTGGTTGGAGACTGCAGGCTGCGGCCACGGTGCGCACCGCACCTTTCATCACGCGCAGGCGCTGGCCGTTCTGTGCAACCACAGCTTCAGTCCGCCGGGTTTTTGCATCAAACGGCGTAAAGGAAATGGGTGTGACTGCAGCTGCGTCAGCAAAGAGGTGCCGCTCTTTTGCTGCGGCAAGAAAAGCCAGGTCTATCGGATCCTGGTTGGATTCCTGCGAGGCGAGTGCAGCGGCAAACAGCACGTCGGCTTCTGTCGCATACTCCAGTGGAATCACGCCGGTAACAGCCAGCTGGTTCATCGTGATCGTGCCAGTCTTGTCCACGCAGAGCACATCCATCGTCGCGGCATCCTCTGTGGCACTGAGGCGCGTGACCAGCACGCCGCGCTTCGCCAGCTCTTTCGCCCCGACCGCCATGCTGACCGTGAACATCACCGGGAGGGCGACCGGCACCGCGCTCATCAGCAGAACCAGCATGAGCGGGATCATTTCAAGCAGTGACACGTGCCTAATCAACGACAAAACAAACACCAGGCCGAGCAGCGCACCGACGATAACGAACAGCCAGCGCACCACCTTGGCTACTACCGCTTCGATGTGCAGCTTAGGGCGCGCCTCCTGCACCAGCTCGGTGGTGCGGCCAAAGTAAGTCTGCGCCCCGGTCAGGATGACTACGCCATTACCTTCCCCGCGGCGGACGACTGACCCGGCCGAGAGCACGTCGGAGGGCGCCTTGTCCGCATCCTTCGACTCGCCGGTGAGGGCGGACTGGTCTATGCTCAGTGCTCCGCTGAGGAGCTTCACATCCGCCGGAATGATGTCGCCCGGGCGCACCCGGATAATGTCGCCGGGGACCAGCTCGCGCGCGGTAACGACCTGCCAGATGGACTCGCGCAGCACGCGTGCACTGACCTGCAGGCGGCGCCGCAACGTGGCAACGACACCGGCGGCCCTGTGCTCCTGCATGAAACTCAACACGGCATTGACCACCAGCAGCGCGCTCACCACAGCGAGGTCAGAGTATTTGCCGAGGATGGCCGACAACAGCATGATCAGTTCGAGCATCCATGCCGACACGCCCCAGAACTTGCCGAGAAACATGAGAACCGGGTGGGATTTTTTTTCGGCCACTTCGTTGTAGCCGTGCTCCTTGCGGCGGCTGTCCACCTCGGCATGCGCAAGGCCAGTTTCCGGATTGACCGCAAGCGCGACTAACACGTCGGCAACAGGGGCGGATGCAAAGTCATTTGCCGGTGTTGCTCTCGCAGGCTCTGTTCCGGATTTTCTGCTGGTCAGTTGCATGGTGGCCGTCTTTCTTTACGAATACTGGCAAACCTGGCATGCATTTATATGCCGCCAAACGGGCACAGATTTTAAGCAGTCCCGGCCTGATGCAGCACTGACCAGGGAAACAAGTCATTTTCCGCGGATCAGCAGCACCGGCTTTGTGGCAACGCGCACCACTCCCTCGGCGACGCTGCCTAGCAATATATGACTCAGCCCCCTGCGGCCATGGGTGCAAATCACGATCAGATCCGCAGGCCATGCTTCGGCATCTGCCGCGATCACTTCAGGTATGCGCTGATTCAAGTTATCGAGTTCGAGCAGCCGCGTTTCGACCTTGACCCCGGCCGCACGCGCCACAGCCTCCGCCTTGCGCAGAATTTCCTGCCCGCTCTTGCTTATTGCATCCGCAATCTCGATGGTATTGGGAAATTCTGCGCCCAGATTGATGTTTACGATATCGACTGCATGCACAATCCGCAGCTGCGCATGCAGCTCCTTCGCCAGTTTGATCGCTTCCTGCAAAGCCAGTTCCGCAGTGTGGCTACCATCCACTGCCACCAAGATGCGTTTGAACATTGTGCCTCCTTATAAGGATTGCGCCGGTGATGACAAAAAAATACTACTCTTCAACGCCAACGCCTTCAATGTTAATCCAGGCACAGCCCTGGGGCACAACGCCAACAAGTACAGGCAGAGTACGGTGTGCTGAAGTTGATTTCTACCCGCATATGTGTCAATGTTTCCAGGCAAAATAGCCAGCGTGGGTTTTTCTGAATAATTACAACTTATTAAGGAGCCAACATGAAATACATTGCCGTACTGACTTGTGTGTTGCTGACAGCTATTGCCTCCCCCTCCTTTGCGCAAGACGACAATAAGACTTGTTCTGCCAAAGCCGAAAAAATTACCAACACTGCCGAACGCACAGCCTTCCTGAAATCCTGTCTGGCAAAGAGATCCTCTCCGGAAAATACTGCCCAAACTACACAGCGCCATAAAGAAGCGCAATGCGATATGAACGCCAGCAACATGAAGCTGGCTGGAAAAAAGAAAGCCGAGTATCTGGAGCACTGCTATCAGGAAAATGACTTTAACCCCAGCCAAAATCCCCATCCAAAAGATTGATTCGTTGCAAAACCATGCTTCGACCTTTTCTGTGAAGCAGCAACTGCCTGGCTAAGCAACACATCGCCCCGATTCTGTCGGGGCGATTCGTTTGATAGTGTGAAACATCAGCTCCGCACCTCTCCTCAGGTTGCTTGTGTAACTGGTGAGTGGCCTGTCCCCGCGGCAGGCGCCAAATAATCTTTGCGTTGCGCAAACCACTCTCGATTCACGCTGTAATTTGAGGGCGGAATGATGGAAATATCGACCGGTTGAATCCAAGGGCGATACCGGACGCTGGCGACTTTCTGAAAAGGCTTTCGGTGGAACCTGCAGGAATGTCTGCATCCATCTTTTTCAACACAATTGCCCGCAAGCAACCATTCAGCGTTCTAGTTCAGGGGCGCTGCGCCGCCGGGCAGGGCAGCAAGGCGGATGAAAACCTGCACTGAGTGCTTGCCTCGCCCAGACGCAAATGGATTGCCAGTTGCTACAAAGCCAAGCTTGGCAAGCGACCGATGCATCGCAATGTTGTCGGTGCGTGACGTAGCGAACACACCAGCGCCGTTACTATCGGCCAGCGCCGCCTGCGACAACAGGAGTGAGAAACCCTTGCCGCGTAACTCGGGTAAAACATAGACCCAGCCAAGCTCGAAGGGAAGCTCTTGGGCGGAGAGTGCAGCACCGCTTTCTATACTCACGCGACGCCGGTAACTTGCCTGGGGCCGCTTGAGCGCTGCGACACCGACCACCAAACCATCAACGCGAGCGAACGCCAATGTCGCGGCACCGAAAATGCGCTCGGAAAGCCCTTGGATTGACACTTCACCGCCAGCGCGAATGAAGGCGATGAATGCGCCGAGCTCGACATTTGAGCACTCGTCTGGCGACTTGACGATGAGTTCAGGCATAGCTTTCATACTGCACTGATACCCGACTGAAAACGAGAGAGGTAGGTCATAAGGTCGGCGGGAACACCCCCTCGACAGACCAGCTTAGGCCACACCTCAACAGGAGGTTCTTTCACCAGCACAGGATCGAGAGTGACATCGTCAAAGTCGTCGTGCAGATAATGCCTGCCTCCGCAACGACGAGCATCACAGGATGTGCGAATTCCAGGACCACACTCGCGCCAATGACAAATGCGACCAATGTAACGACCATCTGGGTTTGCGAGAAATATATCGGCACCTTTATCCCTCGTTTGTGCGGCCCCCTTCAACTTTCGTGCGGCGGCCGCAAGACCCGAGAGGTCAGCAGCATCATCAACGGTGACGAGAACATCTGCATCTTTGGGATCCGCCTTTTCTTTGGTGAGTGAGCCGACCAAGGCAATCCTTTTGACTCCGGGAATAGCCTTTGCCCGGTCAATAAACCGGAAAGCTTCGGCAATGAGGAATGCTCGAATATCTGGTTCAGTCTGTTGCAAAGCAATGGCTCCGAAACTACTCAATATGACGCCCAACGTGGGAGTTAAGGCCGCACGCGTAGCGTGACGGCCTTGAACGACTTGTTATACGGCGCATGTTATCCGCGGCGTACGGCCAAAAACACACCGACCGACATCAGAATGAGACCGATAGACCTCTGCAAAGTGATGGCATGCGTCGGAGCACCGAGCAGGCCGAATTGATCTATGGCCGCCATGGATATGAGCTGGCCTAGAAGTACAAAAGCCACAGCATTGCCGACGCCGAATTGTGGGGCTACCCAGGTGACGCTGAGGACGTAAAAGGCTACGAACACGCCGCCCAAGTAGAAATAGAACGGCAGCGATGTTTTCGGGAATGGCCTCAGGCCACCCTCTACAGCGAAAAGAAAAGCAACCGAAATAGACAGCGCTGCCAGAAACAAGACAGAGGCGGCGAACGCTGGGCTTCCGTACTTTGTGCCCAGAGTTGCGCTTAGCGCCGCCATAACAGGGATGCCAATGCCTGCAGCAAGCATGAGACATGAGAAGAAAATTTCGTTTGCCATTAGCTAGGGGTTCTCGGGTTGGAAGGGCGCATAACGTATAGCTAAGGGGCGCGCCGAAGGCGCGTCCCAGCGACCAAAGGGAGCGAACTTGAGCGTAGGGTTAGAGATATTTGTTTTCATATCACAGGCCCATTTCTTCTGGCAAATTAACATAACCCAATTGCTGGGCGGAAATTTTGAAAGCGGATTTTTCTTCCTGTGACGCTCTTTGCAAAGTGTTACTAATTTCTTCAAGTGCGGCAACGTCAGAATCGTCATCAACTCCGCGCCTGGAATCTATGTGATGAATTGCCAAGATCAAAGCTTCAGCCAATTTGTTCATCTCGTAATCTCTAACGAAGTTGTAGAAAAAGTATCAACATAAGTGCATCGTGCCGTGAACCAAACCAAATATCAAGGTCGAAGGGTGAGAAGATATTCTGGAGATGCCAATGGCGCGCTACAAACACA
>JBGPPE010000082.1:0-11847 GCA_041488395.1 Gallionellaceae bacterium
GCGAGGCGCAGCGCGCGCGGATCGGCAAGGCCTACGTCTTCCATGGCCATGCGCACCAGCCGCCGGCCGACGTAGAGCGGATCGGCGCCACCATCTAGCATGCGCACCATCCAGTACAGCGCGGCATCCGGGTTGGAGCCGCGCACCGACTTGTGCAGCGCGGAAATCTGGTCGTAAAACGCTTCGCCGCCCTTGTCGAAGCGGCGCAGGTTTTGCGCCAGAGTATTATCGAGGAAAGCGCTGTCTATTTTGCTCACGCCGGATGTTTCTGCGGCGGTGTGCAGCTGCTCCAGCACATTGAGCAGGCGCCGCGCGTCGCCATCTGCATAGCCGATGATGCGCTCCTTCGCCTCTTTCTCGAATTGCACGCCCTGCAGCGCCTCTTGCTGTGCGCGCTCGAACAGCTGCTCCAGCTCGGCTGCAGAGAGGGATTGCAGCACATAGACCTGGGCACGCGACAGCAACGCGCTGTTCACTTCGAAGGAGGGATTTTCGGTGGTGGCGCCGATAAAGGTCACCAGGCCCTGTTCGACAAAAGGCAGGAAGGCATCCTGTTGTGACTTGTTGAAGCGGTGCACCTCGTCCACAAACAGGATGGTGTGGCGACCGCTCTGTTGCAGGGTGTGCTGCGCCTGCGCGATGGCATCGCGGATGTCTTTCACGCCGGAGAGCACCGCCGACAGCGGCGCAAACTCGGCATCGAAAGCCGAGGCCATCAGCCGCGCCAGCGTGGTCTTGCCCACACCCGGCGGCCCCCAAAGTATCATCGAATGCAGCTTGCCGGAAGAGAACGCCATGCGCAGCGGCTTGCCAGGCCCGAGCAGATGCGACTGGCCGATGACCTCGTCGATATGTTTGGGGCGCAGCCGTTCGGCGAGGGGTGCGGCGGGTTGCGGAGAATCAAACAGCATAAACCCCACCACAGAGACACAGAGACACAGAGACAAAACCAGAGAAAATCAAAATCCCAACAAGAGATACATCCTGACAATTGAAATCAGGTGTTCTCTGTGTCTCTGTACCCGCAAGGGGTAGGCCGTGGTTGTAAGGGCCTAAATTCCCAACAACACACGCTCTGTCTCTGTGGTGAGAGGTTTTCAACAATTATTCCCCAAGCACGTCCGCCCCCTTGGGCGGCACGAACTTGAACAGTTGCGCAGACAGTTTTGGATTGCGCTGCATCTGGCTGAAGGTGAGCAAGGTGGTATGACCAAAGGCATCGCGCAGCTCCATCACCGCCAGCTCGCCCTGCGCATTGAAGGCCATGAGGATTTTTTCGAAGCTGCTGTCGCGTGCCCGGGCATGCGCTTCCAGCCAGTCCAGCCCGTCTTTCGTGCCGCTGTCGCTCAGCACAAAAGCGCGTTCGATCTCGTTGTTGCCCGAGAGCAATGCCGCCGGGCTGCTGCCCAGCGCGGCATCGAGTTTTTTCACCGTGACCTGGTTCAGGTCCACGTCGTACATCCAGAATTTTGCGCCATCGCCGACGATGATTTGCTCGTACGGTTTCTGATAGACCCAGCGGAATTTGCCGGGGCGCACGAACTGCATGGTGCCCGAGGCCGACTGGATGCGCTTGCCATCCTTGTCCTGAATCACCTGGGTGAAATTGGCCTGGCCGGAATGGCTGGCGGCGATGAAATTGCGCAGCTTGTCGCTGGCGCCGGCATGGGCAATGGCTGAATACAGCGCGATCATTAATACAAAAATAAATTTTTTCAACTTCAAAACCTTTCACCACAGAGGCACATAACCAGCGACTTGGCTGGCATTATTGCCAGCCTTAGTCGAATGGCTAGAAGTTCCATCAGAGACACAGAGGAAAATCAAGAGTAACCAAACCTGAACATCATCTGTTCTTGATGTTTGCTTTTCTCTGTGCCTCTGTGTCTCTGTGGTTAATTGTTTCTCTCATTCTTGTCTGGCCGGCGACAGCACTTCGCGATTGCCGTTGCTCTGCATCGGCGTGACGATGCCGGCCTTTTCCATTTGTTCTACCAGGCGTGCCGCGCGGTTGTAGCCGATGCGCAGGTTGCGCTGCACCAGCGAGATGGAAGCGCGGCGTGATTTCACCACGATCTCGACGGCCTGGTCGTAGAGCGGGTCAGACTCGGCATCGCCGCCCAGCCCCTCTATATCCCCACCATCGCCTTCTTCCTGCACGCTCAGCACGTCATCGATGTATTGCGGCGGCCCCAGCGACTTGATGTGCTCGATCACGCGATGCACTTCCTGGTCCGACACAAAGGCACCGTGCAGGCGCTGCGGATGACCGCTGCCGGGCGGCAGGTAGAGCATGTCGCCCTGACCCAGCAAGGCTTCTGCCCCCATCTGGTCGAGGATGGTGCGCGAGTCGATCTTGCTCGACACCTGGAACGATACACGCGTCGGCACGTTGGCCTTGATCAGACCAGTGATCACGTCCACCGACGGGCGCTGTGTGGCGAGCACCAGATGGATACCGGAGGCCCGTGCCTTCTGCGCCAGGCGCGCAATCAGCTCTTCCACCTTCTTGCCCACCACCATCATCAGGTCGGCCAGCTCGTCGATAAATACCGCGATGAAATACATCTCTTCCAGCGCCTCGGGGTGCTCGGGCGTCAGCGTGAAAGGGTTGGTCAGCGGCGATCCGGCCTTGACCGCGTCGCGCACTTTCTGGTTGTAGCCGGCCATGTTGCGCACGCCCAGCGCCGACATCAGGCGGTAGCGTTTGTCCATTTCCTGCACGCACCAGTTAAGGCCGGCGGCAGCCTGGCGCATGTCGGTGACCACCGGCGCCAGCAGGTGCGGGATGCCTTCATACACCGACAGCTCCAGCATCTTGGGATCGATCAGCAGCAGGCGCACCTGTTGCGGTGTGGATTTGTAAAGCAGGGAAAGAATCATGGCGTTGATCGCCACCGATTTGCCCGAGCCGGTGGTACCGGCCACCAGCACGTGCGGCATCTTGGCCAGGTCGGCCACCACCGGCTTGCCGGAAATATCCTTGCCCATCACCAGGGTCAGCGCCGAGTTCATCTCGGCATAGGCCTGCGAGCTGAGGATCTCGGACAGGCGCACGATCTGGCGCTTGGGATTGGGCAGCTCCAGCGCCATATAGGCCTTGCCCGGGATGGTTTCCACCACGCGCAGGCTCACTACCGACAGGGCACGCGCCAGGTCTTTCACCAGGTTGGTGATCTGGCTGCCCTTCACCCCCACCGCCGGGTCGATCTCGTAGCGCGTGATCACCGGGCCGGGATAGGCGGCCACCACTTTCACTTCCACGCCGAAGTCTTTCAATTTGCGTTCGATCAGGCGCGAAGTGAATTCCAGCGTGTCGGCAGCAATGGTCTCCACCTCGCCGCTGGCCTGGTCGAGCAGGTGCAGCGGCGGCAGTTCGGAGTCGGGCATTTCGGCAAACAATGAAGTCTGCTTTTCCTGCACGACGCGGCTGGATTGCGGCACTTCAAATATCGGCTGTTCGATGTGGATGGGCAGATGCTCTTCTACGCGTTTCTTTTCTTCCTCTACCACCGCGTGCCGTTCGCTCACCGCCTGCGCGCCGATGCGCTTGTCCTGCCTGGTCTGCCAGGCAATGCGCGCCCACAGGTAGAACGTCTCGATGCGCGCACCCAGCCAGTCGACCAGACGCAGCCAGGACAGGCCGCTGAACAGGCTGAAGGCGGTGGCCATCAACACCAGCAACAATAAGGTTGCGCCGGTAAAGCCCAGTATATGCGCCAGGCCATTGCCCAGCACCGCACCCAGCATACCGCCCGGCGCCAGCGGCAGGGCCACTTTCCAGCTATACAGTCGCATCGCTTCCAGCGCGCTGCTGGATAGCAGCAGCACGGCAAAACCGAGCAGCGCCAGCCACAGGGCACGCTTGTCGAACAGGCTGTCCGCTGCCTCATCTTCCGGGTGCAGGGTGCGGTAGCTGGCCCACACGCGCTGCATCAGGATGACCACCCACCACCACGCGGAAAAACCGAAGATGTACAGCATGACATCGGCCAGCCATGCGCCGAACACGCCACCCGGATTATGCGTTACGGTTTCGCTGCCACTGTGCGACCAGGAGGAATCAGTGCGATCATAGCCATGCAGGATAAGAATGAGATAGACCGCTGCGGCCACCAGCAACAGCCAGCGCGATTCGCGCAACAACCTGGCAAGACGTTCGGGAAGGGGGGTGGATTGGCGCAGCGGAGTGGATTGCTTCATTGACATTACACCCGCAGCAGACAAGCAGCTGACAGACTGGCTTGCAGTGACGCCCTAACCTTCATGCACATTCCCCTGCGTTTGCTCGATCAACCCCAGGTTGCGGGCCTTGACCACAGCATCCAGACGGCTATTTACCTGCAGCACCTGATATGCCGCGGCGACGTGCACCTTGACCGTGCCCTCGGCCAGGTTCATTTTTGCCGAGATCTCCTTGTTCGACAGGCCGGCGGCGAGGTGCTGCAGCGCCTCCATCTGGCGCCTGGTCAGGCCATGCGTATTGATCTGCGGGGTATTCCTGGCAGGTTCGGCGTGCCCCATGGCGGCCATGGACTGTGCCAGCAACTGCGGCGGCAGGTAAATACCGCCATCCAGCACCATGCGCAAGGCATTCACCATAATCTTGCCGGAAGACATCTTGGAAATAAAACCCATGGCGCCGTACTCCATCACCCACTCGATGTCCGTGCGCTGATCGGAGCCGGACACCACCACCAGAGGGATGCCGGGAAAGCGCTGGTGAAAGATGCGTATGGAAGTCACACCATCGCTGCCGGGCATATTCAGGTCCAGCAGGACCAGATCAAGGGAAGGGTTCGCCGCAGCCAGTGCCAGCGCATCGGCAAAATTCCCGGCATCGAGAATCTCGACCTCATCGCTGAGCTGCTGCAATACGTAGCGCATCCCGTCGCGAAACAGGGCATGGTCATCTGCCAGCAAAACCTGCAATTTCATTTCTTTATCCCCCTAGCATATTGTTATTATCATACCATTTCGCGGGAATGCTTCCTCCCCCTCTTGCCGCAAAATCAGGGCCGGCTGTGCCCATCTATTTATCTCCGTGCAGCGCAAAATGCATGACCGAGCGCAAACGCGCCGGGGTGATCGGCTTGTGCAGCAGCTGCGCGCCACTCCCCTGAATTTCCAGCAGCGTTTGCGGCTCGGTATCTCCGGTCAGCACCAGCGCCGGAATCTCTTTCCCCCACAGCCCATGCACCTGGCTGATGACATGCAATGCGTTCATCCCCTGCGGCAAGCGGTAATCGCAAACCAGTATATCCGGGCGCGCCCCGCTTGCCTGCAGGCTGCTGATCACCTCGTCCGGCAGCATTCCGGCCGTGACCTGGCATTCCCATTGCCCCATCAGCTCAACCAGCGTGTTGCGTATGTCCTGGTCGTCCTCGACCAGTGCCACTTTCACACCGCGCAAATCATTCTGCATATAGCTCGGTACAAATGGCTGCGAGCGCTGCGCAGCCTCACCCAGCGGCAAGTTAAAAGCGAATTGCGAGCCCTTGCCCGGCTCCGACTGCACCCCGATTTTGCATTCCAGCAAAGCTGCCAGACGCCGCACAATGGCCAGGCCCAGGCCCAGCCCCAGGCGGCGGTCACGTTGCGGGTTGTTGACCTGATAGTATTCCTCAAAAATGTGTGGCAGATTTTCTGCACTGATGCCGACCCCACTATCCTTGACCGCCAGCCTCAGCCTGTTCTCTGAACACTCGCACAGCACCTGCACCCTGCCTGCATGCGTGTAGCGGATGGCATTGGAAACCAGGTTGCGCAGGATGCGTTCCAGCAAGGAAGGGTCGCTGTGCACGACATGCTCGCACGTCGGCACCTCAAGGATTATTTTTTTGGCATGCGCCTGCGCCGCAAAATCCACATACAGGCGGTCAAACAGGTCGCGCAGCTCAAAATGCTGGTGGCGCACCTGCACCACCCCCGCATCCAGCCGCGAAACATCCAGCAACTCATCGAACATGTCCACCAGCGCGCTTACCGATTTACCGATCTGCCCGGCCAGATGTGAGGTGGCTTTCTCATGGGCCGCCTCTTGCAGCGCCTCGCTGAATAGCACCAGAGCCTGCAGCGGCTGGCGCAAATCGTGGCTGGCCGCAGCCAGAAAGCGCGATTTGTCGCGGCTGGCAGTCTCGGCGCGGGCTTTCTGCTCGGTCAGTTGCTGGATCAGCGAATCATTCTCGTAGCGCCGCAGCAGTGCAGTCCAGAAAGTCCGGCTCAGTTCACGCCCCGCACTCAGCACCGTCAGCAGGAACAGCAGCAGCATGCCGGCCAGAATCCAGTGGGCAGAGTCGCCCGCCCAGACCAGGCGCAGCAACAAGGGCAAGGTGACGCACAGCACGTAGACATACAGTGAAGGCGGGTGCACCGCATTCATCGTCACCGCACCCGCTGCCAGGCCCAGCACCACGCAGATCAGCAGCGCCTGGTAAGCCAGCTCCTGCGGAAAGAACCATGCTGCAACACTGCCCCACGTCAGCCCCACAGCCAGTGCATACAGAGTAAAACGGATGTTCCACTGCCGGCATTGTTCGACGCTCTCGAGTTGCGTCTTGTAACGCGACCAGCCGAACATCTCCACGGCATGCACCGCAAACATGACACCCAGCCAGCTCAGCAACGTTTCGTGGCTGCACTGGCTCCAGAGCAGCGCGACAAACAGCGGTTCCAGCAACATCTGCCCAACCACCATGGTGGGGTACATCTTCAGGCGCGCGCGCAGCTGGTCTGCGCGCAGGCGCAGATTGCCCTCATCGATGTGAAAGCGCAGGTTACTCAGCTGGGATTCAAGGACGGTCATGTCCGTTTGATCAGCGCGCGCTGGCCAGCAGCAGCCGGATGTCCTGCGCCAGCAGCTCGGCGCGCTGTCCATAAGGCGCCAGCAGCACAGGCTTGCCGCTGGGGCCGATCAGATAGCTGCCCGCAGTATGGTCCAGCGTGTAGCCACTTTTATTGACCTGTTTCTGGTAGACCACACCAAAGGCTTTGGCGGCCTCCGCGGTGGCCTGCGCATCGCCGCGCAGCCCCATGAAGGCGGGGTGAAAGGCCGGCACATACTGCGCCAGCAATGCCGCCGTGTCGCGCTCCGGGTCCAGTGTCACAAACAGCACCTGCACCCTGTCGGCCTCCTTGCCTAAGAGGCTCATCACCTGCGCCATGTCGGCCAGCGTGGTGGGGCATACATCCGGGCAATGGGTATAACCAAAGAACAGCACCGTCACCTTGCCGCGAAAATCCGCCAGACTGCGCGCCTTGCCGCTGGCATCGGTCAGATGAAAATCCGCCCCCGCATATTGCGCGCTGACGTCATTGGCCTGGTATGGGGAAGGGAGCTTGGGCTCGCCGCAAGCGATCAGCGCCAGTGAAATGAGCAGCGTGAGCAGGAATAAACGTTTATGCAGGAACATGACAGCTGCCACTCCATCCGTTGATTGCAAAGGTATAGCCCACCTTGTACAGGCCATACACACCGAAAGCCATCACCAGCACGCCGGCCAGCAAACGCACGCGCGGCGCCTGTACCCAGTGACGGCAACGTTCCCAGAATAAACCAATTGCGAGCAGATTGGGTAATGTACCCAATCCGAATACCAGCATGATCAGCGCACCCTGCAGCGCACTGCCGCTGGCCAGTGCAGTGATCAGCACGCTATACACCAGCCCGCACGGCAGCCAGCCCCACAGCGCGCCCAGCCCCAGCGCGCGCGGCAGTGTATGCACCGGCAGCAGGCGCGCAGTATACGGCTGCAGGCGTTGCCACAAACCGCGACCCGCCTGCTCGATGGCGCGTACCATGCCCCAGATGCCGGCCAGATACAGACCCAGCGCAATCAGCATCAGGCTGGACAGGGCAAACAGCAGGTGCTGTACCGGTACCACATCGCGCAGCAGCAAGCCCGCGCTACCCAAGGCACCGACCAGCGCACCCGCCAGCGCATAGCTCGCGATGCGGCCGCTGCTGTAGGCCAGATGAAACGGCCAGCGTGCCTGCTGTTGCGGCACCTGCGCAGTGAACACGCCAACGATGCTGCCGCACATGCCGAGGCAGTGCACCCCACCCAGCAGGCCAACAAAAAATACCGCGATCAAACTGAATTCATTCATAAAAGCCTTATCCGCAGATTGACGCAGATTTAGGACATCTGCCGTTTGGAATCTGCGTCAATCTGCGTAATCTGTGGATCAATGGTTTTTCCATCCAACAACTCCAAATCCAGAAAGCCAGCCGCCCACCGCGCATCCGGTTGAGCCTGCCGGGAAATCACACCCAGCAACGGTGCGGTAAGCCGGTACTGCAGCGCCTCGATATTTTCCTGCAGCATGGCCATGTCGGGATCGACCACGTTCGCCACCCAGCCCGCGCATTTTAGCCCGCACTCGGCAATGGCACGTTCGGTGAGCAGCGCATGGTTGAGGCAGCCCAGGCGCATGCCCACCACCAGGATCAGCGGCAGGCCCAGTTCGACCGCCATATCGGCAGTGTCCTGCTTCTCGTTGAGCGGCACGCGAAAGCCGCCGACGCCTTCAACGATCACCACATCGGCCTGCGCGGCCAGTTCGTGATAGGAGCGTGCGATGCGCGCCAGCTCGATGCGCACGCCCGAGTTGCGCGCGGCAATGTGCGGCGCCACCGCCGGCACGAAGCTGTAGGGGTTGATCTGGCCCAGGGTCGCCAGTACGTTGCTGGCCGCGCGCAGCTGCTGCACGTCCTCATTCGGCTGGTCGTCTTCACAACCGGCTGCCACCGGTTTCATGCCGGCCACGCTCTTCCCTTGCGCGGCAAAGGCATGCAGCAGCGCGCAGCTGATCAGGGTTTTGCCGACGCCGGTGTCGGTGCCGGTGATGAAGTAACTCATTGCAAACCTCCACCACAGAGACACAGAGACACAGAGAAAACCTTAAGAAAAATTGAGAAAGTTGGCGCAGCAAGCGGCTGTGACAAGCTGGTGAGCAGCATAACATTCGATATGTTTTTGTCTTTCTCTGTGTCTCTGTGTCTCTGTGGTAAGTGGTTTTTCATAGTCTGAAATCCGTCCGAATTATCGCGCGTCCGTCCGCCGCTATTTTAGGTTGCGGCTTCCACGCGTGGCCATAGACGATTTCGTAGGTGGCCGGCAGCTTGCCCTCGCGGCGCAGGCGTTCATAGTTTTCCAGCACCTGGTGCCAGGCCGCCTTGCCCATCATGCCGCTGGCGCGCCCGGAGGTGGCATTGTGCGCACCGATGGCGCGCAGCTCGTTCATCAGCGCGCGCACATCCTGATAGGTCAGGGTGATGTATTCCATGTCCATCACCGGCTCGGCAAAACCGGCCGCCAGCAGCATGTCGCCGATGTCGTGCATGTCGGTAAAGCGGTTCACGTGGTTGTGCGTATCCACACCGCTAAAAGCCATGCGCAACTCTTTCAGCGTATCCGGACCGAAGGTGGAAAACATCAGCAGGCCTTCCGGTTTCAGCACGCGCTGCAGCTCGACAAAGGTGGCGGGCAGGTCGTTGCACCATTGCAACGCGAGGTTGGACCACACCAGCTCGACGCTCTGCGCCGCCAGCGGCAACGCTTCGACATCGCCGCACAGATAGCGCGGCGCATTGCCGGCAAACAGCTTGCGCCACCAGCTCGAGGTACCGCGTGCGGCCTGCAGCATGCCGATGGCAATATCCAGCGCCACTACGTGTGCGTCGGGATAGCGCCGCCCCAGCTGGCGCGTGCCCCAGCCGGTGCCACAGCCCACATCGAGCACACGGGCGGGTTGCTTTTTGATGTAGTCGAGCCGCTCCAGCATGCGCGTGCACACTTCGCGCTGCATTACCGCGGTGGCGTCATATTGCCCGGCAGCGCGGCTGAAAGCGCGACGCACCTCGCGTTTGTCTATTTCGAATTCGTTCATGCTTGCCGTGTATCCATAAAATTCTGCAGCGCTTCCAGCACGATCTGCGGATGCGACAGGAATGGCGCATGCGCCGCCCCCTTGATACTCAGCAGGTTCGCGTTGGGCAGCGCCTGCGCGGTGTATTGCGCGGCAGCCAGCGGTGTGATGGTGTCGCGTTCGCCGGCCAGCACCAGGGTGGGCTGCGTCAGGCTCGGCAAGGCAGCGCGCAAATCGGTGTCGCGCAGAATCTCCAGCCCGCCCTTGAGTGCAGCCACGTCCGGCTCGCCGCGGCTGAACAGCTGCGCACGCAGGTCGGCCAGCAGCTCGCGTTCGTCCTCGCTGCCGCGCACCTGCAGGGCGAGGAAACGGCGCAGTGTCAGCGCATGGTTCTGCAGCAGGGAGGCGGCAAATTCCTGCAGCGTGTCTGCCGCCATGGCACAGTCCCAGCCCTCGCGCTGCACAAAACAGGGCGTGGTGGCGAGCAGCGCCAGCCTGTCGATTTGCGCTGGATGCAGCTGCGCCCAGCGCATGGCCACCTGCCCGCCCAGCGACCAGCCGCACAGCGTGATTGTCTCGTTAAAATGCTCGCGTAATTTCTCTACCAGCCCATCCAGATGATAGGGTACGCTGGACTCACTCTTGCCATGTCCAGGCAGATCTACTGTGTAGACACGGCAGGATTGCGCCAGTTGCACCGCCAGCTTGCCCCACATGCCGCTGTGCATACCCCAGCCGTGGATCAGCAGCAGCGGCGCGCCTTCGCCCTGCGCTTCAATGTGCATGGCAACCATCTCTCCCATCCATACCGACATCCGCCATACCCATTCCCCTCTCCCCAACCCTGATGGAACTACTAGCCATTCGACTAAGCCCGCAAGCGGGCAAGTCGCTGGTTATCTCCCGCAAGCGGGCGAGGGGGCAATCGCATCGCTGCGCGAATTTACAATTCCCGTGCAAGCTCATGCAGTGCCTCGATCAGTTGTGCGACGTCCTGTTCAGTATGCGCTACCGACAGGGAAATGCGCAGGCGCGCCGTGCCCTGCGGCACGGTAGGCGGGCGGATCGCCGGCACCCAGATACCGCGTGCGCGCAGGCCGTCGCTCAAGCTGAGCGCCGCTTCATTGCCACCGACCTGCAGCGGCTGTATCGGTGTGTCCGAGGGCAGCAGCGCCCACGGCAGCTCGCGCAGACCGCTGCGCAGTTGTGCGATCAGCTGCTGCAGGCGCTCACGCCGCCAGTCCTCATCCCTGATCAGGCGCAAGCTGGCCTGCAGCGCAATGGACAGCGCCGGTGCACTGGCGGTGGTGTAGATGTAGCTGCGCGCATTTTGCAGCAAGGTGGTGATTACGATTTCTTCGGCGGCGACGAAGGCGCCGGACACTCCCGCCGCCTTGCCCAGTGTCGCCATGTAGATGATGCGCGGTGAGGCCAGCTTGAAATGCGACAAGGCCCCCCTGCCCTGTTCACCCAGCACGCCGAAGCCGTGCGCATCATCCACCAGCAGCCAGGCATCGTGCTGTTCGCACAGCGCCAGAATTTCCGGCAGCGGGGCGAGATCGCCATCCATGCTGAACACCGCGTCGGTGAGCACCAGTTTGCGCCCACTCTCGCATTGCGCCAGCTGCTGCGCGAGCTGCGCCACATCGTTGTGGCGATAGCGCTTCACTTCCGCGCGCGCCAGCAGCATGGCGTCGTTGAGCGAGGCGTGATTGAGCTTGTCGGCAAACACGGTGTCACCGCGCCCCACCAGCGCCTGCACCACGCCGAGGTTGGCGAGATAACCAGTGGAGAAGGTCAGCGCGGCCGGCTTGCCGACGAAGTCAGCGAGCGCCTGCTCCAGCTCGTGGTGGCTGGCGAAGTGGCCGCTTACCAGATGCGAGGCGCCCGAACCGACGCCATACTGCTGCGCGCCCTGCTGCAACGCTGCGATCAATTGCGGGTGTTGGGCGAGGCCGAGATAGTCGTTGCTGCAAA
>JBGPPE010000083.1:0-11818 GCA_041488395.1 Gallionellaceae bacterium
ATAGCCTGCGCATCACCCGCACATTTCTGGCATTTGATCCATATTCTGCTACCGCCAATATGAGTGAGAGCAAAAATTTTGCAGACATTGCGGGCTATATCGATAGCCCAGCAGAAGGTCCGAATGAATACAACGGCGTTGTCGGCCAGATGAAATTCAGCCGCTGGCTCACCGCGCAGAATCAGCTATTTGCCCTGAGCATGGTGGCGCGCCGGGTTAATCGCCTGCGCGATGCGCCCTTCAAGGCGGCCCTCAGCCTGGACCCTCGCAACGAAGTGCTCCTGGCCGGGCTGATCGACCTGACCACCCGCAAAAAAACCGACTTCGCCGGCAACCCGGTAGCCACTCGCATGCGGGTGACCAAGTATCTGTCCAATAAAAATATTCAGATCGAGGCGGTGAGTACGAATTTTTCCGGGCGCCCCGCTTTCATCGCGCCGGATGGTACCCCCGATTACCCAACCGATACCACCTATGCCCACATCAGCGATGCCGCCGGCAAGATGAGCGACGGCACCGATGGCTACGTCATTATTTGAGAGGACGCAATGGATACCCCAACCGAAATACAAGAGATCGACATCCCCCCCAATGCGCTGACCACCTGCCCGGATAGAAGCTACCGGCTGGTAAGCATTGCCAGCGTGTGCCAGCGCTGCCCACAATCGTTGGGCCTTTTTGACGTGATGGCAGCAGATGCCCCCTTTGCGGAAAAATACCGCGTGCGCTGCGGGGTGCCGCAGGCGCGCGAAGTAGTGATGGCGGAGATGGGAGGGGCTGAATAATGGTTGCGACCACTGTCACTGTTTCATTGTTGTAGCTCCCTCTCTCACCCCGGATGCTCTACAATGACATTTCACTGATCACCTGCATGATCCAGGTTGTAGCTCCCTCTCTCACCCCGGATGCTCTACAATGGGGTGCGTGGATACCCGCAAACCGCAGGTGTTGTAGCTCCCTCTCTCACCCCGGATGCTCTACAATCGCGGCCGGTGTACGCTTCGTTCTTGATGCGTTGTAGCTCCCTCTCTCACCCCGGATGCTCTACAATAGCCCTCAAGCAAACGCCCGTCCAGCTTAGGCTGGGCGGGCGTTCTGCTTTGAAAATCTTGCTTTAGAACAGCAGCATTTGGTTGACCTTGAGCGCTTTTTCTTGGAAAAGTGGCAGGCCGACCAGCATTTTCATGCTGGCATATTGCTTTTCAGTGACGGTTAGGCAGCGCACAGAGCCTTCCGGTGGCAGGCTGTTTACCAATCGCTTCATGTGTTTTTCCAGCGCATCGTTGCCGTTCAGGATGCGGCCATACACCGAGAACTGGATCATGTCGTAGCCGTCGTTGATGAGAAAACGGCGAAACAGCGTGTAGGCGCGGCGTTCGTCCTTGGTGACAACGGGAAGATCGAAAAACACAAGCAAGCGCATAAATCGTCTTGTCTCCGTGCTCATGGTTTAGCACTCCAAGCGGTGCTGTTCCAATCCAATTAGCGTGGGCAATTCCAGCAGCGTTTCGCTGCCGCCGTCATATACACGGGCCAGGCTCTCTATCGTGTGCTCGATGGCGGAAAGCACGGACATTTTTCCGCGTGGCATGCCCACATCCACGTTGAGCAAGCCGACCAGAGCTACTTTGTCTTCCGGGTGCAATTCGTCGTCGGGCTGTGGTGTCATTTTCGATACAAATAAATCCACCAGCGGGCGGAACGGCTCGATCACATCGTCGGCCAGATTGAAGGCATTTTGTTCGCTGGCGTGGAACAGCCCCAGCGCGGGAAACAGGCCGTGCGCCACCAGGCCACGCGCAATAGTGCCGCGCAATACGGCATAGCCATAATCCAGCGCGGCATTGGCAAACCGTGCCTGCTCGCGGTGAAACCCCTTGCCGAAAAGCTGCACGAAATAATAGGCGGCGGCCTGTCCTTCCAGATTACCCGCATCGCCGGATCGCACACGCCGTGCGTAAGAATCCAGCCTGTCCATACCGTCGCGCCGGAGCAAGTGCAGGCAGGCGGACTGGTTGGCTATCTTCCTGCGGATGATGGACGCCCACGCCTGTTTGGCGACTGGGCGCGGCAAATCCAGTTGCAAACGCAGCCAGCGCGTGGCGCGTGAATGCGGCAGAAAAGGCAGGAATACGCCACTGGGGTGGTGCGTGTCACCCGTGGCGAACAGGCTGATACCGTATTCGCCGCAGGCCGACAGCACCGGATGGGTGAGCGTGATCTCGCGGTGGTTGAGCACAATTACGGCGATGTCCTCGAACGGCACGAAGGCGGTTTTCTCCTGCTCGATGGCAAGCCGAAACTGCTCGCGCCGCAGCTTCGCAGGACGCGAGATGACGACGCTACGCCATGTCACGGCGCATCTCCGGCGGGGCGGGATAACAGTTGCCGAGGACATCCACATTGAACTTTTCGAAACTCAATGCAGTTTTAACGCCAATGCCTTCAATCATTCCGTCTTTGCCAACTTGCAGGTTACGGTCATGTGCCCAGAGATTGATATTTCCTGTGCCACGGTGGCAGCTTGAGTAATAGCCAAGGATCGTGGGTTTACCCTTCTGCTGAACTCTCACTAAATCATTTGGGTGCAGCGAGAAACAAAAACCGAAGCTGTCGTCAATCGCTGTCCATTCATCCTCATCCTTGAACGCCACAATCGCATGGTTAGGCAATGCCTTTGCCACAGCGTGATGCACATACACCGGCACAAGATGGAATTTGCCCGCCTTGGTGAACACATCCACGCGCACCATGCTGTCATTCTTGGCGATGCCGCCGCGAATCGGGATGCCGGACAGTTTGTCGATTACCATCGTCACGCCGCGCACGATCGGCCCGGTCGGATTGCCTGCGCTGTCGGGTTTACGCAGCGGGTTGCTGGCCGGGAATGCCTTGTCGCCTTTGCCACCGTGTTGTTCCAGCCGGGTGCGAATGGCGGCATAAAGTTTTTCGTTGCGGTGCGGGTCGATCAGTTTTTCGAGGTCTTTCAAGTTCAGGCTGGAGAGCGGCACTTTTTGCGTGACGCCGCCTTGCGCGACAAATCGCTCTGGTTGTGCGTAGATGGTGTCCTTGTGTGCCGCGCCGCTGTTACGCCGCTGTGGTGCGCGCGAGACGAACAGCGAATGCACTGCCTGCAATGCCTCTTCCGAATAGGTGCCGAGGCGTTGCATTTCCTCACGAAGCAGTGCTGGATCATCCAGCTTCAAACGGGCTTCGAGTTCGTTGCGGAAATGCGGCCACGGATTGGGGAAGTGTTGTTCGAGTTGCTCGAACATTGCCGGGTTGATGATCTCGCCCGTGTCCACATCCACAAAGCCCTCGCGTACCTGTTCCAGCTCCTTGCGGCGCGAATAGTCGGACAAGCGTTTCACCATGCCATGGCTGCATGCGGCGACCACGGCGGCATCCAGCGCATGGTGGCGGTCAGAGTCGGAGCGCACTTTGACCAGCCCCCAGCGGGCGCGCAGGAAGGAGGTCATTTGCCCGCTCAATACCACACAGCGCTTGGCTTCGCTGTCCTCGTGCAGTTGCAGATACTGCTCGACGTAATTTTTGAAAAACTTGCAGATGTAGCGCGTGTCGTTGAGGTTGCGCTCGCGGAATTCCTTCGCTTCTTTTTCGCCAAAATCCTTACGCAACAATCGGCTGCGCTTGGCGAGGCGATAGGCTTTGTTCGACTCGACGAAAGCCACGAACTGTCGCCAGCGTTCGCTGTTGTCTTTGCCACCGAGATATTCAAACGGTGTGCGGTTGCCTTTGTCGCGGTTCTCTTTGGACAGCACCAGTACGCGGTTATTCTTGCTGTCGTCGAAGCTGCGCGAGTAGGGAAGGGCGTGGTCGATCTCGACATAGCCTTGCTCGAACAGGCGGTTAATATCCATCGGTTCGATGGAGTAGGCGCACTTGCCCTGTTGCTCGCGGTAAAGCTGATACTTCTCGAATTCCTTGCCTTTGACTGCGCCGACAATGTGGAAGTCCTGTGCAAACTGCGCTTTGTCTTTTTCGTTGAGGTCGCGGAATTCTTCCTGAGCCTTTTTGACCTTGCTGCGCTCGTCGAACGGGCGCGACAAATCGCGCGCCATTTCGATATGCACTTCATGCGGGGAGCCGTATTCCTTGATGAGCGCATTCACCACTTTGCGCGCCTGATTGAGCGCGCGCAGCACCACCGGGTTGCGCGGAATGTCCATGTCGTCGTTGAATACCATGCGCCCGGTTTTGTCGCGTCCTGAATAGAACGGCGGCAGGTATTTGTGTTCGCCCGTGCCGACAACGTGCAGCTGGCTGTGATGCCCGTATTCCGGGATGTTGGCGACGGCTTCGTCGTAACGCTGGCCTTGCTCCATGAACGGCACGATTTGGCGCAGTGCCTTGAGAGAGAGATTGCTGAATTTGTCGAAGCGAATATCCAGCAGCGCATCCACCATTTTTACGGCGTTGGGCAAGGCGAGTTTGCCTAGCTCGGCTTCCACTTCGGCATCGTCTTTATAAACGCTCAACACCCAGGCGATCTGGTCGAGCAGTTCAGGTTTGCCTTCTAGCGCGTCGGTTGAAATTTTCTGCCATTCAGTTTCCAATTCGGCATCTTTCAGTGTCTTGCGCAAGGTTTGCCATGCGGTAAGTTTCACCAGCGCAGCGGTTTCCGGGTCTTTGGTTTTTTCTTCGCTGGCTTGCCTGGTTGGATAGGAAAGCCCGGTGAATTTGAAACCCTCTTTCTGCAAGAAACCTTCCTTGATGAGTGCGCTGCCCAGTTGCTTGTAGGTCAAATCGCCCGCTTGCAGGTAAGGCAGTGGCAGCGCGGCACGCCGCTCGACTTCATTTAACGGGCGTGTTTCGCCATCCACCACGATGCGCAGATTGTTGAGCCGGGTAAGCCAGACATGGCGCTCGGCAGTGAAGCTGGCTTTGGGTGCGCGGTATTCGCTTTTCTCGAAGGTGCAATGCCCCAGCATTTTCAACAAATCGTTGCCAGCCAGTGCCGGATTCTGTGCCCAGAACAAACCGCTCTTGTGGTCGCCGTTGCCGAGAATGGCAGCCTCCAGTTTTTCGGTGGCAAAAGGGTTGCCTAGTTGGCGTTGATGTTCAAATAGTTTCTTTAGTTCGTCGCCGAGCAGGATGCGCGAGAGCGCTTTGCTGTAGTCGCCTTGCTTGTTACGGGCTGCGCCATCCAGAATTGGCTCACCAGTTTTCTTTGTCAGTACAGGCTCTCCATTTTCATCTGTGCGTGGTGTGAAGAATTCCGTCATTACCATTTCGGCAGCGGTGCGATAGCTCTTTTCCAGCATCAGTTTTTTTGTGCCAGCCAGCCCCTGCTTGACCTTGCCGCCTTCGCCTTTGCTGTCGCCTTCTGCCGCTTTTTCTTCGGCGCGGCTGATCCAGTGAAAGCCGCGATGCTTGCACAAGTGATAAATAACCCGAGCCCATTCTTCGGCGCTCAGTGGGCGGTCGAGCGCATCCACGCGCAGCTGCCATGTCGATTTCGGAACGGGCGCGTTCTTTTCGATTTTGTTTTTGAACAGATTCGCATCAGCAATCAGCCCTTCGCGTTTGAGCAAGCGCGCCAGCTTGGTGAGCCGCCAGGCTCTTCGGCGCAAGCGGCGGCGCAACAGGCGCGCCATGCGCCGGGCAAGATTGAGTGACTCGCCTTCTTTGGCAGTTTCCGCTTTGTCGAAGCAGCGCACACCAAGATCAACAATGCGGTTTTGACCCAGCACCGCCCAGCCAACCGAAGCTATGCCTATATCCAACCCTAAAGTGAGTGGGCCGAGATTTTTTTGCTTGCCTGGCATTGCGTTCTCCTTGATAATGAAGTCGTTGTAGATCATCCGGGGTGAGAGCCGTTGCTACAATAAAGATGAAGCCGAAAGGCTGAGTCTGTATCCGAAAGCCCAGTGGGGAAACCTGCTGGGCTTTCTCTTTGTCTGAATGAAATTTTCATTTGTGCACCTCGAGAATGAATGTTGAGCGAGCAGAAATCAAGGTGCGCCCTCGACGCCCCATTATTTTCAAGTCTCCTCAAACTTCCATATTCAGGAAGGGCTGCTGATATGTGCGTGATTCGCACTTTTTTGAATTTGTTAGCGCAGCCAACTATATGATGCTTCGCATTGTAACTGACCGATGCAGATACTGCTTTTTACCATAAGAAGTGCTGGTGCGAAAAAAGCTAGCTGACCTTCATCGGCAAGATTACCATCTGCTGCCCGCGCAGATGCATGCGGCGCTGCATGGTGAGTGCCGTCTGGTTGTGCAGCCAGCGTACCCAGAAGCTGTCCTTGGCGAAGATCAGCGTAGCAGCGAAGCACACGCTGTTGGGATATTCGGCAACGACTTCCTGAATCAGGTTATCCAGCACGGCCACCGGATCGGTGCCATGCGCCATGCGCCAGGTGGCCTGCAGGTCGTGGCTGCGGCAGAAGCCGGCGAAGTAGCACAGGGCATTTTCAGTCTTGTACTGCATGGAGCGTATGGTGGCCTCGCTATCATAGCTTTGCGTATCCACTTCGCCGGCGCTCAGAAAGACGAAATTTTTGAAGTGTCCGGGGAACAGACGCAGCACCCACATGATGGTGTGTATGCCCACACCGCGATGTTCGTCCACCAGAAAAATGGCAGTGGGTAATTCCGGATCGAGCTTCCTGGGCAGGCCGGGGTCGATTTGTACCGATTGCTCAAAGAGTTTTTCCACTTCGCGCAACTTGGCCTTTGTTTCGGCATAGTGCTTATGAATAAACAGGCACAGGGCTACCACCACGCCGGTAATCAGCACCGTTACCCAGCCGCCTTCGCTGAATTTCTCCACCAGTGTTACCAGCAATATGCTGCCGGTAACGATCAGGCCAAGCAGGGAAAGGGCGAGCTTGCGTTTCCAGCTGCGTACGCTGCGACGCTCGCGCCACCAGTGCACCGAGAGCCCCAGCAAGGACAAGCTGAAGGTGAGGAATACGTTGATGCTGTAGAGCACTACCAGCAGCGTGACCGAGCCGTGGCTCCAGATCAGGATCAGCAGGGCTGCAATGCCCATCACCAGAATGCCGTTCTGTGTAACCAGGCGCGACGAGAGTTGGCGAAACTGGCGCGGTACCCATGAGTCTGCGGCCATATTGGCCATTACCGCAGGTCCGCCGAGAAAACCGGTGTTGGCGGCGACCAGCAGCAGGCCCGCTTCCAGCGCCAATGTCAGTGCCAGCGTGCCGCCGCTGAGCCAGTCCGGCATGCCCAAGGTGGCGATGATGGCCTTGAAGGTGATTGCATTCAGCGTTTGCCCATCCACATGCTGGGCCTGCCACAACAGATACAGCACGATGATGCCGCCTGCCGTGAATGCCAGGGACAGGGCCATGTATAGCATGGTCAGCTTGCCGGTGCGTGCACGCGGTTCATTCAGCATGTTGACGTTGTTTGATACCGCCTCGATGCCGGTATAGGTGCCGCCGCCGAGCGAGTAGGCGCGCAGGAACAGCGAGGCCACGAAGATCCAGCCGGTCTGCTGCGCCAGCGAGGTGGTTTCGTTCAGTGTGTTGGGGATCAGCGCTGGCAGCCCCTCGGCGTGAAAGTAAATGCCATAGCTGATGAGCAGCGCATGGCTGATGAAAAAACCGATGAAAATCGGCAGCAACACCTTGATCGATTCTTTCATGCCGCGCAGGTTGAGCACGATCAGCAGGATAAGCAGGGCAATCTCGCTGGCAAATTTCAGATTTTGCAGCGCCAGGGGCAGCAAGCTGAATAGCGCGTCCGCGCCGCTGGCTACCGAGATGGCGATGGTAAGCACATAGTCCACGATCAGCGCTGCACCGGACAACAGTCCGGCATGCGGGCCCAGCAGGCGCGTGGCCACTTTGTAACCGCCGCCGCCGGAGGGGAACAGCTCGATCACCTGGTTATACGCCAGCGCGATAATGAACACGGTCAATGCTGTTGCCAGCGCCAGATAGAGTCCCAGCTGGGTATGCGTGCCCAGGGCGAGGAAGGCTTCCTCGGGGCCGTAGCAGGAAGAGGACAGGCCGTCGGCCCCCAGCCCTACCCAGGCAAGGAATGCCACCAATACGATGCTATGGCGTGTGGCCGGATTGAGCGGGTCTAGCGACTTGCCCAGGAGAATTTCGCGCAGGTTGCTTAGCAGGGGCATATTGGTCTGAAAGGTGTTGTTGGTTTCGGAAGGGACGATCCCGTTACTTTCCAGCCCGGCATTATCGGCGATATTCCCCTTTTTTAATACCGGGAATTGCAGTGCTGTGAATAGCGGCAAGGACACTGCTCTACTGGCTTGCACGGGAGTGCTAGTCGGGTGGCGCGAAGATAGAATTTTCTTTGCAGCCTGTTATGATTGGGTCTTGAATTTTTTATGTTAATCCTGTGCTTATCTTATGGCAGCAAAATTGATTGGTCGTTTTGAAATTATCAGGGAACTGGGGCGTGGCGCGCAGGGCGTGGTATATCTGGCACGTGACCCGCAGCTGGAACGTCAGGTCGCCATCAAGACCCTGCGCCTGGGTTCGGCCCAGCAAACTGACAAGCTGCTGCACGAAGCACGCATTGCCAGCAAGTTGCAGCACAACAGTATTATTCCTCTGCATGATGCGGGCGAGCAGGATGGTGCGCCCTATCTGGTGTATGCCTATATCAAGGGTGAGACGCTCGCGCAGATGCTGAAGCGCACGGGTGCCATGCCGTTGGCCAATTCGGCGCGCATCGCGGCGAGCGTGCTGGACGCGCTGGCCTGTGCCCATGGGCAAGGGGTGATGCATCTGGATATCAAGCCTGCCAACGTGATGGTGGGCGAGAACGCGCAGGCCATGGTGATGGATTTCGGCATCGCGCGCATTATCTCGCAGCAGCCGGATGCGGCCGGTGAGATAACCGGCACGCCGCAATACATGGCACCGGAGTGCATTACTGCCCAGGGTCCGCAATTCAGTTCCGACCAGTTTTCGGTGGGCATGATGCTGTACGAAATGGTCACCGGCACCCCCGTGATCGAGGGCGGCAACATTTACCAGATTTTCAACCGCAATGCGCACGAGCAAGCGGAAGCGCCATCCAGCCGCAACGTGAAGGTGGATGAAAAACTGGAAGGGATTATCCTCAAGGCGATCGCGAAGAAACCGGAGGAGCGCTATCCCGATGCGCTGGCGATGCGTCAGGCATTGCTGCACTACCTCGATGCTTCTGCCGACAACCAGACGGGCGCGAATGGAAGCGGCTCGCACAGCACGCTGGAATTCCTGTTGCGGCGCATGCGCAGCAAGAGCGATTTCCCAGCGCTCTCCGGCATCATCACCGAAATCAACAAGATTGTTGCCTCAGAATCGGAGAGTGCCAGCAAGCTGGCGCAGACCATCCTGCAGGATTTTGCCCTGACCAACAAATTGCTCAAGCTGGTGAATACGGTTTCCTATGGCCAGTTTGGCGGCAGCATTAACACCATTTCCAAGGCCGTCGTCATTCTCGGTTTCGAGACCGTGCGCAACATTGCCATGAGCCTGATCCTGCTGGAATTCCTGCAAAACAAGTCGCAGGCGCAGGAGATGAAAGACGAGGTGATCGGTTCTTTTTTTGCCGGCATTATTGCTGCGCGGTTGTCTCCCGGCACGCGAGTGGGCGATGCGGAAGAGTCGATGATCTGCGCGATGTTCCACAATCTGGGCAGGATGCTGGCCAAGTTTTATTTCTTTGAAGAGAGCCAGGAAGTCGAGCGCCTGATGCAGGATCAGGGATTGGATGAAGAACGCGCGGCGATCAAGGTGCTGGGCCTGAGCTATAACGATCTGGGGATAGGTGTCGCCAAGAGCTGGAATTTCCCCGGGCGCCTGCTCGCCGGCATGCAGAAGTTGCCGGCGGAGAAGGTCAGGAAACCCGGCAGTGATGCCGACCAGTTGTGCGTGACGGTCAATATGGCCAATGAGCTGTGCGCCATCTCGGCGGTGACAGACCCGAAGGACAAGGAGGGTGCGCTGCAAAAGCTGAGCGCTCGCTATGCGGGCGCCGCTCAGGTTTCCGAGAGCATCTTTTCCAAGGCACTGGAGAACAGTTTGCAGGAGCTGTCAAAGCGCTCCGTGGTGATCGGCATCAATACCAAGCAGAGCCCGATGCTGAAGAGGGTGCGCCAGTGGAGCGGCCATATTGAGGCTGCGCCTCCGCCAGCCCAGGCAGCAGCTGATGCGATGAGCGGAGTTACAACGCTGGATACCGCCGCGACCAATGGCAGTGATGCGGGGGGCAGCGAGAGTGGCAGCAGTGCGGTGCCGACGCCGCAGGAGGCTGAGGCAATGCTCAGTGCGGGAATCCAGGATGTAACCAATACGCTGGTGGAGGACTACCAGCTGAACGATGTCTTGCGCATGGTGCTGGAAACGATCTACCGCAGCCTGGGCTTCAGGCATGTGCTGATCATGATACGGGACAACAAGCAAAACCGGATGGCGGCACGCTTCGGTTTTGGCGAAGGGGTGGCGGCGCTGGTCTCGCGTTTCCATTTCTCTCTGGCGTTCGAGCCGGACGTATTTCACCTGGCTGCGGACAAAGGGCTGGATATCGTGATTGAGGATGTGCGTGCAGAAAACATCGCCAACAAAATACCCAAGTGGTATCAAGGCACGGTCGATTCGCAATGCTTTTTGTTGCTGCCGGTGGTGGTGAACAAGAAAACGATAGGCCTGATTTACGCCGACATGCAAAAGGCCAATAGTCTGCAAATGACCAAGCAGCAACTGACCTTGTTAAAAACACTGCGCAATCAGGCGATACTCGCCATTAAACAGAAGACTGCGTGAGTTATGGCTGCGTCCATTACTACGCGGTTTAAAACCAGAAGAATTTTATCGGCTGTCCGAAAAACTTTTGGCCCGCTCCTACAAATTCATGCTGTGTTACAGCAATACCAGGTTATCCCTGTGGATCAATTCTGATTCATCGATATATCCCAGGATAGCTTCGATTTCATGGCTGGCGTGCCCGGCAATGCGGCGAGCCTCACCGGCGTTGTAGTTGCTCAGGCCGCGCGCGATGTCCTGGCCATGCTCATCCAGTATGGCCACCACCGAGCCGCGCTGGAACTCACCACTGACTTCGGCCACCCCTATGGGCAGCAGGCTCTTGCCTTCATGGCGCAGGGCTTGCACTGCACCGTGATCCAGTTTGATCTTGCCGCCAACCTGCAGGTGGTCGGCCAGCCACTGTTTGCGTGCATCCAGTGACATTTTCTGCGCGGTGAGCAGGGTGCCTATGCTCTCGCCCTGCATCAGGCGCGGCAATACGCTGGTTTCGTGACCGGAGGCGATGGCGGTATGTGCGCCACTGCGTGCCGCGCGCTTTGCGGCCAGTATTTTGGTGAGCATGCCGCCACGGCCGATGGCGCTGCCGGCACCGCCAGCCATTGCTTCCAGCCTGGCATCGCCCGCCTGTGCCAGGCTGACCAGGGTGGCGCTGCTGTCCTTGCGCGGGTCGGCGGTGTAGAGGCCAGGCTGGTCAGTGAGGATGACGAGGACGTCGGCTTCGATCAGGTTGGCCACCAGTGCGCCCAGGGTGTCGTTGTCGCCGAACTTGATTTCGTCGGTGACGACGGTGTCGTTCTCGTTGATGATGGGGATAACGCCCAGCGTGAGCAGGGTGCGCAGGGTGGAGCGGGCATTCAGGTAACGCTCGCGGTCGGTGAGGTCTGCATGGGTGAGCAGCACTTGTGCGGTGCGCAGCTCGTGCGCGCTGAAGCAGCTTTCATACACATGCACCAGCCCCATCTGCCCCACTGCGGCAGCGGCCTGCAGCTCATGCACCGCGCTCGGGCGAGACTTCCAGCCGAGGCGCTGCATGCCTTCGG
>JBGPPE010000084.1:0-11693 GCA_041488395.1 Gallionellaceae bacterium
AACAGCGCGGCAACAGGGTGGGTACATCCAGCACTTCTTCCTGCAGCACGTTGAGCTTGTCTTCCAGCTTGGACAGGGCGAGCAGGTCTCCTACCAGGCGCTCCATGCGCTGGGTCTGCTCGCCCATCAGGTTCAGCGCCCGGCGCGCCATTTCGTTTTCCAGGTTGGGCATGTCATGCAGGGTCTCAACGAAGCCATTGACGACAGTCAGCGGCGTGCGCAGTTCGTGAGAAACGTTGGCAACGAAGTCGCGGCGCATGGTTTCAACGCGCTCGAAGCTGGTGATATCGCGGGTAATCAGCAGTTTTTTGTTGCCGCCATAGCCGACCAGTTTGCACGACAGAACCAGATCGTCCTGGCGCGGGCCGCGCAGGATCAATGGCTCACTATAGTTTTTTGCGGCGAGGTACTCCACGAATTCCGGCTGCCGCGCCAGGTAGGTAATGTGCTGCCCCACGTCGCGCGTACTATCCAGTCCAAGCAGCCGTTCCGCCAGCGGGTTGCACCACTCGATGTGATCGGTCTGGTCCAGGCTGACCACACCTTCAGGCAAGGCCGAGGTGGCCTGTTCCATGTCGTGCAGCGCCGCAGCACGTTTGGTGCGCTCCTTGCGGTGCTCGCGTACCATTTTGTAAATGCGCGAAAATACTTCATCCCACGGGCCGGAAGCATCGGGCAGGTTGCGGCTTTCCGGGTCCTGCAACCAGTAGCTGAGCGCGACCAGATGGCGTACGTGATACACCCAGCGCAAAAAAAGGATGCCGCCAAACGTCAGGGCTGCCGCCAGCTCATCTGCGGCGGCCCACACCAGCAGTGATAGCGAGAACAATATCAGCAGAAATATCAGGGGGCGCTGCCACAATTCAAACACGGTCATGCTTTCAAAAATTATGCCGCGCCATTATACGGTGCACTGTGTTTACGGCAATCCGAATTCTCTGTTTTACGGCTATCAGCTGGCCGAAAAACGGTAGCCGCTGCCGCGTACAGTCTGGATCAGGCGGTCCAGCCCGGATGGCTCCAGGGCCTGGCGCAGGCGGCGAATGTGCACATCCACCGTGCGCTCCTCGACAAAGACGTGGTCTCCCCACACCTGATCCAGCAATTGTGCCCGGCTGTACACACGTTCCGCATGCGTCATGAAAAAATGCAGCAATCTGAATTCGGTCGGCCCCAAATCCAGCGGGCTGCCATTGGCGTTCACGCGGTGGGTTACCGGCGACAGCTCCAGCCCCTCTGCGCTCACCGTTTCTTCGCTCATTTGTGGCACGCGGCGGCGCAACACGGCACGTATGCGTGCCATCAGTTCGCGCGGCGAAAATGGCTTGGTGATGTAGTCATCTGCGCCGGACTCCAGCCCCATTACCTTGTCGCGCTCATCGGTGCGCGCGGTCAGCATGATGATAGGGACGTTGCGAGTGCGCTGGTCTGCGCGCAGGCGTCGTGCCAATTCCACACCGGGCACATCCGGCAGCATCCAGTCGAGCAGGATAAGGTCGGGTAAGGCGCGGTTGATTTCGGCCGTGGCACTGGCCACATCGCCCGCCTGGATGGCATGAAAACCGCATTGAGTTACGTTAAAAGCCAGTAGTTCCTGTATCGCCGGCTCATCTTCAACCAGCAGAATATTCGCTGTCATTTTTTTGCCCTCTATCATTCAGATTCCAGCATGATATGAAAGAATTGTGACAGGAATATGACAGTCATCAGCGGGATTCGTGCGGCGCATGCGGATGTTCGGCCACATGGCCGGTATGGCTGGCCGCATGGTGATGCAGATAGGCATGTTCGGGTTCTTGCGGCAACGGCCCATGCACCACACTGGGCAACAGCGACCCGGCAATCATGCCGGCAGCACTGGCAATAACGCCGGCAAACTGGGCCGGGATAAATGGATCTTCACCACCGAAAATCAGGATCGAAAGCCATACCGATAACCCGCAGAAAATTGCCGCCAGCGCCCCCTGGGTGGTGGCGCGCTTCCAGTACACCCCGGCAACCAGCGGCACAAACGCCATCACCAGGGTGATCTGATAGGCATTTTCGACCATCTTGAAAATACTGGCCTTCGAGTTGATCGCGTAAAGCGTGACCAGTACGGTAAATACAACTGTCACAATACGCATTGCGCGCAGCAGTTCGCGATCCGTCAGGCGATGCCCAATCATCGGCTTGAGGATATTCTCGGTAAACGTCACAGAGGGTGCCAGCAACGTTGCCGATGCACAGCTCTTGATTGCCGACAACAAGGCACCAAAGAACATCACCTGCGCAAACAGCGGCGCATGCTGCATGACCAGGTTAGGCAGGATCATCTGCGGATCACTGTCAATCAGGCCCGCCACCATGCCAGGGTCGATCAGCGTGGCGGAGTAAGCCAGGAACATGGGCACAAAGGCAAACAGAAAATACATACCACCGCCGAACACCGAACCCCAGATGGCAATTTTTTCGGTCTTTGCCGACTGCACACGCTGGAACACGTCCTGTTGTGGAATTGAGCCAAACATCATGGTGATCCACGCCGCCGTGAACGCAATGATTTCCCTGGCATCCAGCGCGGGCCAGAACGAAAATTTCCCTGACTGCAGCGCATGATCGACGACGATGCCTACCCCGCCTACCTGACCACTGATTTCGTGGCCGATAAACAGCATGCCGATGACAATGATGATCATTTGCAGAAAATCGGTCACCGCAACCGCCCACATGCCGCCAAAAAACGTGTAGATGAGTATGGTGATTGAGCCTATCCACATCCCCGCCAGTTTGCTGATCTCGCCGGCAGATACCACATTGAATACCAGCCCCAGCGCAGTAATTTGCGCGCCCACCCAGCCGAGATAGGAGATAACGATGGCAATCGTAGTCAGTGTTTCCACACTACGGCCAAATTTTTTCTTGTAGAAGTCACCTATGGTGAGCAAATTCATGCGATATAGCGGCGCAGCAAAAAACACACCGACCAGTATCAAACACATCGCAGCACCAAACGGATCCGCCACCACCCCATGCAAGCCCTCCTTGAGGAAGGTAGCCGGAATGCCCAGCACAGTCTCTGAACCGAACCAGGTTGCAAACACTGTCGCAGTCACCATGTAAAACGGCAACTGGCGTCCGGCAATGGCGAAGTCCTTGGTGTTGTGCACCCGGGTAGCAGCGTACAAACCGATACCGATGGAAATGATCCAATAGGCAATGACGAACCAGAGCAGCATGTGAGAGTCCCGCGAATGCAATGTTGCAATATTCTAGCCGGAATATTTCATGCTGCGGCGACAAAAGTTGCAGGCATCCGCTGTGGTGCGTCACCGCGCCATAGCGACGCATAGCGCAAGGTTAACGGGAGAATTTGGGGTTACTGAGTGTTGCGGTACGCGGCGTATTTTCTGGAACTCTCCAGGCTGACGACTTTATCTTCTGCACGCACACCAAAACGGTTGGGGAAGTGCCCATCCAGCCATTTCATAATCGGCATCAGTTCCTGCCTTTCTGTAGCGGTCGCCAACTCATCCATCTCAAACACCCCCTCGCCGTTCTGGGCCGCATGGAGATAATTTTCGGAATCGCTGATGCTGGTGAGGAAGGGCAGTTTCAGTGAGTTAAGGAAGCGTTCCAGTGCCTGGTAGACCGTTGAGGTGCGGCTGCGCACACGGTTGGCCACTACCGCGATCTTCACCTTGCTGGTGCGCGCGCCTCCAACCAGAAGAAGGTCCTTGATGAAATCCGCAGTGGCGCGAATATCAATGGGTGAAGGTGCTACCGGAATCAGGATGTAGTTTGAGCGGCGCACCAGTTCTTTCAGCAACAATCCGCTTGCACCAGCCGGCGCATCAACAACCAGGACCTCGATGTCATTTGGAATCCACCCCTGCATGCTATGCAAGGCGGCGCTGCCTTTTGCCGGCGCCGCATTGGCCCCGTGTATGCTGTGCAGGTGCATGGGGCGAGCGCGCAGCCACTGCAGGCTGGAACCTTGCGGATCGTAATCCACAATAGCAGTTTTGAACTTCTTGCTTGCGTAGTAGCAGGCAAGATTGGTGGTCAGCGTAGTTTTTCCCGAACCACCCTTTGAATTTATAACCAGTATTGTCAGCATGTATTCTCCTTCGTTTGAAGAGAAGCCTGAGAATCCATAGTTCGTAGCCTCCGCTTGCAGCATGGTAACAACGACAATAGCCGCCCGGGTGGATTTGTACAACAGCTTCACCGAACGGTTTATTCGCTTCGCTCATTTTATCAGAGCGTCTTTGCCGCTATTTTTACACAACTGCAAAAAAAAGGCTCCCGCAGGAGCCTTTTTCAGAGCAATGCTGAAACCGCTTACAATTCCTTGGCGTGCGCAGCCAGGTACTTGGCAACACCTTCCGTGGACGCACCCATGCCGGCCTTGCCTTTGCTCCAGCCCGCCGGGCACACTTCGCCGTGCTCTTCAGTGAACTGCAGGGCATCGATCATGCGCAGCATTTCGTCGATGTTGCGGCCCAGCGGCAGGTCGTTCACTACCTGATGGCGCACCACACCAGCGCGGTCTATCAGGAAAGAGCCGCGGTAAGCCACGCCACCTTCGGCCTCCACGTCATAGGCCTTGCAGATTTCATGCTTGATGTCTGCTACCAGTGGGTAGCCCACCTTGCCGATACCACCGTTGTTGACCGGAGTGTTCTTCCAGGCCAGGTGGGTAAACTGGGAATCGATCGACACACCGATGACTTCCACATTGCGCTTCTTGAAATCTTCCAGGCGATGATCAAACGCGATCAGCTCTGATGGGCAGACAAAGGTAAAGTCCAGCGGATAAAAGAAAACGACCGCATATTTGCCGGACATATGTTTCTTCAAATTGAAGTTTTCATTGATGTCGTTGTTACCCATTACGGCAACAGCATTGAAATCGGGGGCGGCCTTGCCGACTAGAACTGCCATGGTTTTCTCCTATGGTTGACTTAAATACTAAGCTTTGCAATTTAACTTTGTAGCAGGCCACTGTCAACTCTTTCAGGGAAAACGCACACGCAGACGCCCACCTGATCCAATTCGGCAAAATTATCTGACTTGCGCTTGGATATTCCTGGCCATGCTAGGTCGCTGGCGCGTCAAAAATCCTGCTCAAATTCAGTACCGGCACGGCGTCGCCGCGATAGTCGAAACAGGAAATCGCCAGCTTGTCCCAGCCCTGCCTTTCCTCCGGCAATCTGCATGCCTGCTCGTCGCTCACCTCCACTTGCTGCGGAGGTGAGGCCAGCATCAATGCCCCGAATTGCGGATATTCACCACGCCGGCGTTGATAACCCACAATGGCAAGGAATGGCGCGTGCTGCGGCAGCTCACCCAGCCTGGCCGTAATATCCATTACTGGCAGCATGCGCTCCTGCCAGAACACGACGTGTCGGCAATATGCCGGCGTGCAAGGCAGTTCAAATGTCGCCGGAGCATCAATCAGATGGAGCAGCTCGCGCGTCCCTACTGCCGCCCGGCAAGAAGCACCCAAGTCCAGCAACCAGGCATTCATTCGTGACATCACATCCCCTTCGCGCTATGAACGTTGAATTTGCTGGCCGATATGGGCAGCCAGCCGGTTTGCGTCGCTAACGCAGGCAATGCCCTGGTTATAGGAGATCACCCCATGGATCGGCGTGTCATTTCTGCGCATGGCGACGGGAAGCTCATATAGCTGTCCGCTCACCTGTTTAAGTATTGTCACATCGTCACACAGCACACCGATGTATCCTTGCTCCAGCGCCAGCAACACACAGGTGCGGCGGGCCGAGGGCACGCTGACCAGCACCTCCAGCTGCGGCGACAGGCAGTAAACCGGCCAGCGTTGCTGCGCAAAGCTGATCCAGCCCACACTTCCTTGCTCAGGATCACTGCCATCCACATCGGAAGCCGACTCCAGCGTGCGGATCTCGCCCTGCTGAATCAACAGGTCCAGCAGGTCGATTTTCAGCACGGCGCCAGTTGCGCGCTGATTCTGATCAGCCAGGGTCAACCTTCCACTCATCACCGCACTCATCTTGCTTCCTGCCCGAGCAAACGGCCAACATGATCAACCAGTACTTCATCACTGAAAGGCTTGGTCAGGTACACGTTAACGCCAGCGTCCTTGCCCATCTTGCGATGCTTCTCCGTCGAACGCGAGGTAATCATGATGACCGGCACATTTTTTGTGCGTGCAGAGTCGCGCACATGCGCGGTCAGTTCAATTCCGTTCATGCGCGGCATTTCCATGTCCACCACCATCACACTGGGGACAAAACTCTGCAACATTTTGACTGCATCCAGGCCGTCTATGGCGGTGCGCACCCTGAATCCGGCATCCTGCATCACCTTGGCTGCCGCACGCCGCGCGGAAAGCGAGTCATCCACCACCAGCGCCGTCAGCGCTCCGGCCGCCTCCTCTGACCGGGCAGATGCGTCAGACACCTTGCCTGCCATCTGCGCTATGGCTTTGCCATGTTCGTACTGTGCCGGCGTGCGCAACAACTCGACCAGATCGATCACCGGTGCCACACTGCCGTCGCCCAGAATAACTGCCCCTATTGTTCCCCTTGCTTTCGGCACATAACGGCCCAGATTTTTCAGCACCACTTCACGACCGTTGATCACTTCCTGCACCAGCACACCTTTGGTCGCGCCGCTATCAGTTCGCGTAAGCAGCACAGGGAAGCCCAATCTGTCGGCTTCGCGCCGGTCGCCGGGCAGATCCAGCAGGGACTCCAGTTTTACCAGCGAGTGCACGGCATCACCGACGCGGTAAACACGCTGCGTACCCAGCTGCTCTATCTGGTCCACGGTAATGTAGTGAATATCTTCCACACCGTGGCTGGAGATGGCGATCAATTTGTCACGATGCCGCACCACCAGCGCATGCGCCGACAGCAATGTCGCAGGCAAACGCAGCTCCACCGCCAGCCCCGTGCCGCGCTGTGAATTCAGCGCCAGCGTCCCTTTCATTTCCAGCACCCGGCTGTACACCACATCCATGCCAACGCCGCGCCCGGAAACCTGTGTTGCATCCTCGCGCGTGGAAAAGCCGTTCACCAGAATCAGTCGCGCCAGCTCATCGGATGAAGGCTCCCGCAAGGGCTCCAGCATGCCCTTGCCCTCGGCAATGCGGCGGATCGCCGCATAGTCGAGGCCGGCGCCATCATCCTTGCAGCGCACCACAATGGTATTGCCTTCACGTGCAAAACTCAGTTCGATATTGCCGTTGAGCGGCTTGCCGGCTGCCTGGCGAAGCGCCGGCTCCTCGATACCGTGGTCAACCGCATTGCGCAGGATATGCATCAACGGGTCGATCAGTTCATTCAACACGTTGCTGTCTATGCTGGTGTTGTCGCCCTTGATTTCGAGGGCAACCTGCTTGTCCAGCAGCCGGCAGGTTTGCCGCACACTGCGCTGCAGGCGCGATACCACGCTGCTGACCGGAACCAGACGCGTACGCATCACCGCATGCTGACTATCCATATGCAGACGCTGCTGCACCTCCAGCAAGTCTTCCAGTGTATTGAGCTGCTCATTGACCTGCTTCTGCATCAGCTGCGCATCATTGGCCGCCTCGACCAGGCGACGCGTCACCGTATGCAGCTCGCTGAAATGCTCAAATTCAAGCGGATCAAAATCCCCTTCCCTGCGCAGAGTCTGCTCTGGTGCTGCCACGCCGCGCACGTCCACCAGGTGCTCCAGCTCGGTCACCAGTTGCTGAAATGATTGCATTTGCTGCCTGATGCCCTCTGCCTGCTGCGAGGTGATGCGCAAGCGTTCCTGGATCTGGGAATTTGAGATCAGCGTTTCACCGGACAAACGCAGCAGCTCATCTACCACGGTTGCCGGCACGCGCAGCGCATGAGCCATATTCGGCGCCAGCGGCTCAGACTTGCCCTGTTCCTGCACCAGCTCTTCATGCTGCCTCTCGACCTCTTGCCGCTCAGCGGGCACAAGGCCAGTCTGGCCACCAGTTATGCCTTCGTGATCTATGCGGTTGGCACTATCCAGCACATCCTGCAGCACTTCCTGTGCCTGCTCCGGCTCTGGCCCCACCCCCATCAGCGCTTCGCTCATTGCTTCCAGACAATCGCCCGCATTGATCAGCATATTGGCAAGTGCCCGGTCCGGCATGGCATTGGCCTCGGACAACGCCACCAGAATATCTTCCAGATGATGGGTCAGGTTGGCAATGCCGCGCACACCTACGGTATTGGCCGCCCCCTTGAGCGTGTGCGCGGCACGCATGGCGCGTTCTACGTCCTTGGCGCTGCCACGCCCGGTTGCCAGGCGTTCTATCGCGGTCGTAAATGCGCTGGTCTGCACTGGCAACTCCTGCAACAAGCCATCCAGCAGTTCCGCATTGATATCGTCAGGCAGCGCCAGGGAGACATCCGCAGGAGTTGCTTCGATCTGACGTTCCGGCTTGTGTTCATCGCTTTCTACCAGTTCCACATTGGCCAGTGCACTAATCCATGCTTCTGCCGCCTCGTTAGCCAGAGGCGTATTCCAGGCTGCATCAAGCAGCATGTCCACCAGCTCGGCGCAGGCGCCGCCATCTGCCGGCCATGCCAGATAGGTCGTTACACGTTCCGGTAACTGCTCCAGCAGCGCACGCTGTTCAGGAGACATTTCGCCCGCCGTGTCAGAGATCAAATCTGCAAGGCGCAGCAACAGCGCTCCCAGTGCCGTGAGTCCGACCGACTCAGCTGCCAGCGCCAAGCGCCCCAGCACTTCCTTATAATTTTCCAGTGCCGCACGCTTGTCTTCAGCCGTGTGCTCTGGCGACGCAATCATCGCCAGCTCTTCCTGCAACGACTCCACAATCAGGGCAATTTCCTTGCTCAGCATGGCAAGCATTGCCCCCTCTACCTGCTGAGCTGCAGATGGAGGCTGAATCTCTTGCATAACCGACGCAGATGGAGCGGACGGTGGTGTCGATTCAGGCTCAGCCGCCAGGCCGGTCATATCCAATCCTGCCGTGCTGTCAGTTGCGGTCGCTGCGGCGGCTGTTTCGCTCAGCATATGCTGCAATACGGCCGCATCGGCATCGCTCATCGGCAGCGGCCATGCTGGCTGCATCAGGTGCTGAACCATTGCCTCTGCGGCAGAGCTATCTCCCTGACTCATCACAAAACCGAGGAGCAACTCAGGCCAGGCTGCCAGCAGGTCAAACTCTGCACGCGTCAGCACACGCTCCTCGTGCTGGATTTCTTCCAGGTTAGCCTCGACCATGACACAGGCTGACTGCAAGCCAACCATTCCGCTGTTGTCGGCCAACTCCCCCAGACGCCGCATCAGGTCGATGTAGCGTTTCAGGGTACGCTCGGCATCAGCCATTTCTTCTGTCGCAGAGAGCTGATCCATCATCACTCCCCACATCTCATCCAGCGCATCTGCTGCCCTCAGGCTGAATTGCGTCAGGTTTTCCTTGTGCATATCTGGATGCCCCTAGTTAATCAGCGTTAATCCATCTGTATCAGGCGGGCAATTTGAATACACGCACCGTAGACAGCAGCTGTTTGGCGTAGTCCAGCAGGTTGCTGGTCTGCGCAGCCTGCTCGTGCAGCTGCGCAGTCGCCTGCTGGCTACTTCTCTTGATTTGCACCGCGCTATCCAGCAAGACTTGTCCCGCTTGCGCCTGGCTTTCGGAGGTATTGGCGATCTGCTTTACCGAATCAACCAGCTCGGCAGTATTCTGCTGCGTCAGTTGCATCTGCTGGCCGGCCTGTTCAGCCAGGCGGCTACCCTCGACAATCTGTGCAATGGCGTTGTTCATGGTGTTCACCGTATCCGCTGTTTCCAGCTGAATATTGCTCACCAGTGCCGAGATTTGTTGTGTTGCCTGACGGGCGTTTTCAGCCAGACGCTGCACCTCGTCCGCAACCACCGCAAATCCGCGACCGGCTTCACCGGCCGAGGCAGCGTGCATACTGGCGTTCAGCGCCAGAATGTGAGTACGTTCGGCAATCACGTTGATCAGGTTCACCACGCCGGAAATTTCCTGCGAACGCTCACCCAGACGCTTGATTCGCTTCTCCGTTTCACGAATAACGTCACGCGTGCTGTTAATGCCGACCACCGTACTGTTTACCGTGTTCAGCGCCAACTGGGTTGACTTGATGGCGCTATCTGCCACTGTATTGCAGGCCTGCGCCAGATCCGCAATTGAGCGCATGGATTGCGCTGCAGAAGCCAATGACACCGCTGTGCGATCCACCTCTTCCCGCTCCTGCTCCGCAGCAACCAGCATCGCATCCGCCTTGGCCTGCACGGTCATCGAGGCCTTGGTTACGTCGGCCGAAATATTGTTTACGTCGGCCATCACCTTCGCGGTTTCACTGGTCATCAGGTTAAGCGCGTCGGCAACCGCACCGGTCACGTTCTCAGAAACCGGCACTTTTGCGGTCAAATCTTTTCTGGCGAGCTGAGCCACTGCCTGCAGCAAGCTCAGCACCGAATCGTTAAGCTCATCGTTCTCTTTCTTGATCGCCGCCTGGACCGCCTCACGCTCGTCCATCATCTTGTCGAACTGGCTGGCCAGCATGCCCAGCTCGTCGCGAGATTTCAGGTTTACGCGGACGTTGGCTTCACCGGCAGCAATCTTCGAAATTGTGCCCTGCAGTTTATTGAGAGAAGTGGAAATGGTGCGAATAATCGTCCAGGCCAGAAAACCGCTGATCAGCATCAGCACCACCACAATCGCAATCGATACATACTGGGTACGCAAGCTGGCGGCCTGCACCTCTGCCGTTTTCTTTTCCTGTGACTCCAGGTTAAATTTCGCAATGTTTGCATTGGCGACTTTAATCGGCTCATACAAAGGGGCTAGCTTTTCCTGAGAAATGCGCGCAGCTTCAGCAATTCTCCCAGCGTTCAGCGCCGCCATATAGCTGTCGTTTTCCTTCGCGTAGAGAGCACGGCTAGACTTCCACACCTCATACAGCTCGCGCTGCCTGCCCGGTTCAATGGAAGCCTCATATTTTTTCGCAAAATCCGTAATTACCGCACGAGTACTCAGAAATTCTTCAACGCGACGCGTCACATTGCCCGGCTCGGGGTTCGCGAGCGCATCCAGAAGAGCAGCTCGGTTACGCGCCTGCAGGTAGTTCACCTGATCGAAGGCCTGGATATCGTCAAGCGTATCCTGCATCTCTGTATGCAGACGATCCAGTGAACGCAAGCCGCTGCTGGTGGCGTAGATAATGGTCGCCAACATCATCAGGGTGATAGTGCCCACCAGGATAATCAGGCGGATTACGATTGGTATATTCTTAAACATTTTTCCCCTCTTTCAAAGCACCTTTAAACGCGATTTAACTTCACCCGTTACGCCTCAACCCATGAACATCAACGACAGCAACTACAAAATGACTCGTGCACTCTCGGTTCATCTGCAACGCACTATGCCTCGCTGCCTCACATATTCACCCGGCAGAACGCGCCAATTCCTCAAAAAATGATTCGTGATCGAATTCCAGCCACATGGTTTCATCTTGCACATAACCGCCTCGCACATGAGCCTGCAACTCTGCCGGCAACTGCGGCATGCTGGGCAGATGATTCATGTCGAATATCGGCTTGGGATAATCGTCAATCAGTATCCCGGCCGCCCTGTCCCCCTGTTCAAAAACCAGTATCTGGGGCACCGCATTCGCTGCGCGTTGCGGCAAACCGAAGAGTCGCCGCAAATCAAAGATCGGCAC
>JBGPPE010000085.1:0-11688 GCA_041488395.1 Gallionellaceae bacterium
ACGCCATCGCCGAAGATGAAACCACGGTCCAGCACAGGCACGTAGGCCTCTGCGATCGGCATGAATTTTCCGTTCAGGTAGACCGTCATATGGGTGCCTCCAGGATTTCCTAGTTGAACAACATGCGGATGCTGTCCATGCCGCGCGAGAACACGTTGGCCAGCGGCACGGCTTCCAGCGTGACCAGTGGCAATTCAAGATAGGGCTTGCCGTGCAGGGTGAATTTCAGCGTGCCGATGCGCTGCCCGGCGCTGAGCGGGGCCAGCAGCGGGCGTTGCGTTTCGATGGTGGCCTTGAGCAGGGGACGCAATCCTTGCGGGATGGTGACGGTGAGCCCGTCGCGGAAGCCGACTGGAACCTTCTTCTCGGTGCCTTTCCACAGCTGCACGTTGCTAATCGGCTGGTTGGGGCCATACAGCGGCAGCGCTTCGAAATCCTGGAAGCCATGATTGAGCAGGCGCTGGCTCTCGCTGGCACGCAGGAATTCGGAAGAGGTGCCAATGACGACGGCGATCAGGCGGTGCTCGCCGCGTTTGGCTGAAGATACCTGGCAAAATCCGGCGCTCTCGGTATGGCCGGTTTTCATGCCGTCCACGTAGGGGTCTTGCCAGAGCAGGCGGTTGCGGTTGAACTGCTTGATATTGTTGTACTGGAACTCGCGCTGCGAATAGATCGGGTAGAACTCGGGAAAGTCGCGCACGATGGCTGCAGCCAGCAGGGCCAGGTCGTAGGCACTGCTGTAGTGCTGCGGGTCGGGCAGGCCGGTGGCGTTTACGAAGTGGGTGTCCTGCAGGTTGAGTTGCTGTGCTGTCTTGTTCATCTGCTCGACAAATGCAGCTTCGCTCCCGGCGATGCTTTCTGCCAGTACGCGCGCGGCATCATTGCCGGATTCAATGATCAGGCCGCGCAGCAAGTCTTCAATGGACACGTCCTTGTTGTGATCGAGGAACATGCGTGATTCCAGGCGTTGCGTGTGGATGGCCGCAGCGGAAGGGGTTACTTTGTCGCCGAGCGAGATTTTTTCATCCTTGAGCGCGGAAAAGGTCAGGTATGCCGTCATCAGCTTGGTGAGCGAGGCGGGTTCAATGCGTTCGTGGCTGTCCTGGTCGACCAGCACCTGGTTGCTGGAGTAGTCATACAGCACCCAGGTCTTCGCCGCCAGATTCGGGGCGCCGCTATTGGCAACAGGGGCTGTACTGCCTTGTGCACAGGCAAGCAGGGGGAACAACAGGGAGAGCAACAGTGTCAGTGCAAACTTCATGTCAGGGCAGTGAGAAATTGCGGGATTGCAATTATAGCAAGCCCGGCCCGGGAGAGGCCCGAAAACCCCTCCTGGGCTGAAACATTGCCGGCCAAAACCAGTTTGCTTGTAGGGTTTCTGAGAACGCGGCTGTCCTGGCGGACAGCCGTATGGGAGAGGGCAGATCAGGCCAGGCTTGCGGCAAACAGCGAGGCCTGATCGGCCTGTTCGGCGACTTGCACTATGATTTCCTCGACATTGGCCGGGTCGATGCCCAGTGCTTCCCAGTCTGCGTCGTTGACGCCCGGCTCGACATATTCGTCGATGCCGAATGAGGGCAGCAATTTCTCGGCAATATAGGCCATGCGCACCAGCGGTTGGCCCGCAATGCGTTCATTGATATTGGGGACGTGGTGAAAACGGATGACGTTGGCAATCTCTTCCGGCAGATTCCAGCGGCGCGCCAGTTCGCCGCCCAATTCATCGTGGCACATTTCCAGTATCGAGCGCTCGATCTGCAGCGACGGGCGTTTGGTTTTTGCCGCCATATAGGTATGCAGTTCGTCGCTGCGCCGGGTATCCAGCGTGGCAAGTGCCAGATAGCCGATATCGTGCAGCATCCCCGCCAGAAAAACCTGGTCATCTGACGGCCTGATTTCCCTGGGGATGGAGCGGGCAACCACCTGCATGGCGAAGGCGACGCCCAGATTGTGCAGCCACAGATTGTTCAGGTCGAGCCGGCCAGTCGAGCTTTTGCTCTTCAGTGACGTCATGGCTATGCCGGTGGCGACTGATTTTATTTTTTTCAGGCCGAGCAGCATGGCGGCTTCTTTGATCGAGCTGATCTTGCGCGTGGCGCCGAGGATGGGCGCGTTGGAGAGCCCGATGATTTTTGCCGAGATTAGCGGGTCTTGCTCAATCAGCATCAGCAGCTGTCGTTCGCCTGCATCCGTCGCCGTGTCGAGGGCCAGTAATTTCTGCGCAATGATGGGCATTGCCGGCAGGGCATCGAGATTCTTGATAGCTTCGTGCAGGTTAACGGTGGTGCTGTCATTCATCCAGACTTCTCCAGTATTTTATTGCCGGGTACAGGCATACAGCCGCCCATTTTAACCAATACGCATGCAGGCGGGGGAATGTTTGGCAGTCACTGCCCCTGTTCGAGCGGATACTTGCTCAGCTTGCGCTGCAGGGTGCGGCGGTGCATGTTGAGTGCACGTGCCGTTGCCGAGATGTTGCCATGGTTTTCCTGCAGCACGCGCTGGATGTGTTCCCACTCCAGACGGTTGATCGAGGCAGGTTGCACGTTGAGCGGCAGGTCAGCCGTGGCGCTGTGGCCGAAGGCGGCGACGATTTCGTCGGCATTGGCCGGCTTGGAGAGATATTGCGTGGCGCCCAGCTTGATCGCTTCCACCGCGGTGGCAATGCTGGCGTAGCCGGTCAGCACCACAATGCGCGTGGCACCGTCCAGTTCATGCAGCGCCTGGATCAGCGCCAGTCCCGAGGCGCCGCTCATTTTCAGGTCGACCACCGCATACTCGGGCGGGTTGGCTGCGGCCAGCGGCAGCGCCTGCTCCACGCTGTGTGCCACGGTCACAGCGAAACCGCGTTTTTCCAGCGCGCGTTGCAGCACCTGGCAAAAGGTGTGATCGTCATCCACCAGCAGCAGGCTGGCCTGTTCGTTCAGCGCCATGTTCATGAGTTGCTCAGCTTCATGTTGTGCTCACCAGCGGCAATATGACTTCGGTGGTGGCGCCGCCCCCATCACGGTTGAACAGGCGTACCGTGCCGCCCATTTTTTCCAGGGTGGCATTGGCCAGAAAAAACCCGAGCCCGCTCCCGTGTTCCTTGGTGGTAAAGAATGCGGTGCCGACACTTGCCGCCGCAGAGGCAGACAGCCCCGGCCCGTGGTCGTGAATTTCCAGGGTGAAACGCGCGTCGTCCCAGCTGGTGCGGATGTCTATGCCCTGCGGCGATGCATCGGCCGCATTGTTGAGCAGGTTCATCAGGGCGGCGCGCAAGGCCGGGTCGATGCGCATGCGCGGCGCCGGCTGTGTGCCGGAGGTCTGGTAGCTGTAGTGCGCGGTGGGGCGCAGCAGTTGCCACTCATTCAGCGTCTCGGCGAGGAATTCATCGAGTGCCTGCGCGCTGCTGCCGGCACTATCCTGGGCATTGGCCAGCAGTTTGTCGAGGATGCTCCTGCACGCACGCACCTGGCCGTCCAGCAGGGCCAGGCTGTCGCGCCATTCCGGCAGCGCTGTGCTGTCGTGACGCAGCTCGCCGATGACCACTGCCAGCGTGGACAGCGGCGTGCCCAGCTCGTGCGCGGCACCGGCCGCCTGCATGCCGAGCGCGACGATGCGTTCGTTGCGCAGGGTCTCCTCGCGCACGCGGGTGAGCTGCGCATCGCGCTCGCGCACGGCGCGCGCCATCTCCACCACGAAATAGGCGACCACCAGTACGCTGATCACAAAGCCCAGCCACATGCCCACAAAATGCGTGTTGAAGGAGTCGCTGACAGCGGGCGAGGTGATGGCCGTTGGGTCACCTGCAGGAAGGGTGCGGCAATAATCGGCTGAGGTGCCGGAGTCTGCATGGGAATGCTGCTGCTCCGACAGCAGCTCTGGCGCATTGTGGCGGCTGTGGTCGCCCAGCAGCGGGAGTGGCACATACCACAGCATCAGCAGGCTGTAGCAGCTCAGCGTCAGCACAGCCATGACCCAGGTATGCCGGCGCGGCAAAGTGGCTGCGGCAATTACCAGCGGCAGCAGGTACAGGGAAACAAAGGGGTTGGTGGAACCGCCGCCGTAGTAGAGCAACACGGTCAGTACACCGACATCAGCCACCAGTTGCAGCAACAGCTCGGTGTAGCCCACCGGGTAATCCCGTGACAAACGCCACCAGCTGAAAATATTGAGCAGCGCCAGAAACGCGATGGCGCCCAGCATCGGCGGCCAGGGCAGGTCGCGGCTGAGGAACTGGTAGGCCAGCAACAGCGCGGCGCACTGTGCGGCAATGGTGATGTTGCGCAGCCAGAACAGGCGGCGCAAATGGGTGTGCCCGGTTTGGGCGGCAAGCAGGGAGTGGTTCATGGCTTGCCATTTTACCGGCTAGTGCAAAGGGGTGGGTGCGACAATTTGCCACATTCCCAGGCGCAATTTTTTTGCCTACAGTTCGCCTCGCCAGAAAGTTTGCGCTACCACAGTAGTCTCCTCCCTAGACCATACACATGGATGCGCTGCCGCAATTTCTGGCATCCGATTTCCTGAGTCATGTGCGGAAAGCTGCACATGATTTTTTATTGCGCACATGACCTTGTTTTATGAATGGTTATATCGCAGCAAAGGCCGCTCGCGGTCAACAGGCAAGAGATTTATTACCAGGAGATAAAAGATGTTTGTACCCTCAAAGATGTTTAGCAAAAAACCGCTTGTACTTGTACTGGCCGCAATGTTCTCTGCCGTTGCGCATGCGGCAGACGAGAGCGCCAGCACCTTGCCGGAAGTGACCGTCACGGCCACGCGCGACTTGAAACCGCAGGCCAGCTATGCGGTAGAGCTGCAGAATGGCCGCAGCAGCAGCGCGCGTGACAGCGCTGCCATGCTGGAAGGCGCACCGGGTGCCGCGGTGAGCCGCAATGGTTCGCAGACTGGCATCGTGCAATTGCGCGGCCTGAGCGGAGACCGCGTCAACGTGCAGGTGGACGGCATGCACATTACGCCCGCCTGCCCCAACCATATGGATCCGCCCATGCACTACATCACCGCCGACGGCATGGCCTCGCTCGAAGTGATCGCCGGCATTGCACCGGTGCGCCTGGGTGGCGACAGCATCGCCGGCTCGGTGATCGCGCAGTCCGCCGCGCCGCATTTCGGCAGCGGCGACAGCATGGAGCTGTTCGGCAAGGTGGCGGCCAGCTACAGCGGTGCCAATAACGGCAGCGCCATGCTGCTGCGCGCGGGCACCGCCAACCAGCGCGGCAGCATCGCCTATACCGGCGAGAAGCAGGTCGGCAAGGATCTGAAATTCCCCGGCGGCACGGTCAAGGACAGCGGCTATGAACTGGTGCGGCACGATCTCACCCTGGCCGAAAAAACCGCTAACGGTACGCTGCGTCTCGACCTGGGCCGGCACGAGAGCCGCAATGCCGGCACGCCGGCGCTGCCGATGGACATGATCAAGGACGATGCCAACAAGGTTGCCCTGGGCTACAACGGCGAATACAGCTTCGGCGCGGTGGAAGCAAAAATCTACCGTCACGAAATTACCCACCTGATGGACAACTACAGCCTGCGTGACCTGGCCAGCGGCATGATTGCACCGGCCACCAGCAACGACACCGGCTACCAGATCAACACCACCCTGCCGCGCGGCAGCAACACCTACCGCGTGGGCATGGAGTATCTCAACAATGATTTCGACAGCTATTCGCAGAGCTCCAGCCTGGCGCCGGCATCGATCAAGGACACTATTCGCAACGGCAAGCGCAGCCGTCTCGGCGTGTTTGGCGAATGGGAAGCCAGTGCGAGCGAGCAATGGCGGACTCTGCTGGGCCTGCGCAGCGACACGGTAAGCGGCAATGCCGATGCCATCACCCATCTCGGCATGGCGCCGACGGCAGCGGTCATTGCCGATGCGGCCGCCTTCAACGCCAGCCAGCGCGACCTTACCGATCGCAACTGGGATGTGGTGGCACAGGCGCGCTATCGCGCCAGTTCTTCCAGCGATTATGAAGTCGCCGTTGCCCGCAAAACGCGCTCACCCAACCTGGTCGAGCGCTACCTGTGGTCGCCTTCCAACGCCAGCGCAGGCCTGGCCGATAACCGCACTTACATGGGCAACCTCGCCCTCAGGCCGGAAATTTCCAGCCAGGTCAGCGTGGGTGCCAACTGGCACGCCGAAGGCTGGCAGATCAAGCCCAGCCTGTTTTACAACCGTGTCAGCGACTACATCCAGGGTGTGGCCGGCCTGTATGCGGCCAACCCGGCTGTGCTGCAATACAGCAATATCGACGCCGAGCTGTATGGCCTGGACGGCAGCTGGCAATATCGCGCCAGCGACGACCTCAACCTGAGCGGCACCTTGTCCTATGTGCGCGGCAAACGCAGCGATGTCAGCGATAACCTGTATCGCATCGCCCCGCTGCGCGCCAGCATCAACGGCGAATACACCGCGGGCAAATGGACGCACCGCGCGGAGTGGCTGCTTGCTGCCAGCCAGGGCAATGTCTCCGTTTACAACGCTGAAGAGGAAAGCGCCGGCTACGCCACGGTCAACCTGCGCACACGCTATCAGGTGCAGCAGAACTTCAATGTGAGCGCAGGCATCGAAAACCTGTTTGACAAGTACTACGCCGATCACCTCGGCGGCATCAACCGTGTGGCCGGCAGCGACGTGGCGGTGGGGCAGCACATTCCCGGCGCAGGCCGCTTCGGCTATGTGGCGGTGGATTACACGTTCTGATGCGGGGATGTTGTAACGGCCAAGGCTACGCTTGGCCGCGATCCTGTAATTCTTTTATTAAATAAATTGCCAGCCAGATACAGCAACATTGCAATAACTAAAAATATGGCTTTCATAAGGCGGCCACGCAGTCTTGCTGCGCATTGCAGACTTACCTGGCAAGACCAGGATAAAGTTTTGCGGCAATCGTCAGCATGACCAGGAACACCGCCATCATTATGCCGAAATCAACGGCCAAGCCATGAGTACTGTGCCCGCCTACTATCATTGCATCGCGCAACACATCGACCAGGTAGGTTAACGGGTTGAAAGCAGCGATTGTCTTAAGCCAGCCAGGCATCATTTCAAGCGGGTAGATTGCGTTGCTGGCAAAAAATAGCGGCATGGTCAAGAGCTGTCCAATGCCCATGAAACGTTCCCGGGTCTTGACGATGCAGGCGATGATCAGGGAGAAGGTGGAAAAAATGCACGAACCAAGTATGACGCCCGATAACACCACCAGAACAGCCTGAAATTCCCAGCGCAGGCCGATATGCAGGAGATAGGCCACCAGATAAACGATCACCGCCTGAACCAGCCCCCGCAGCCCTGCGGAAATCGCCTTGCCCAGCACCAGTGCGCCTCGATGCGCGGGGGATACCAATAGCTTTTGCACAATGCCGAGGTCTCGCTCCCAGATGACGGCGATGCCGTAAAAGATGGCGCTGAACAATATGCTTTGCGCCAGTATGCCGGGAGTCATGAAAGCCAGGTAACTGATGCCGCCGGTCGGGATGTCGCGCACATGGCTGAACACCTGGCCGAATATCACCAGCCACAGCACAGGCTGGATGGCACGCGAAAACAGCTCGGTAGGATCGCGCGAGATTTTTCTGAGTTCGGCGGCAGTGATGGCCGCGCTTTCGTTGAAAAATGAAATGATGTTCATATCAACTGAGCCGCTGCAGGGTATGCCGGGCATCACGAACTTCGCGGTAGCTGCCGCTTTCCTGGATGGTTCCGCCACTGTATTCCACAAAGACATCGTCGAGCGTGGCACTGGCTCCCACACTGTTCTTGAGTTGCGAGGGGCTGCCCACAACACTGATGCTGCCCTGGTGCAGTATGGCCAGTTCGTCGCAGAGGAAATCCGCCTCTTCCATGTCATGGGTGGTCAGCAAAATGGTCATGCCATAGTCATGCCGCAATGTCTGCAGGCGCTCCCATACCGCCTTGCGTGCGATGGGATCAAGCCCCATCGTGGGTTCATCCAGAAACAACACGGCCGGATGGTGCAACATGGCCTGGGCAAGCTCCAGGCGGCGGATCATTCCGCCCGAATAAGTCTTGACCAGCTTGCCGGCCACTTCGCTTAACCCGGAGAAGGCGAGCGCTTCCCGGATGCGCGCCTTGCGTTCGCCACGGGCCATTCCATGCAACCGGGCGGAAAGGGTCAGGTTTTCATCAGCGGTAAGTGCACCATCGGCGGACAACATCTGGGGGACATAGCCTATCCGTTTGCGCACCTCAAGCGGAGACTTGATCACATCGAACCCTGCAACCCTGGCCGTGCCGGAGCTGGGCGATAGCAGTGTGGTAAGCATTTTGATTGCCGTACTCTTCCCCGCCCCATTCGGCCCCAGCAGGCCGAATATCTCTCCTGCTTTCACCTGCAGGTTGATTTCATTGACTGCGGTCAGGCTGCCAAAGCGGCGGGTAAGCGCTATCGTCTCAATCGCCAGCGACATCAGGACTATGCAGTCTTGTTGCGCATGGCATCGATACTGTATTCACCAGCACCAGCAACCGAGAAATAGAGGAAAACAAAGCAGTACACCACAGCCAGTTCACCCTGGTTCAGAATCGGCAGGAAGCCATGCGGCGCATGCACCATAAAATAACCTATTGCCATCTCGCCAGACAGGAGAAAGGCAGTGGGCCGGGTGAACAGGCCGAGCAAAATTAGCGAGCCGCCTGCCAACTCCAGCACCCCTGCCGCACCAAACAGTGAAACCAGCTGGAGACCATCGAACATGGCAATATGCGGTGTGCCGAATAACTTTGCCGTGCCATGCTGCAAGAAGAGGAAGCCGATGATGATGCGCAGTATGCCCAGAATACGAGGTGTCCATACTTTACAGGTTGAGTCAGAAAATATCATGATTCACGCTCCTATAAGTTTAGTTGTTTGAGTGTTCGCGCCTTGCTGGAACTGCAGTCTATCGCTAACCGCCAATGTCCGCTATTGATTGCGTAGCCGGCATGATTCTTGGTGGATTCCAGCGGTCAGAGAGGTGCCCATATGAAACGGTCGCGCCGCTTGCCATGCATGGCTGCTATCCGGTGCGAACGCTGGTGGTCAGAAAATGGTGGAGAACGACCTCCATATATCCGATCACCAGTCTCCAATATTTACAATGCATCAAGCGGGCTGGCAACTTTCTTTGTCACCTCCAAAACATGCGTATAGAGCATCGTGGTTTGAAGATTGCGGTGACCGAGCAATAGTTGAATTGTCCGAATGTCTGTACCAGCCGCGAGCAGCTGCGTTGCAAACGAATGGCGCAGAGTGTGAACCGTTGCGTGCTTCATGATACCTGCCCGTGTGACGGCCTGCCGGAACGCTTTTTGGATTGTTGAAGTCGATACATGCCAACGAGCAAGTCGCCCGCTTTGCCCCCATGGGCGACACACCGTAGAAGGAAACACGAATTGCCAAGCTAGTGATTCAGATGCTTTCGGATACTTTCGTTCCAGCGCACCTGGCAAAGGCGCCAACCCGGCACCTCGGTTCCGGTCATCGGAGTGCAATTGTGCAACACGCATCAGGTGAGCCTGCAAGTCGGATTGCAAACTGCCAGGAAGGACTGTGGTGCGATCTTTAGCGCCCTTGCCGTTCCGAACTGAGATGATTCCCGAAGCAAAATCTATATCTTTGATGCGCAGGGTGCAGCACTCTTCAACACGAAGCCCCGCTCCAAACAATAAGCGCGCCATCAGCGCAGTTGAGCCAGACATCTGTGCCAAAACTGCTGAAACCTCCCCAGGTGACATTACCACCGGAATACGCTGGTGCTGTTGAATACGATTGAAGCTGGGTATTTTATCGAGGGGTGTTTCCAGTACATCCCGATAAAGAAACACGAGTGCGTTGAGCGCTTGTGTTTGTGTAGAAGCGGATACTTCCCTGTTCACAGCTAGATGGTTTAGAAACTGCGCTACATCAGCTTCCCTAAGCTCTCGCGGATGACGTTTATCGAAATAGAAGATTAACTGACGAATCCAGAAACGGTAGGCTTCCTCTGTCCGTTTGCTCAAGTGTCTGCGGCGGCAGACCTCATGAATCTGATCCATTAAGCGTGGCGGCTTATTGGTGTGAAGCGGTTGGCTAGACTGTTGATGACCCCATAAGTGTAACTCCTTGCTGGTGGTTAAAATGCTTGGCATTATACAAACCACTTGTGCCTGTACTATTATGCATATGAGGAACAATTATTTGGGCGTGTTTCAATGAATCAATTGCTTATCGAAAATATGCATTCCACACTATTATCAATAGTACAGACCGGTGGGTCTGTCTAATAACTGTTAGAGGTCAATATGCGTTACATCCAATGCGCCGCCTTATCAGTTTTCCTTACGCTAACGACATACGCATGCGCCTCACCCTCCGTAGAAGTAACTTGGGTAGGTCTGTACTCCGTAACTTCTAGCTCTAGCGTGAATGAACCAAATAGTGTTTCAGGCACAATTAACCAGAGCAGCGGCATCAAACACATTTCAACGACAAAGCGCGTTCCTGCCGTGTTAGGTACTCGTTTTGGATTCGGCTTTGTCTTAAAAGATACAGAGACGAAAGAATTCAAAGTGCGTTATGTCTGGCGCTACCCTGCAGGAGGTTTAGTGAACCCATCCACTGGAAAATCTGCCTCGTACTTTGAGATAGAACGTACTTGTCGGGTAGGTGGCCCGTGCTCAAACGCCTGGTCTTTCAATCACGATTGGGAACTTAAGCCGGGTGTTTGGGTTGGTGAGGTTTGGCTTGGCCAAAATCTATTGCTATCACAAGAGTTTGAGGTCTACCTCCCATGACCTCTAACCCTACGCTCAAGTTCGCTCCCTTTGGTCGCTTGGACGCGCCTTCGGCGCGCCCCTTAGCTGCACGTTAGATGTCATTATGATTTCTCTGAACCGTCTTGGTTTTCTCTCGCTACTGCTTGGTGCCTTGGCAGTACCCACAGCATTTGCGGCTGCATATGCACGAGCAAGCCACATTCCATGTAGCGGTGTTATTTTGCAGTGGATGGAAAAAATGGGCTTGGTCAAGCAGTCTGACAATTCCATTACCACTCTTACAGAACAAAGTGTTTTGGCCATTAACGACCAAAACGGGATTGCTCTTCTTTTCGCTGCTGCAATTATTCTCGGAGTTACTGCGATAGGTTGCGCGCTGGCGGCTGAGTATCAACGTGAGCCAACCCTTTACCTTAGTGTCGGTTATGTCAGCGGTGCGGTTGCCATCGTACTGATTAAACTAACAGCGGGTATCGTTCTGTTTATGGCTGGCGTTATCGCAGTATTGGTGCATAGACATGAACGTGACATCTAACCCTACGCTCAAGCGGGACTGCGCAAAAGCGCGCAGCCCCTTAGCTCCACGTTAGGTTTTTTCGTGCGCACCGAAACGAAAACACAAGAATGGTTCTTACGCGACCCGCGCACCCGAAAATGGATACGCCAATGTTTAGCTTGTGGCCAGTACGGTCGTGATCCTCAAACACCGGAGACCATACCAAAAGTCAATTTCGAGAAAATGTTTCCCATCATGGAGCTCAACGAACATGGCGTGTGCCAATATTGCAGAGACAGAGTCAAATGACATACGAAAACCTAACCCTACGCTCAAGTTCGCTCCCTGCGGTCGCTGGGACGCGCCTTCGGCGCGCCCCTTAGCTGCACGTTAGATGTCATTATGATTTCTCTGAACCGTCTTGGTTTTCTCTCGC
>JBGPPE010000086.1:0-11651 GCA_041488395.1 Gallionellaceae bacterium
CAGAGCGCAGCGGCTTAAAGCTCGTATATAATTGCCGACCGCCCGGTTCAGCCGGGCAACTTATTCAGACCGTAGCCCGCATGGGCTGTGTGGACTTTGAGCAATAAAAATCAATAAGAGGAGAGGCTACATGCGTATAGGAATTCCTGCGGAAACGCTCGCTGGGGAAAAGCGCGTTGCTACTGTGCCTGAGGTCGTTGAGAAACTCATCAAGCTGGGCTTTAAAGTTTCTGTCGAATCCGGTGCAGGTGAGGCGGCGAATTGCAGTGACGAGTCCTACCGTGCATTCGGTGCAGAGATCATCGAGGGAGCAGCCAGGTTGTGGGCTGAGTCCGACATCGTTTTCAAAGTCGCCGTCCCGACGAGTGCCGAGGTTGCGCTGATGCGCGAAGGCGGTGTCTTGATCGGCTTTGTCTGGCCAGCACAAAATCCCGAACTGATGCAGCAATTGGCGGCCAAAAAAGCCACCGTACTTTCCATCGACTGTTTGCCGCGCATGTTGAGCCGCGCCCAGAAGATGGATGCCCTGACTTCACAGGCTGGCGTTGCCGGCTATCGCGCCGTCATCGAGGCCGCCAACGTCTTTGGACGCTTCTTCAACGGCCAGATCACGGCCGCGGGTAAAGTGCCTCCAGCCAAGGTATTCATCGCCGGTGCCGGTGTGGCCGGTCTGGCTGCAATTGGTACCGCCGCCGGTTTGGGCGCGGTCGTGCGCGCCAACGACACGCGTGCCGAAGTGGCCGATCAGGTCAAGTCGCTGGGCGGCGAGTTCGTGAAGGTCGAGTATGAGGAAGAAGGCGGTGGCGGCGGCGGTTACGCCAAGGTGATGAGCGAGGGCTTCCAGCAGGCACAGCGCGAGATGTACGCCAAGCAGGCCCGGGAAGTGGACATCATCATCACCACCGCGCTGATCCCCGGCAAGCCGGCACCTCGGCTTATCACTGCCGAGATGGTGCAGAGCATGAAACCGGGCAGTGTCATCGTGGATATGGCGGCCGAACGCGGAGGCAACTGCGAATTGACTGAACCCGGCCAGGTCGTGGTGAAACATGGCGTGACCATCGTCGGTTACACCGATCTGAATAGTCGTCTGGCCAAGCAGTCTTCCACGCTGTATGCCACCAATCTGTTCCGTCTCACCGAGGAGCTGTGCAAGACCAAGGACGGCATCATCAACGTCAACATGGAAGACGATGCCATCCGCGGCCTGACTGTCATCAAGGATGGAGCGATCACCTGGCCGGCACCTCCGCCCAAGCTGCCCGCCGCAGCGACCAAGCCGGCTGCAGCCAAGCCGGTTACACCTGCGCCTGCGCATGGTGCGCCGAGCGAGCCGATGTCGGGCACTAAACTGGCGCTGATGTTCGGCGTCGCGGCACTGTTGTTCTGGGTGATCGGCGCCAATGCACCGGCGGCCTTCCTCGGCCATTTCACCGTGTTCGTACTGGCGTGTTTCGTCGGCTACATGGTGGTGTGGAACGTCACGCCCGCCTTGCATACCCCGTTGATGAGCGTCACCAACGCGATCAGCAGCATCATCGCCATCGGTGCTCTGGTGCAGATCGCACCGCCGCTTGTGGGGGGAGGAGAGTCGCGTCCGGATGACTGGATACGCTGGCTGGCGATGTTCGGCATCGTACTCACCTCTGTCAATATGTTCGGCGGATTCGCCGTCACCCAGCGCATGCTGGCGATGTTCCGCAAATAAGGGAAACCATCATGATGTCTGCAAGCTTAGCTACTGTCTCTTATATCGGTGCGACGATTCTTTTTATCCTGAGCCTCGGCGGTCTTTCCAGTCCAGCTTCTTCTCGTCGCGGTAATCTCTTCGGCATGATAGGCATGGCCATTGCCGTGCTGGCAACGGTGTTCGGCCCCAAGGTGTCGCTGGCAGGACTGCCGTGGATCATGGTTGCCATGCTGGTGGGCGGCAGCGTCGGCTTGATCGCGGCGCGCACGGTGAAGATGACGCAGATGCCGGAACTGGTTGCGCTGATGCACAGCCTGGTCGGTTTGGCAGCCTGCCTGGTCGGATTCGCGAATTACATCGATCCATTGGCTGCAGCCAATCTTTCTGGCGCCGAGAAAGCCATCCACGAGATCGAGATTTACATCGGCATCCTGATCGGTGCCATCACTTTTTCCGGTTCCCTCATCGCCTTCGGCAAACTCTCGGCAAAGATCGGCGGCAAGCCTTTGCTGCTGCCGGGCCGCCACTTCATGAATCTGGTGGGTCTTCTGGTCGTGATCTACTTCGGTGGTGTGTTCCTGCATGCCGAAACGGTGAGCGCGGGCATGATGGCGCTGACCGTGATGACCGTGATCGCGTTGCTGTTCGGTATCCATATGGTGATGGCCATCGGTGGAGCCGATATGCCGGTGGTGGTGTCCATGCTCAATAGCTATTCCGGTTGGGCGGCCGCCGCAACGGGCTTCATGTTGAATAACGATTTGTTGATCGTCACCGGCGCGCTGGTGGGCTCTTCCGGCGCCATCCTTTCCTACATCATGTGCCGCGCGATGAACCGCAACTTCATCAGCGTGATCGCGGGCGGTTTCGGTACGGGTGGCGGCAAGACACCCGCAGCCAGCGGCGATGCACAACCTGCGGGCGAAGTGATCTCCATCATCGCCGCAGAGGCTGCCGAATTGCTGCGCGAAGCCAAGAGCGTGGTCATCGTGCCCGGTTACGGCATGGCAGTGGCTCAGGCACAGCACACGGTGTTTGAGCTCACCCAGCTCCTGCGCGGGCAGGGCGTCAACGTTCGTTTCGGCATCCATCCGGTGGCAGGCCGCATGCCCGGCCACATGAACGTCTTGCTGGCCGAAGCGAAGGTGCCTTATGACATCGTGATGGAAATGGATGAGATCAACGCGGACTTCCCTGATACCGACGTCGCCATCGTGATCGGTGCCAACGACATTGTGAATCCTGCAGCACAGGAAGACCCGTCCAGCCCCATCGCCGGGATGCCGGTGCTGGAAGTCTGGAAGGCCAAGACCTCGATCATGATGAAACGCAGTATGGCTACCGGGTATGCGGGCGTGGATAATCCGCTGTTCTACAAAGAGAACAACCGCATGCTGTTCGGTGACGCCAAGAATGTGCTCGAGGATGTGATCAAGGCGCTGCAGCACTAAGCAGTGCGGCCTGAATGAGAACGCCCGCGACAGCGGGCGTTTTTGTTTGTGCCTGCAGTATCTCTGGCGCTGCTGCAACTGCTATGCATATCCTGCACTGGGATACACTTGCATTTCTGTTCACTGAAACATTTATTCGGAATCGCCATGTCTGATTGTTGCTCATCCAGCGCAAGCGATGTCTTGCACCCGCACAAGCGCCGCTGCCCGGGCTGCGGCGCGGAAGGTGCTGAAGTCGCGGAGCGCACCATAGTCCATCACGTCAGAAATGCCTGGGATTGGAAAAGCGGGGAAACGCGCCATTTCTTCTGTGAAGAGCGAGGTTGTGATGTCGTCTATTTCGGCGCAGACGACTCCGTCATCCGCAAGTCACAGCTCAGAACCGCCGTTGGCCTCAAGGAAAGCCCGGATGACGGATTGATTTGCTACTGCTTCGGGGTAAGCAGGGCAGATGCCCTGCACGTTTCTGGCGTGCGGGATTATGTAGTGGAGCAGACCCGGCTTGGACTGTGTTCGTGCGCTACCAGCAATCCATCAGGTCGTTGCTGCCTGAAGAATTTTCCAAAAACGCAGAAATAAATCGTCCGCAGATGTTCAGGTTCTGAATGCCGCGACAGCCGTTTGCAAATGGTTGGCCATGCTGGCCAGATGGGTGAACTGCTGCGCGATTTCGTTGATGGAAGTGCTGTTTTCCTGGGCAAGCCGGGCAATATTTTCTACCTTGTGTGCATTGGCGCTGTTCGAACTGCTTTGCTGGCGCAGTGTTGCAGAAATATCGTTGACTGCCTGAACCACCTGTTGGGCGCTGGATTTGATGTTGTTGATCGAGACGCCGGCCTCTCTGGCCAGCGCAGCGCCTTCTTTAACCTGTGCCACGCCGGTATCCATGGCGTTCACGGCGCCACTGGTCTGGGTCTGGATATCCTGGATCACCTTGCCGATTTCTACTGTGGAAGCCGCGGTGCGCTCGGCCAGTTTGCGCACTTCGTCGGCCACTACCGCGAAGCCGCGCCCCTGTTCGCCGGCGCGTGCAGCCTCAATGGCCGCGTTGAGCGCCAGCAGGTTGGTCTGATCGGCGATTCCCTTGATCACTTTGACAATTGCGTTGATCTTGTCCGATTGTTGTTGCAGTGACTGTACCGCCTGGGAGGATGAATGCACTGAACTGGCAATTTTTTCCATCTCTGACACGGCACGATGGATTACCGCGCTGCCACTGCCGGAGAGGTTGTCCGCTGTTTCGGCGATGCCTTGCACCTGACCGGCTTGTTCGGCCACGCTGTCGATGTTGGAGGTCATGGTTTCCACCAGCGTTGCCATGGCTATGGCTTCCTCGCTTTGCGAACTGGTGCGCTGCACGGCCAAGTTGGCCGAGTCGGTCAGGCCGCGCAGTGAGGTGGAAATTTCAGTGGCGGACTGGCTGACCTCGGTGACGATTTTGCCGATCTGGGTGCGGATTTTTTCGGCGCTACGTGCAATTTCGCCGATTTCATCGCTGGAGGTAATGCGTATCGGGGCAGCAAAATCGCACTTGGCCAGTCGATCCAGGGCACTGACCATATCTCTGACCGGGCCCAGAATGGCCTTGTTTACCGTGATCACCAGCGCCACAAAGGCCACCCCGGCGGCAGTCGCAATCAGGATGACCCGCAGGGTGAAATCAGGCGTCAGCATCAGGCTGGCGATGATGGCTGCCAGAAACAGTACGGTGCCGGCACCGCAAACCACGAGGAGCTTCATCAGGATACTGCGCGCAATAAACTGCATGGGTTCAGGCCTCTTTCTGTTTTTCGTCCAGGTCAGCCTGGGCGATGCGTTCCAGTACCTGGCGTGCAAGGCCGCGGCACACGTTGTTGAGTACGGTAGGCAAGTCAGCAGGAATCTGCGATTGCAGCAACAGCTTGCTGGCGCTGACCGTGTAGACCGGGTCAAGCAGGCGCGGGCGGTATTCCTGCATCAACTCGTCCAGCGTGTGTTCTGCCGCCATCTGTTGCCAGGGGTTGGTGGGCCACTGCGAGGGAACGCCATAAGCCTCGGGAAAAGTATCCAGATCCTGGCGCACGGTGCGGATGTCTTCGTGGGAATCGCGAAAGGGCAGCAGCACCAGTCCCGCCATTTCATACAGCTGTTGATCCATCTCGGGGCGGTTGGCTCCGCCGTCGATTACGCCATACCAGTCGGGCATGGATGCCAGCTTGGCAATAATTTTTTCCAGTTTCTCGGGGGAGCGCCCATCCAGCGGGGTGTAGCCGCGGTCGTCACGGAACACGGGTTCGCGGTAGGTATCGGTAAGTACCGCAATTGAGCGCATGCCGAGCAGGCCCAAGCCATGGCACAGCATGTGTGTCATGCTGGTTTTTCCTGTTCCCCCCTTGTTGCCGATGATGCAAATCAACCTGTTCACAACGTCTCCCCGGTGTTACCTGCCTGCAATAAATGAATTCTGGAAATGCGCCAGCGTGATTCTAGGTATTTTTGCGTGGCGGTTCGCGGTGATTAGAGGGGGAAAAATGGCCTATTCATACGCTTCAAGAAAGTCCGGGGCGGCCAGACAGCAGCTCATTGGCGTCTGGCTTGCAGAGCGGTAAAGAGTTGAGCTGGCAGGCCACAATCACTGTGTGGCTGCTTGCCAGTAATGAGGATGGTTGCTGCGGTATCGTGCCACGGTTATATGCTGTGCATCCATTTCAACTTCAATGGCACCATCATTATCCGAGCGCAGCAATTCGCTGCCCGCGGCACGATAGCGCTCGAGCACCTCTTCCTTGGGGTGACCGAAACGGTTGCGATAGCCGGCGGTGAACACGGCATATTGTGGGTGCACTGCCGCCACGAAATCCGGCGTGGAAGAAGTCTTGCTACCGTGATGCGGCACCACCAGCAGGGTGGCGCGGAGTTGCTCCGCATGCTGCTGCAGCAGGCGTCGCTCGGATTCTTTTTCAATGTCGGCGGCGAGCAGTATGCTGTGTTGCCCGATGCTGATGCGCAGCACGCAGCCGCGGTTGTTATTGCTGATTTCTTCTGCATAGCTGGCCAATGCCGGGTGCAGCAGTTCGAACTGCACGCCATCCCAGTCCCAGCTCTGGCCATCGCTGCAGCGTTGCTTATGGCTAGCCTGCTGCAGTATCGGGCTGTCATCCGGCAAGGATGAGTAGAGCAGGTCGATGGGCATGGCCTGCAGCAGCGAGAGTGCGCCGCCGGTATGGTCGGCATCGTCATGGCTGAGGATCAGCTGGTCCAGCCTGGCAATGCCCATGGCACGCAGTGCCGGCACCAGTATGCGGTTGCCGCTGTTGGATTCGCTGTTGAACTCCGGTCCGCTATCGTAGAGCAGCGCATGCTGGCGGGTTTGCGCGGCAACGGCCAGACCTTGCCCGACATCGAAAATGGTGAGGTACAGGCTGGCCGGCGGCGGGGCGGGCGGCTGCAGCAGAAACATCGGCAGCAACAGCAAACCACCCAGCCAGCGTGCCGGAAAACCACGCGGCAGCAGTATCCACAGCACCCCCAGTATGCCCGCCACGATGCTCCACGCGGGCGGCGCGTGCTGCACCCAGACCGCATCAGGCAGGGCGCTCAGCCATTCCAGTGCGATCATGCAGTAACTCATGATCCAGTGCGCCAGCTGCAGTATCCAGTCGAACGGCAGCACGGCACCGAACAAGGTCAGCGGCACCACTACCAGGCTGACCAGCGGAATGGCGAAGGCGTTGGCGACAGGAGAAACCAGCGAGACTTGCTGGAACATGGCCAGCAGCAGTGGAATCAGGCCGATGCTCATCGCCCACTGCATGTGCCCGTATTCCACCAGACTATGTTTCCTGCCAAGCCGATTGGCGGTGACGTAAAAAATCAGTGCCACAGCGCCAAATGACAGCCAGAAGCCGGCCGACAATACCGCCCATGGATCCAGCAGCAAAACCACCAGCAGCGCGACAGCCAGCAATTGCGAAGGAACGATGTTGCGCGACAGCCACAGTGCGGCGGCAACGGCGCCCAGCATGTAGACCGTGCGCTGTGCCGGCACGCCATAGCCGGAAAGCAGGGCATAGAGCAGCGCAACCAGCAGGCCGGCCAGTGCCGCGGCTTTGCGTGCCGGCAGCCACAGGGTGAGGCGTACGCTGCGCCGCCACAGCCAGTAGCACAGCGCGAAGGCCATGCCGGCCAGCATGGTGATATGCAGGCCGGAAATGCTCATCAGGTGATTGACCCCGGTGCGCGTGAATACCTGCCATTGCCCAGCCGGGATGCTGGCCTGGTCGCCGATGGCCAGTGCACTTAATGCACCGGCGTAAGGAGCGTCTCCCAGCACCTGGTCAAAGCGCGCACGCGCAGTTTCACGCAAGTGTTCGATGAGGTAGGCGGGAGAGCTGATCTTCTCGTCCAGCTTGCGGTTGTCCCCTTGGGCATAGACATAGCCGGTGGCGCGCAGGTTGCGCTCCAGCGCCCAGGCCTCGAAATCGAAATTGAACGGATTGCTGCTGCCGTGCGGCTGCTTCAGGCGCACGCTGAGTTGCCAGCGCTCACCGGCGTGCATGAGCAGTGTGCCACCATCACGGCTGGCATAGGTGGAGAGCAGCAGATGACGCGGCACTTGTGCCCCGGGTGTAATGACCTGTTCTACATCAAATACAAAAGTCTGGCCGTGTTCATGCTGGCGCGGCATTTCTGCCACGGTGCCCAGCAATGCTATGTCACGCCCTTGCCAGGCGGCAGGCAAGGTATCGCTCAGACGTTGCTGCGCCACCCATGCCGCGTAATAAAAACCGCAAGTAGTTGCCGCAAGCAGCATTAAAGCGGTGCGCGTGATGCGCTGCCACATGGCAATTTGCGGCAAGCGCAATGCGGCCAGCGGCAAGATGGCTAGCCAGGCCCAGCGCAAATCGGGCAGTACGGCTTGTTGTTGCAGGAGCCAGACACCCAGCGCAAAGAATGATGCGAACGAGATCATGAGGCGTAGCGTAACGCCGAATCAGCCGGGCGTTAAGCGTATTTGCGACAGTCAATGTCCATCTGTTGAGCAAGGTCAAGGTTTATAATACGCGGCTGGCATAAAGTTCCCCCTTGCTCTTGCCCTGTCAGCATCGTTGTGTCGTGAGGTTATGAAACTTAAAACTAAATTTTTTATTCTGATGGCGGGAGTGTTCTGTGTCTTCACTGTTACTGTGGGGTGGTATTCGCGCCATTTGCTGACGCAGATCAATGAGCAGTGGGGCGGGCGTTATGCCGAGAAGCAGGTGCTGTTCGACAAACATCGTACTTTGCTGCCCTTGCTGCGCGAAATTGCCGTGGCTCGCCAGATGGCGGCAGAACCGGCCTTGCTGGAGATGGCGCTGCATGAAGACGATGCCGCCATCAGGAAACGCGGCCTGGAAACACTGGAGCGTTACCGGCTCAAGTTTGAAGATCACAGTTACTTCGCCGCCATGGTCAAGAGCGGGCATTATTATTACAACGATGCCGACAATAAATACATCAGGCAGCAGCTGCGTTACACCCTGTCGCCCCGCAGCGCGGACGATCGCTGGTTCTACGCGACCGTGGCCAGCCAGCTGGATTACCAGATCAACGTCGATCCCGACGTCCACCTTGGCAACACCAAGGTGTGGATCAATGTCAGCCTCAAGCACAACGACGAGGTGGTCGGCATCATCGGCACCGGGCTGGATATCACCCAGTTCATCAAGGAGTCCGTCGCTTTCGAGCAGCCCGGCATCCTTAACCTGTTCGTCGATCGCGACCTGGCGGTGCAACTGTACCGCGACCCCAACCTGATCGATTACGCGAGCATCACCAAGGCAGTCGAGAAGCGCCGCAAAGTGGATGCGCTGCTGACCGACCCAGCCGATATTGAAAACCTGCGTGCAGCCATGCGGCGCCTGGCAAGCAGCACGACACAGGTTGCCACGCTGTGGGTGACCTTTGAGGGGAAAAAGCATTTGCTGGGCATTGCCTACCTGCCGGAAATCGGCTGGTTCGATTTGACGCTGATCGACAGCAACTCGCTCATGTTGCTGAATGACATCCACATCGCGCCGTTACTGATCCTGATCTTCCTGGCCGCATTGTTTGCCGTGGGGGTGATGCTGCACCGACTGGTATTGAAACCGATCTACAAACTGGGCAAGTCGGTCGAACAGGTTGAGCAGGGGAATTATGAAATTGACCCTCCTCAGCTGGGAAGCGGAGAGATTGCCCATCTCTCGGCACAGTTCCGGGCCATGGTGGCAGTGGTGCGCAACACCAAACGCGAGCTGGAAGAGAAAGTGGTGCAGCGTACCGAGCAGTTGTCGCAGGAGCTGGCAGAGCGCAAACGTGCGGAAGATGAATTGCGCAGTTCGGAAACGCTGCTGCGCACGCTCTATGACACCACCAGCGATGCCGTCATGCTGCTGACGGATCATGGTTTTTTTAACTGCAACAAGGCGACACTGAAAATGTTTGGCTGTGCAACGGAAGCAGAGTTCTGCACCAAACATCCCGGCGATTTGTCGCCACCGACGCAACCATGCGGCGGCAGCTCGATGCAGCTTGCCAACCAGAATATTGCCACGGCGATGAAGAATGGCAGTATCCGTTTCGAGTGGATGCACATGCGCGCGGATAACGGCAAGGTTTTCCCTGCCGAGGTGCTGCTGAATGCGATGAACCTTAATGGCAAGCTGGTGTTGCAGGCGGTAGTGCGGGACATCAGCGAGCGCAAGAAGTCCGAAGAGCAGATTCGCAATTTTGCCTTTTATGACGATTTGACCTGCCTGCCCAATCGCCGCATGCTGTATGACCGGCTGGCCCAGACCATGGCAGCGAGCAAGCGCCACGGCTGCTTTGCAGCATTGATGGTGCTCGATCTGGACCACTTCAAGCCGCTCAATGACAAATACGGACATGCGGTGGGCGATTTGCTGCTGATTGAAGTCGCGCACCGGCTCAGGAGTTGCGTGCGGGAGATGGACACCGTGGCACGCTTCGGCGGGGACGAGTTCGTGGTCATGCTGAGTGAGCTTGAGCGGGATCAGGACGCGTCGACCGCGCAGGCAGGCATCATTGCTGAAAAAATCCGCACCATACTGGCTGAACCTTACCTGCTTATGGTCAGGCGAGAGGGGGCGGCAGATGTTGTCGTCGAGCATCATTGCAGCTCAAGCATCGGTGTGGTGGTATTTGCCAGCCATGAAGCTAAACAGGATGATATTTTCGAGTGGGCTGACGCCGCGATGTACCAGGCCAAAGCAGGCGGCAGGAATCAGATTCATTTTCATGGCATGAGTGTTGACTGTTGCTAACGGGCCGACTAGGGTTGAAGCGATTTCACTTATACTGTCGATGGCAACAGGGGGCAGCAAAGGGGCTGCTGGGTTTGATGCATGCTCTGCCTAACCCAGTGGTTGTCAAAGTCTTTTCTGAAGCGAAGTGCCCTGCCGGGGCTGAATAGCGGAACAGGAGGAGCGTAATGCCGGACGTGGCTACAACAGACAGGTGGCAGGAGATTGAACGCTATTCCCCGTGGCTGGTGCTGGCCATTTCCCTTGCCATCACCTTTCTGCTCTGGCAGCACGCACACCGTTCCTCGGTTCAGGAACAGAAAATCGAATTCGATTCACGCGTAAACGTTATCACCGACCGCATCCACCGGCGCATTGCCTATTACGAGCAGGTGCTGCATGGAGTACGGGCGTTTTATCTTAATCAGCACGAGATGGAGCTCAATGAGTTCTCCGGTTACATTGCAGCGCTGGGCGTTGAAGAGCACTTTCCCGGCACCCAGGGAATCAGTTTTGCTCCCCTGGTGTCGGATGCCGGCAAGCCGGCACATATCCGCATGCTGCGCAGATCAGGCCTGCCAGACTATGACATCAAACCGGCAGGCCGGCGCCCCAGTTACGCGCCAGTCGCCTTTATCGAGCCGCTGAACGAGCGCAATGCTCGCGTATTGGGATTCGACAATCTCAGCAGTCCGTCCCGCAAAGCAACGATAGAACTGGCACGTGACAGGAATGCGGCGGTCATTTCCGAAAAACTGGTGTTGAAGCAGGAAAACGGGCAGGACATGCAAGCCGGTTTCCTGATGTTCTTGCCGGTATATCGGCGCGGCGCTGAACATGACACGTTGGCTGCGCGCCAAGCGAATATCGACGGCTGGTTTGCCGCTTCATTCCGCATGGCCAATCTGATGGCTGATGTGCTTGATGAGCACGCGGAAGGCCTCGGCCTTGAGGTTTTTGATGGTGGTGAAATTTCCGGGCAAAGCCGGATGTTTGCTACGCCGGACAGCATGCAGCAGAAGGTATCGCCACTCTTTCAAGAGGCGACTGCGATTAACGTCGCCGGCCGCAAATGGTCCATGCAGTTCTTCTCCCTGCCTGAATTTGAGGGTAAACGCGATACATCGGCAGAGCGTAATGCAGTGCTCGCTGGTGGAACCATGAGCCTGTTGCTGTCATTTATCACCTGGCTGTTAATGCGCGACCGGACGCGCGTAATTCAAACTACTGCCACGATCACGCGTGAAC
>JBGPPE010000087.1:0-11528 GCA_041488395.1 Gallionellaceae bacterium
CTCGGCATCTATCGCTGGCATGCCCCGGGCTCTGACACCACCTATCTGCGTTTTGCCTTTACCGGCCGCTTGCTCGCCCATCATCCCGAGCGCGCCCTGGACGAGGGCATCGTGCGCGCCGCCTGGCTGACACCGGGGGAAATTCGCGCCTGTCGCGAGCGCCATCGCAGTCCGCTTATTCTGAACTGCGTGGAAGATTATCTGGCCGGCAAGCGCTACCCGCTGGAACTGATTACCCATTATGACTAACGAGCAAGCTCGTTCCCAACTCCCCAACCCTCTCCCGCCGCAGGCGGGAGAGGGAGCAAACGTGAAAGGCCATCTTAAATCCAGGCGCTGTGTCGTGGTCGGCATGTCCGGCGGGGTGGATTCCGCCGTCACCGCCTTGCTGCTGAAACAACAAGGCTACGAGGTGATCGGCCTGTTCATGAAAAACTGGGAAGATGACGATAACGATGAGTATTGCTCCTCGCGCCAGGATCTGATCGATGCTGCCTCCGTGGCCGATACCATAGGCATTCCGCTGGAAGCAGTAAACTTTGCCAGGGAGTACAAGGAGCGCGTGTTCAGTTATTTGTTGCGCGAGTACCAGGCCGGTCGCACCCCCAACCCGGACATCCTGTGCAACTCGGAGATCAAGTTCAAGGCCTTTCTGGATCACGCCGTAAACCTGGGGGCAGACGCCATTGCCACCGGCCATTACGCGCAGGTGCGCGAGCTTGATGGCCTGTTCCAGCTGCTCAAGGCCGATGACGCCAGCAAGGATCAAAGTTATTTCCTGCATCGGCTGAATCAGGCACAACTTTCCAGGGCCATGTTCCCGCTGGGGCAACTGCTGAAGTCGCAGGTACGCAAAATCGCCGAAGAACACAAGCTGTCGAATTATGCGAAAAAAGACAGTACCGGCATCTGCTTTATCGGCGAGCGCCCGTTCCGCGAATTCCTCAACCGCTATCTGCCCACTCAGCCGGGCGAAATGCGCACGCCGGAAGGCAAGGTGGTCGGCAAGCACATGGGGCTGTCGTTCTACACCATCGGCCAGCGCCAGGGGCTGGGCATCGGCGGAACCAACGATGGGAAGCCGGGCCTGCCCTGGTTTGTGGCCGGCAAGGAGATGGCGAACAACCGCCTGATCGTGGTGCAGGGGCACGACCATCCCGCCTTGCTGAAGCAGGAGCTGGAGGCAATGGAAATGCACTGGATCAGCGGCAGTGCGCCGGATATGGCGCGCGACTATGCGGCCAAAACGCGCTATCGCCAGGAAGATTCGGCTTGCCGCATCAGCTCTCGCACTAACGGAAACACCCGCTTTTCCTTTCATGAGCCGCAGTGGGCGGTTACCCCCGGCCAGTCGGTGGTAGCCTACGACGGTGCGGTATGCCTGGGTGGCGGCATCATTCTCTAATTACGGTGATGTAACACTACTGCGCTCCCCTGCTAACTGCTGGTGAAATCTTCAGCGTTGCCTGCCTCACACGGGTAAAATAGCGCCCGCTAATCATTCACTCAATACCGCCATGACATTGACTGCTCTCACCGCCCTTTCTCCTCTCGACGGCCGTTATCAAGGCAAGGTCACCGCGCTGCGCAGCTATTTCAGCGAATACGGACTGATCCGTTACCGTGTGCTGGTGGAAATTGAATGGCTCAAAGCCTTGAGCAATGAAGCCGGCATCGCTGAAATTTCGCCGTTCTCGCCTGCCATGATTGCGCTGCTGGACAAGCTTGCCAGCGAATTCAGCGAATCTGACGCGGAGCAGATCAAGGCCATCGAACGCCGCACCAATCACGATGTCAAGGCGATTGAATACTGGCTGCGCGAGAAGTTGTCCGGCTACCCGGAAACCGCGAACAAACTCGAATTCATCCACTTCGCCTGCACCTCGGAAGACATCAACAACCTCTCCCATGCACTGATGCTGCTGAATGCGCGCACAGAAGTGATGCTGCCGGCACTGGATGTGCTGATCAGCCGTTTGCGCAACATGGCTCATGCCCTGGCGGACATGCCGATGCTATGCCGCACCCATGGCCAGACTGCGACCCCCAGCACGATGGGCAAGGAAATGGCCAATGTGGTGCACCGCCTGGAGCGCTCCCGCGAGCGCGTGGCCAATGTCGCCATCATGGGAAAAATCAATGGCGCGGTGGGCAACTACAACGCACACCTTGCCGCCTACCCCAATGTGGACTGGGAAGATTTCGCGCATCGATTTGTGGAAGCGCGCGGCATTAGCTTCAACCCCTATACCATCCAGATCGAGCCGCATGATTACATGGCCGAGCTGTTTGATGCCTTTGCCCGCACCAACACCATACTGATCGACCTTAATCGCGATATCTGGGGCTACATCTCGATGGGCTACTTCAAGCAGAAGGTAGTGGCCGGCGAAGTGGGTTCTTCCACCATGCCGCACAAGGTCAACCCGATCGATTTTGAAAACTCGGAAGGCAACCTCGGCCTGGCCAATGCGCTGCTGCGTCATCTTTCGGAAAAGCTGCCAATTTCGCGCTGGCAGCGCGACCTCACCGACTCCACCGTGCTGCGCAACATGGGCGTCGCGCTGGGCTACACCCTGCTGGCCTATGAGTCATGCCTGAAGGGACTGAACAAACTGGAAGCCAATCCGCAACGCCTGGCGGACGACCTGAACAACAGCTGGGAAGTACTGGCCGAGCCGATCCAGACGGTAATGCGCCGCTACAACATCGAGAATGCCTACGATAAACTGAAAGACCTGACCCGCGGCAAGGGCGGTATCAACCGCGAAAGCCTGCGCGCCTTCATCCAGACGCTGGATATTCCCGAGCAGGAAAAACAGCGTCTGTACCAGCTGACCCCGGAAACCTACACCGGCAAGGCTGGCATTCTGGCGCACCGCATCTAGTTGGCAGCAATGTGCAATAAAAAAGCCCGCAGTGCGGGCTTTTTTATTGGCAAAACTCGGCAGAACATTACTCAGGCAGCGGCCTGGCTGACTTGACCGTTGCACTGCCCGCAATACATGGATCCTATGCGCAAGTGGTAGCGAACTCTCTCGCCAACCTCTACCGCCCTGCCACAGCCATCGCACATTGATCCCGCATCCAGGATCAGCTCGCCAAACCCTTCCAGCGGCAGCTCCACACCGCCAACCACGCGCTTCCACGGCTCTGCTTTGACGATATCCTGCTTGTAATAAGCCTCTATGGCGATCCAGCGCCTGATCATATTCTCTGGCAATCCTGCCCGGCGCTGGCAATCCATCATCAAGGCTTCACGGTATTTAAACGTATCCTCAGAAATTACCATCCAGTGATGTGCATTTCGGGGACGATCGCCGAAATAACATTTATTGCCGGTAAATATCTGCTGCAGGAATGAGTACACCTTTTCGATCGAGCGCTGCATGGTGGTGCCATGAAAATACGGGGACAGCAATTCATCCTTGTAAACGCGACCATAAAAATCCTGCAGGATTTGCAGCAGCAATTTTCCTTCCTGCAGTGCTTCCCACAGCTCCATATCCGGTGGCGGATCTTTGGGACGCAGAACATCTTCCTGTGGCGTTAATTCACCTGCCATTAAAGCCGGCTGCTGTATTGCCAATGACGCTTCCGCATAGGGCCCCTGAATTTCCAGCTCACCGCCTATTTCAAGCTGATCGAAAACCCAGTCACTGAAGCGATCGCCCGCTATCCTGTGCACCCGCACTTCAAGATAAAACTCATCGGCCGGCTGGTTGACGATGGCGAAACTGCGCTCCTCGCCATCGGCTCCGCGCAGGCAAATAAACTGCCCCGGCTCACAGGCCTGTGCCAGCGTTGGCTCCAGCAACAGTTTGCACATGCCCTGGGCCAACAGCGCTTTCCCTTGCACAAGGGTAGAGGTATACAGCCTGGCTTCCTGCGGGGAAATGATTTCCATATCTTCCGTAGGAACGCAGATACAGGGCAGGAAATACCCCTGCTCGCGCTGAGAGGACGACAGCCCTCTCTGTGCGGCATCCGGAATAGCGCCGGCGACGGCAATCTGCTTGCAGCTGTGGCAAACGCCATCCCTGCAGGAAAAAGGTATGGAGACACCCTGGCGCAAAAAAGCATCCAGCACTTTTTCGTCCTCAAGCGTGTTGAAAGTCTGATTCTGGTAGCTAAGTTTTGGCATGATATTTCTGATTTCAGGAATCGGGCGCTCGATATTCGCGCCCGATCAGACAAGCACTGCTAATAGCCCTGTTCAATCAGGCTTTGAATTATTTCCGCCACTTTGGCGGCGGAAATAAACAGGCGCCCCAGGTTCAGGGCGGCACGGGCAGAAACGACCAGCACCGCATCGGGGCCAGCCTGAACCAGCAACATGGAGCCGGTTTCACCCACCAGCACTACCTGCTTGAGATTGCCCAACCGGATTTCCTGGGCCGAGCGATCTGCCAGCGCAAGCAGCGAAGCACACATCGCGCCAAAGCGCTCTGCATTTACTTCCGGCCCAAGTACGCTGGCGATGACAAAACCATCGCCAGAAATGGCTGCTGAAGCTTCAATTTCTACCGACAGCGCATTCAATCCCCGCAACGCAGATCTGATGGCAGATAGCTGCTGTTCGTTCATCTTGACGTTTACCCTTCTGTAAGCTCTCTGGAATTGAAACCAGGCTATACAAACGCCCTCGACTTAGCAGAGGGCGGCAATATACTTGTAGTCAATATACCAGAATTAATGCCGGCCGCAACGCCACTGCCGGCTCATCACTTATCAGAGTGCAGCTTCCAGTTCCGGCATTGCAGCACGAGCCTTGGTCAAAGCCATGCCGAGGTTGGCCGATTTGCGACAGACAAATGTGGCCACCTGCTCCTGGTTCTTGCCGCGAATAAAGACGTGAATCAGGTTGTCGCTGTTCACGATGATTTCCTGAAAGTAATGGTGCGAGCTTGATGGCAAACCGCGTGCCTTCTTGAAAATATTTTCAATCATGCTCACGCTTTGCCCCTGAAACAGATCAGTCGTGGCGGCAGCCAGGAGATCCATCACTTCAGCCGGATGCGAGTCTACAGTTTTAATAGACAGTATCATGCCGCTGGAGAGGTCAACATAACCTGCTGCCACACATTCTGGAATGGAAGCTACGGCTTTTTGCAGTGCGGCGTCGATGTTACTCATAACTGAATTTCTCCTGATAATTATTTATATTGATGTCCCTGTCCGGGCTTTTCTTGCTGTGTGCCAATACATGTACGCCTAAACTGGGCGAACATGATTCGCGATGGCTGCTGCGAATTCGATTAAAAAATCTTCCTGTACTTTGGACTGTATCCAGCGCGGCTCAATGCGGCGCACATTTTCCAGGGCCTCCATGGCCGACTGCCCCTCCCAGATGAGGTAGAGTGCAAGCAGCGTTCCTGTCCTGCCGTGGCCTGCACGACAGTGCACCGCAACGACTTCGCGTTGCGCTATCGACTGCTGAATAGCGCCGCAGAGCTTGATACCTTGCGCCAGCGTAGGCGGATGCATATCCGGCATCGGCTCCCAGATATTTTTCAGCTCATAGGATTTCAGCAAATCCTGATCCAGCGTGGTTTCCGTCAGCGTAATCAGCGTGGTCACCCCCACACGTTTCAACGCCTTCAGATCATATTCAATATCCAGTACCACACCGGGCTGCGGAGTGCCGGCCAGAACGCCCTGTTTCAGCCACATGAATCCACGCGGCCCAAGTGCGCCACTGGTGAAATTCAGCGCTGCCGCCGGCAATGGCGGGGGCGGCTCCACCGATTCATCGATCTCTTCAATCTTCGCGTCCGGGCTGGCAACCGTGCAGATACCGCTGCGCACAAAATTCCTGGCCACCGGGGAACGTGGGGCATCAAAGAACTGCGGTATCGGCTGCTGCTCCTGCACACGCCCGCCAGCCAGCAGCACCAGCTCTCCGCCGATATATCGTGCCTGCTGCTGGTTGTGCAACACCACCAGCACCGCGCGACGTTTTGCTTCTTCGCGCAGGTGGTTAAGCAAGCGTTCGCTTTCGCTGTCGTCCAATCCGGTGGTCGGCTCATCGATGCAGAGCAACGCCGGGTTGGTTACTGCCAGGCGAACAATGGCAAGCTGGCGTTGCGTGGCCAGCGGCAAGCTGACTACCTGCTCCTCCAGCAATTCAACCAGCTCTGGCAGTGCAGCCTGTTCCAACAGCTCCCGTACAATAACGCCCTGTTCAGCTTTGCTTAATTTGCGTCGATCGGGCAGATTGCAAACCAGATTTTCAAACACCGTTGACATCATCAGGCGCGCACTTTGCGCCACCAGCGCAGGCAATGGCTGGTGGCCCAGCGGCTCTCCCTGGTAGCTGACTGCCCCCCAGCTGCGAAACGAAGGGCTGGCCGCACTCAGCCCCGCCAGCGTGCGCAACAAGGTTGACTTGCCCGTGCCAGCCGGCCCCATCATCACTACCACGCCACGCTCGGGAATAGCCATATTGACCTCGCTCAATATGACGCGCTCCCCAAAGCCAACGCCCAGACCCTGTGTCACCAACACATTGGAGGAGGGAGCACTTGCAAGCTGCGATGCATTTAGCGCCATCAGCTCTTTCTCGCCGTGGAAGGATCCAGCAATGCCAGCATCGCCAACATGAGACGTTTTACATCTTCACGTTCGCGCGCATCCACCTCAAACACCGGCACTGCCATGCCTTTGGCGCTCAGTCGCTCCCTGTACTCATGCAGGCCCAGGCCACTGCCCGGCATATCCATGCGCGTTACACCAACAACTACGGCATGGCTGCAGCTCTTGATAAATTGCTTGAATGAATCCAGATAAAAATCCAGATCCGCCAAAGGGTCTGGTCTTGCACTGTCGAGCATGATCACCAGACCCATGCCGCCTTTGCAGAGAATCTCCCACATAAAACTGAAGCGATCCTGTCCCGGCGTACCATAGAGGTGTAAAGACTCGCCACCTTCCAGATTCAGCACACCGTAATCCATGGCAACTGTCGTGTTCGCCTTGCGTTGTGCCACCTCGTCTGTGGCCTTGGCCTCCGATTTGACAACATCAATGTCGCTGATTGCGCCTATCGCTGTGGTTTTACCGGAGCCCACCGGCCCGGTAAAAATAATTTTATTTTCCATAATTTTCTGTCTCCCTTTGCATCTACAGCCTGGTCAACTTGGAAAACAATCGTCCGAGTAGCCCGGACTTCGCTTCAGTCGCCCCCTGCTCATGCGCCTTAAGCAGTGCCTCGTCTTCAGCATCAGGTTGAATTTTTCTGTTGACCAGATTCACTATGCCAATAATCTTTGCCGCGCTGCACACCGAGTACATTTCCGCCTCGTCCACCTTGAGGATTTTGTAGCCCAGGCATATTCCAGACGGATATCGCGTCAGCAAGGCGCAGATACGCATTACATTCGGAGTGAGCGAAACGCGTGTCAAATTGGGCCAGCGTGTAAATTGCACCACATCATATTTGCGCAAGTCATCAATCAAACGGCCCTGTGAAGCATGCAGCGCGGCCTCCCACAGCAGATCTTCCATGCGCAGGGTAAGCGCTACCGGAGGAAACTGATCGTTAATTTCTGTAACAGCCAGCGAAGATTTGTGCGCCTGAAAAAATCCGGCAGCATCAGAAATACGCGAGATATATTGACCTCGCCTGGGGCTAACCAGAAGCTCGCCCATCTCGGGATGGCTTATGCGTACATGCTCCAGTTCCGGCGGCAAACGCAGCAATATGCCAATAGCATATTCGTCGACGCTAAAGCCCCCGCGCCGGCATTCTTCTGCGCCGTAGTCCCACGACAATTGTGCTGTCATATCCTTCAATGCGCCCAGGCGCATTGCCCCTTGATTCATTTCATGTTCGAGTTGATTAACCGCATCCATGTTTCACTCCCCTGCCGCAAGTCAGCGACACAAAGCATTATCCATACCAGCAACATGGTGTAAAGCACAAACTCAACGGCACTACCTTGCGCCATATCAAGAAAGCATAAAAATCAAGAAAAGGGATAGACCGAGAGAAAAACAGGCGACAATCGCTCAAAATAAGGACATCTGCATATAGTTAAATGCAAATATCGCATCTTGCCAATTGATCACTACTCGTTTCAATCTGACAGAAAGCCGAACATGAATGCGTCCGCACCCAGTTCCCATTTGGCGATCCCGCTGTCATAGGTTTCCCCTTAGACCGGTAATTTTGCGTCCCCGCTTTTCAGTCGGGTATGCCCTTTTCAAAACTCTTTCAGAATATGCAACAAGGCGAATGCCTCATTACAGCTCGAACTGTACGTGACAAATCCGAGTAAATCAATACGGCTTTTAACAATGCCTCAACATAATTGTGCTTAACCCCAGCCAATTAACGCCTCCACAAGCGCCCTCCTACGAGCGCAGCAAAGGCTTTACTTTCTGGCAGCGCAATGAAAAAGCCCGCATTGCGGGCTTTTTCATTGCTTAGTTAATCGGTGTTATGCAGCCTGCACCGGTATCTGGTCGCGCTGGGCGATGATGCGGTTGTGCTCATCCACATAGACGAGGCGAGGATGGAATTTATGCAACTCCAGTTCGGAATAGGAAGCATAGGCCGCGATGATCAGAATGTCGCCGGGGTTGGCCTTGTGCGCGGCGGCACCGTTTACCGAAATGGTGCGCGAGCCGCGCTGCGCACGGATGGCGTAGGTGGTGAAACGTTCGCCATTGGTCACGTTGTAGATGTCGATCTGCTGGTATTCGCGAATATCGGCTGCATCCAGCAAATCGTCATCGATCGCGCACGAACCCTCGTAATGCAACTCCGATTGCGTCACGCGCACGCGGTGCAATTTGGCTTGTAGCATGGTTCGTTGCATGGATTACTCCTTAAAAATCAGCAGCCCGTAAAATCCGGGCGGCCATTATACGGCGCTTGTACCTAAAGACAAACTTCCAGATTATCGATTAGCCGGGTCGCACCCAGCCTGGCTGCCGCCAGAATGACCAGTTCACGCTCTCCTGGCACTGGCGCGGCAAGGCTGGCTTGCGCCCGGATCGCCACGTAATCAACCTGCCAGCCCCTGCCAGAGAGCGCTGCAACTGCATTGCTCTCCAGCCTGGCGTAATCCTGAACGCCATTTTGCAGCTCCATACGCATATCCCTGAGCATTTGATACAAAAAAGCCGCTTCGGTTCGCTCGGCAGCACTCAAATACTGGTTGCGTGAGCTCAGCGCCAGGCCATCCGCGGCGCGCATGGTCTCCGCACCGATGATTTTTAGCGGCAGATTCAATTGTTCCACCATCTGGTGCACCACGCGCAGCTGCTGGTAATCCTTTTTGCCAAACACGGCCACCTGCGGCTGCACGATATTGAACAGCTTCAGCACCACCGTGGCCACGCCGCGAAAATGACCGGGACGAAAAGCACCGCACAGATCCTGCGCAAGCGGCGGTGGCTCGACCGTTACCTGTTGCGGCTGCGGGTACAGATCCGCCTCGGTGGGCGCAAACACCACCGCCACACCGCACGCCGCAAGCCTGTCGCAATCGGCCTGCAGAGTGCGCGGGTACTTGCCGAAATCTTCGTTGGCGCCAAACTGCAAGGGATTTACAAAGATGCTCACCACCACACAGGCCGCGTGCTGCTGCGCGATGCGCACCAGATCGAGATGCCCCTCGTGCAGATTGCCCATGGTAGGCACAAAAGCAACACTCGCTTCGCTGGCGAGGCGCTGGCGCAATTCGGAGATGGAGGAAATAAGGTCCATATTATTCAATCATAAGAAACATCAGTCTGTGCGGAATACCCGCTTGCGCCTTTCCATTCATGCGCCCCGTCCTTCCGGAAACAGATCCAAATATGGCTGGTTATGGATCGGATCGTTACCTTTGCAGATGTCAAAGCATTCAGTGCGGAGTTTCTTGGCCAGTTGAACAATGTGCTGATCGAGTCTTCCTTTAGCCACCATCTCGTCAAGAATCTCCACCACCTGGCTCAAGGTCATCCCCCGACGGTATGGCCTGTCCTGGACCAGTGCCTGAAAAACGTCTGCCACAGCAATGATGCGGGCCTCGGTGCTTAATTGCCGCTCGCTGGGATGAAACGGATAACCGCCACCATTCAGGCCTTCATGATGATACGCCGCCAAAAGTGCAAGCTCTTCCAGCCCTTTGATATGCCGCAGTATCTCGTAAGTCTCGTAGCTGTGCTGGTCCATAATCGAGCGTTCAACACCATCCAGCGGCCCAGCCTTTTCGAGGATATTATCCGGCATATGCAATTTGCCCAGATCATGCAATAAACCAGCAATTTCGACTTTCTCGCACTGCTCACCGGACAAACCATAGGCTGCGGCAAGATACTTTGCCAGGTCAGCGACCCTGACCGAGTGTTGTGCGGTAAATGCGCTCTTCTGGTCCACGATATAAGACATGATCAGGGACAGCTGCCTGAGCTGGGGCAGAGTCAATGTCACACTGCTCCCGATTTGCCCCATATCCCATGTATAACGGGTAATGTGGCGGTCTACCAGCGCAATCCAGAACGCCTCGGATCGGTCCAGCTCACGAAATGCCTGAACAAATTCCGGATTGAAATAGCTTCCCGCATGCTGGCTGATCGAGTTCAGGATTTCATTTCTGACCAACAGGATGTCCTTCTCGTAATGGGAGGCAGACAAGACATCGATGCGATCCGAGAGGAAGATCAGATTCGCCATGCGCACTTGCTGTGCGTTTAAATCAAACTTGCCGAGTTGATCCCAGTGCGTATGGTGATGAAGAATGGGAATTGCATATTTCGAAAGCGGCGCAAAATCTTTCAGCAAACGGTAACCAATTTCACAATGGATATGAGCGTCGTGCCAGTCAAAGTGATTGACCAGACTGGAGTGCATTTGCTCGGTGGAGACACCGCAATCATGCAGCAAGCCGAGTTCGAAAACGAACTGCAGATCCTGATCGTTAAAGCCCAACTGTTGCCCCAGCTGGCTGGCAATGTAACCGACACGCTTGCCATGATTGGTGTCATTCATCCCCACCAGAGACACTGCGGTCTCGATGGCGATGACCATCTGGCGCAGATCAACGTTCAATTTCAGTGACGAACCCATTGAATTTCCCTGGCTGATGTTTGGTGGTGCGTCAGGCGATGTGTTTGATTGCGTAGCAAGGAGCAATCAGGACGCGCGACCTGTCGTTCATCTGGCCTGCGCTTCAGAAGCAGTGCTCCGTATCGGGAAAAACGCCAGCCTTCACCTCCCGCACATAGGCCTTCACCGCATCGGCAACGCTGTCAGCACCCTGCATGTAGTTTTTCACAAAGCGTGCCTTCTTGCCGGGGTAAACACCGAGCATGTCGTGCAGCACCAGCACCTGGCCGGAGCAGCCTGGCCCTGCGCCGATGCCGATGGTGGGGATGCCGAGTTGCGCGGTGATTTCCGTGGCCAGCTTGGCCGGCATCGCCTCCAGCACCAGCAAACCGGCGCCGGCCTGCTCGATCGCACGCGCCTCTTCCAGCAGGTGCTGCGCATCGGAACTGCTCTTGCCCTGCACGCGATAGCCGCCAAGCTGGTGCACCGA
>JBGPPE010000088.1:0-11379 GCA_041488395.1 Gallionellaceae bacterium
CTGAGCGCCTGCTCTGCCGCAACGCCGTCCTTCATCCAGTCCACGGCGTAGCCGGCCTGTCTCAGGCCGGCCTGAATCGCATCGCCCAGCAGGGCGTCATCTTCGACCACCAGTACGCGCATAATTCACCCGTGCAGTGTTATTCAATCGTCATGTTGATGATGGGCAGGCTGCGTATCCGTGCCGGGCGTTACCACGCCGCTTGCCGGATAACCGACCCAGAATGCCAGCACAGCGGCAACTATTATGACACCCAGCCAGCGATATGAACGATTGATTCCTTCACCTGGCTTGACTGACTTAAAACCGGTGACCATGGCGCGCACCAGATTTTCACGATGCAGCACGCTGCTCAGCACGACACCTGCGATGTGGATCAATACCACGGCCAGCATGGCATTGGCCAACAGCTCATGCAGCTCTTCCACGGCATCGCCGCCGATATCCTGATACAGCAGGACTCCCGTTACACCGGTCGAGATGCCCAGCGCCAGCAGCAGCCAGATGGCCACGCTGCCCGCCGGGTTGTGCCCGACATAATGTGCAGGCTTGCCTTTGAACAGGGACAAGAAATAGGCAGCGATTTCGCCGGGCTTGAACAGGAAAGCGCGGAAGCGGGCATAGCGGCTGCCGAAAAATCCCCACAGCAGCCTGAAGGCAAGCAGGCCGAGCAGGGTGTAGCCGAGCACTACGTGGATGTCGCGATAACGTTCCGATTCCGCAGTGACAAAAGCGCCGGCGAATGACAGCGCCAGCAGCCAGTGGAATACTCGCGTCGGCACGTCCCAAACCAATATGCGTTGCATCATGATGTTCTCCTTGAATTAGCGGGGTATTACTATGTCATGTTCGTTGAAGTTGCCGCGTTCCGCCTGCGCGTGGCAAGCCGCACAATTGGCCGGGCTTTTTACCTGTGGCCTGTTCCAGACGGCAGGGTTAATTTCGTGCGCGTCGTGTTTGCGCTTGAACCACGCGCTGTCAGTGATGCGCAACGGCGCGGCGGGAGCGCTCCAGCGGTTGGAGGCGTTGTTCACCAGGAATGTGGTGATCTCCTTGTTGTCCTGCGCATCCACCGAGGCATCCGAGCCGAAGTGTTTATCCAGGCCGGACATGACCTTGCGCCATGACTCGGCGGGCAACAGCCCGGGCGCATAGGCGATGTGGCAGGAAGAACATTCCTGCTGGAATTTGGCATTGGTTTGCGCGGGCTGCACCGGCTTGCCGCGGTTCTCGCCGTTGTATTTTCCGCTGCGTCCTTCATGGCGATCATCATCGTCAGCATGGGCGGCAGGCATGGCTACGCTGCTTGCCAGCAAGGCAACAGCAAGCATTCGTACAATTTTCTGATTGTGGCTGGACATGGAAGTTCTCCTTATTTTTTAACACCAAGCAAATAGGTCAGCACATCGCCTTTTTCCTGTGCCGTACAAACACGGTCGAGCACATCGTTGCAATTGCGCTTGAACCATTTCTCCACTTTTTTCGGGTTGCTGAAACGCTCCGCGTTGGCAGAAGGCGCCAGCGGCTCGATGACTTTGCCGGTCTTGGCATGTTTGCCCGGCACAGCGGGATTTTCGGTGTGGCAAGATGAACAACTCCATTCATTGCCGTGCTTTGCCCTGAAAAAATTCTCCCCGCGCGCAGCCGAGAACCCCTGGAATCCGGGCGTGCTGGCCGCTTCTCTTTGCACGGACGCGAGAATCTCGCTGGGCGTTTCCGCCAGGGCCGGTTGCACGGTTAATCCGGCAAGCGCCATGACAGCCAGAGCTGACGCATAAAGTTTGCTAAGCATTGTTGATCTCCTGAGTTGGGATGCGTGCAGGATAGGAGGGCAAGCTTAAGGAATGCTTAAGCGCAAAAAATGCCGGATTTTTATGTCCGACACTGTTGCCGCTGTGGGCATTGCAGCGATAGGCAAGGCAGCTGGCTGCTTATATACTCTGCACCCCTATTGAATATGAAGTGGCAGCCATGCATCTGATTTTCTCGACCCAACCCGGCCCGCGCGAGCGCCAGCTGCAACGCAGGCACAACAATCCATTGTTTGCCGCCAGCACTCCGGTAACGCAAGCGCAGATCGCGCAGGCGCAACAGCAGGACAAGCAGGCAGCGCAGGACTTCATGGTGCAGTTCCGCGAGCTGGTGCAGCGCGTGGTTGCGCTGGACAAGAATATCGAGAGCGATGCCATCCTGCTGATCAAGGCGCAGCTGGAGCAGCAGTTTGCAGTGTGTGTCGGCATGCATGGCGACAGCACGGCGCTTCAGGCGGCCATCAGGAAGCTGCTCAGCACCATCGGCAGCACCCTGCGCAACGCCTCGCAGAGCGATCCGCATGCGCTGGAAAAACTGAAAAGCGATGAAGAGCACACGGCCCTGCATTTGCAGTTGTGCCAGCATGCCGTTGTTTCCGACATACTCAACCCGGATGAAGTGATTGCCGCGAGTGAGCTGGTGCCCAGCCTGCTGAGTGAATCAGAAGAGGCGTTGCAGGCTGCGCTGGCGCTGTTCCCGCCGGAGCGTGTGCAGGCGCTGGTGGAAGAGGGCAAGGCCTTGTTGCAGCAGACTGAGGCGGCCGGGCACAGCCTGCCGCTGGCATGGCAAAGGCTGGGGCAGGTGGAGCGCTGGTTGCAGAGTGAATAGTTAAAACGTCAGGGTAAGGGGGCGCATCAGCAAGCCTGGCTAGTCGCCTGCTGCGGCAGGCGGTTCTTCTGCCTTGCGCTCCACCATCAGTGAATACAGCCGGCGGCTATCGACGCGCAACACGGTAAAGATCATGCCGTCGATAGTGATGCGCTCGCCGCGCTTGGGCAGCTTGCCGGCGGCCTGGAGCACCAGCCCGCCCACGGTATCGACCTCTTCATCGCTGAATTCGGTTCTGAGCTCGGCGTTGAAATCTGCAATTTCAGTAGCGGCCTTGACGCGCCAGTGTCCCTTGCCGACCGAGATGATGTTGTCTTCGTCTTCGTCGAAATCATATTCATCCTCGATCTCGCCGACGATCTGTTCGAGCACGTCCTCTATCGTCACCATACCGCATACGCCGCCGTATTCGTCCACCACCAGGGCAATATGGTTGCGGTTGCCGCGGAAGTCGCGCAACAGCACGTTGAGGCGTTTGGATTCCGGCACGAATACCGCCGGGCGCAGCATGTCGCGCACGTCAAACTCTTCACCGGCGTAGTAACGCAGCAAATCCTTGGCAAGCAGTATGCCGATGATGTTGTCGCGGTTGCCGTCGATCACCGGGAAACGCGAGTGCGCGGTTTCGACGACAAAGGCAATGAATTTTTCCGGCGGTTCGCTGATGTCGATGACATCCATTTGCGAGCGCGGCAGCATGATTTCGCGCACCTGGCGCTCGGATACCTGGATGACGCCTTCCATCATGGCCAGGGCTTCGGCATCGAGCAGGTTGCGTTCGTAGGCAGAGTGCAGCAGGGTGATCAGTTGCTCGCGGTCTTCAGGTTCGCGCAGCAGCATCGCAGAGATGCGCTCTAGCAAGGTGGGTTTGTTACTGTCTGTGTCTTCCATCGTTACTTCATGTGGTTACTGCATAGGGAGCAGGATACCCTAATTTGACCATTAACGCAGTTTCCAGCGCTTCCATCTCCGCGGCCTCTACTTCACTTTCATGGTCATACCCCTGCAGATGCAGCATGGCGTGCAGGGTCATGTGTGCATAGTGCGCCAGCACGGGTTTGCCCTGTTCCTTTGCCTCGCGCGCCACCACCGCTGCGCAAATGACGATATCGCCGGACAAGGGCTCGGTATCGTCATACACAAAGGTCAGCACGTTGGTGGCGTAATCCTTGCCGCGAAAATCGCGATTCAGCGCCTGCCCTTCTTCCGCATCGACGATGCGCAACGCAATCTGCACATCGCGCTGCAAGGCGGCCCTGACCCAGCGGCGAAACTGCGGCCGCGTCGGTATTCCATCAGCAGCGCTGGCGTATTGCACGGAGAGGGAAAGTTTATGCGGATTGCTCATGGCCAGCCCTTAGTTTTGCTGATGCGGGATAAATTGCCGCTTGCTATCACCTGTCACCGGCCACCCCATCACTCATTACCAGCTCGCCGCGCAGCGTGTGGTGTTCCAGTGCGGTGATTTTAACCTCAACAAAGCGCCCCAGCATGCCGGCTGGGCCGGCAAAGTTAACCGTGCGATTGTTGTCCAGACGCCCGGCCAGCTCGCGCGCATCGCGGCGCGACACGTTTTCCACCAGCACGCGCTGCACGCTGCCAACCAGCCCTTCTGCCACCGCCTGGGACCGTGTATTCACCAGGCCCTGCAAACGCTGCAGCCGTTCCGCCATCACCTCGGGCGCGACCTGACCGGGAAATTCTGCCGCTGGCGTGCCGGGACGCGGGCTGTAGGTAAAACTGAAGCTCATGTCGAATCCGACGTCTTCGATCAGCTTCAGAGTCGCGGCGAAATCCTGCTCGGTTTCCCCCGGAAAACCCACGATGAAATCGGAGGTCAGCACCAGGTCAGGGCGCACTGCACGCAGTTTGCGGATGATGGATTTGTATTCCAGCGCGGTATAGCCGCGTTTCATCGCCGCCAGTACGCGGTCCGAACCGGATTGCACCGGCAGGTGCAGATGGCTGGCCAGCTTGGGCGTACTGGCGTAAACATCGATCAGGCGCTGCGTCATTTCTTTCGGGTGCGAGGTGGTATAGCGCAAGCGCTGCACACCGTCGAGCGCGGCAATCGCCCTCAGCAAATAGGCAAAATCGACAACCTCGCCATCCTCATCCGCGGCCGTGTAGGCATTCACGTTCTGTCCCAGCAGGGTGATCTCGCCCACGCCTTGCGCCACCAGCTCCTGCACATCGCGCATCACATCGGCAAAGGGACGCGATATTTCCTCGCCGCGCGTATAGGGCACCACGCAGAAAGTGCAGTACTTGCTGCACCCTTCCATGATCGCGACATAGGCGCTGCCGGCGCTGGTTTGCGCCCCCTCGGCTTGGCTCAGGGCAGGCTGCGGCAGATGATCGAATTTCTCTATCTCGGGAAAGCTGATATCCACTTGCGACTGCCCGCTGGCCTGGCGCGCCGCAATCAGCTGCGGCAGGCGATGCAGGGTCTGCGGCCCGAACACGACATCCACATAGGGTGCGCGCTTGATGATGATTTCGCCTTCCTGGCTAGCCACACAGCCGCCCACACCGATGATCAGATCCGGTTTGGCCAGTTTCAGCGGGCGCGTCCTGCCCAGGTCGGAAAACACCTTATCCTCCGCCTTCTCGCGTATCGAGCAGGTGTTAAACAGGATAATGTCAGCCTCCTCGGGCTGTGAGGTCAGCTCTATTTTCCTGTCAGCGCGCAGCACATCGACCATCTTGTCAGTGTCGTATTCATTCATCTGACAGCCATAGGTCTTGATGTACAGCTTGGCAACCTTGTCCATGTACATCCTTAAATAATCAGTCTTAAACCCGACTAAAGCAGTCGTCCATCATCCCCTGCTTTCTTCCCTCGCGCCAAAATTATGCTACGATTGCCTTTGCTGTATTCCAACAGCCGTTCGTTTTTTATAGGAGGAGACCGAAATGGCATTTATCGCAACCGTATGCGCAATTGGTACCGCAATCGCTGCAGTCCTGTTTTCACTGTGGATGCTGAAACAGCTGTTCGCTAGCAACTAAGCAACTTCGTATTGAAATAAAAAACTCCAATCCGCACGGATTGGAGTTTTTTATTTTCAGGCCCGGTTTTTACCCGGCTGCCGACCTGCTCCTGGCAGGGCCGCCAGCACCCAATCCCGTTGTAAAGTTTACAACGCATAAAACAAAAAAGGCCAGCAACCTGGCCAGCCATTTGTTTGGTGGTGATAGGTGGATTTGAACCACCGACCTCAGCGTTATGAGTGCTGCGCTCTAACCACCTGAGCTATATCACCGGATAACTTTACCGAATCATTATTGATTCGCCCCCCTGCCCGCCCCCACACCAGAATTCAAAATTCCGGCAGCGTTCAGCCACGAGGAGGCAGCATTCTCCAGATTTCAGCCACGGCTGTCAACAATCAAAAGCATGGCGACTATGGATTGCACGCCACACTCTTCACTTCACTGCCCGCATAGTCCTTTTGCAGGGCGGTTAGCTGTGTCGTGCCTGCCGCATCCATTTGCTTGAGCACAAACACGGTAAATTTAAGCTTGCTGGCGCGCTCCCCCACCTTAGCCGACTTGACGCCCTTCTTGCCCAGCTCGCCCAGATAGTGGTTGGCCGCTTCCTCGGTTTTGAACACGCCGAGGGAAATGGCGTTCATCCAGCGCCCTTTTTCCTGCACCACAAAATAGTCTGCGATGCCCAGCTCCTTGAGCTGCTGGATTTTCTTCACCCTGCCCGCGTGGGTCTTGAACGGCGGGATGTAAACCCAGTAGCCATGCGTATATTCCACTGTGCGCTGCCCCAGCTTGTCCCCCAGCTTCATCTGGGCCAGCGCATTTTCTGCACGTGCCAGATCGGTGCCGGAAAACTCGCCCCATTCCATGCAGTTTTTTACCGGTTTGCTTTTTTCCTCTTCATTTTTTTTCTCTTTGGGCTTTTCTGCTGCATGCAGGCTGGCCACAGCCACGGGTGCAGAAACAGGCACAACGGCTGGCACAGCTGGGACAGCCACTGCAACCGCTGCTGCAGGCACGGGCGTCACCGCTGGAACCTCCGTTTGCGCGGCGACAGGCTGAGCCAGCAATTTTATTTTATCCGCATTCAGCGCAGCGAGCGGCTGTGCATTGCTGTCTTCGCGGCCCAGCTTTCCGCCCCATTGCATCAGTGCAAAGAACAGAATGTTTATCAATAACAACAAAACAACGAACCACCTCATCACGCTTTTATCTCCTGTCCTGTTATATGCAGACCGTGCAAAACCAGATTATCCACGCGCTCGCACGGAATTCCCAGATACGGCTGCATGGCAGCCGCCGCTCCCCCGCTAATGATGCAGGCTGTTTTCTGCCGCGCCGCCAGCACATCAAACTGGTGCCTTACCGCGCCGATTGTCGCATGCATGACACCGTTAAAAATGGCATCTGCGGTATTGCGCGGAAATTCGCACGGCTTGCCGTCGGATATTTCCAGTTGCGCGGTATTGCTGGCCAGGCTTGCGCGCATTAACGCCAGACCCGGCAGGATCAGCCCGCCCAGGAATTCGCCGCGCTCGGACAATGCATCGACGGTTGTCGCCGTGCCAAAATTCACCACCAGGCAGGCTGCCCCGACCTTTTGCCAGGCGGCAACAAGTGCCAGCCAGCGATCACTGCCAAGCTGTGCTGGCCGCTCATATAAATTGCGCACACCGCACTGTTCGTCCTGGGCCAGCGCAAACTGCACCGTGCACGGCCACGCCACGCACAGCTCGCGCAGCCGTTGTGCCATTGCCTCACCCGCGACATTGGAAATGCGCACCAGCCGCGGAGCTGGCAGCGCTGCCAGGGTGTTGCGCAGCGCCGGCCAGTCGGCATTATCAAGCGCGCCCTGGCGCAGCCACACCCCATTCTCAACCAGTGCCCATTTGCAGCGGCTGTTACCCACGTCAAGCAGCAGCATTAACGGGCCCCTCTCAAGCTGATCTCGCCCGCATGAAAAACGCGTGCCTCTGGCTGCCCGGTGCCGTTGTTTCGTGTTTCCAGCAGCAAGGCACCCTCATCCGTCACACCGCGCACGATGCCCTGAATATTCGCACCATCCGGCATTAGCAATTTCACCTCTTCATTCTGGTACAGATGGTAACTCTCCCATTCCTTGCGCAAGCCGGCAAACCCGTGTTGCGCAAACTCGCCCAGCACGCTGCCCAGCTCGCGCAGCAATAGCGCCAGCAGCTGGTTGCGTTCCGGCAGGGCGGCTGTCATATGTGCCAGATCGATCACCGGCTGTCCAATGCGTTGCAGAACCTGCTCCGGCAGGCTCAGATTGACCCCCACGCCGATCACCACCGCACTGGGCCCGAGCATGTCACCCTGCGCCTCGATCAATATGCCCGCCAGCTTGCCCTGCTTTTTCTGCACATCGTCCAGCCCGATCACATCATTCGGCCATTTCAGGCGCGCAGCGCGTACACCGCACTGGTGCATGGCACGAATCAATGCTACCCCGGCTGCCAGACTCAGTCCCGACAAACCGGCCAGGCCGCAGTCAAAGCGCCACAGCAGGGAGAAGGTCAGCGCATTGCCAAGACCGGAATGCCACTGCCGCCCCAGCCTGCCCCGCCCGCCGCTTTGCCACTCCACCGCCAGCACGCTGCCGCTGGCTGCATGCTGCGCGGCACGCTGCAGCAGCAGCGTATTGCTGGAGCTGGCGCTATCCGCCACCTCGATATGAAACCTGTCCGCGTGCTCAGCCAGCCCCGCCTGAATACTGGCAACGTCCAGCCATTGCGGCGCGTCCACCAGGCAATAGCCGCGCCCGCGCACACTGTAGAGCTTCAACCCGTATTGCTCCATCCCTTGCAGTGCATTGTTCACGCTGCTACGCGAAACGCCCAGCTGCTGCGCCAACACCTCGCCGGAATGAAACTCACCATCCGCGAGCAGACGCAGCAGGGAAAACGTCAGTGGTTTGGGTTCGACGGCAACAGGTTGCGGGGTCATTTCGGCCATAGAGTTCATTGCGGCAGCTTGCTGTCTGCAATCTCTGCCTGCGTGTTAAGCAGGGCAAGAATTTCTTCGCGGCGCCGCATGGCATCCTGGTAACCCAGCTCAACCAGAGCGCGACAGAAGCCTTTTTCAAATAGCAGATAGCTCACCAGGTTTGCCCCGCTACGCCGCATCGCACCCACCAGTCGCAGCAGGAAGCGGATAGGCCAGGGCAAATTGCCGGCATAACGCTGGGCGATTTTTTCGATCGATTCACTGGGCTGTATCACCAGCACGTCTATGTGCTGCAGCGTGGTGCTCATGCGCTTCTCTTCGCTCAGCAGGCCGATGGTGTGATTGATGCGGCGCAAGCGTTCCAGATCAAGCTCCAGGCTGTCCAGGAAAATGCTGTTCAGCGCATGTCCGGCAATCTGTGCCAACGAGGGATAGGTATAGCTGCGACTGCGCTTCACTTCTTCACTGCTGCTCTGCCCCACGCCGATGACCAGCACGCGGCGCGCTCCCATATGCAGGGCGGAACTGATCGGGGCAATCTGGCGCATCGAGCCGTCGCCAAAATATTCGCGGTTGATGCGCACTGCCGGAAACAGGAAGGGAATCGCCGCGGATGCCTGCAGATGGCTGGCTTCTATCGTGGCCGCAACGCCGAGGCGGCGTGCGCGCTGCCACGGTTTGATATCCTTCGCGCCCTGATAGAAGGTCACCGACTGCTCCGATGTATAACCGGAAGCAGTAATGCTCAGTGCATGCAAATGGCCGGCATCAATGCTTTCCTGGATCTTGTCGCAGGGCAGCGTTTCATCCAGCAACTGCACCAGCGGCGTATTGTCCAGCAGGGACACCCGGTTCAGCCGGTTACTGCCGAGGCTGCTCAGGACCAGGCCGGCAATCCAGCGCGACGTGTTGCGCAATACACCGATGGGGTCGGCGCGGTAGATATGATCTACCTGTGCATTATTCCAGAAGCTCAACAGGTATTGCACGCCCTGCTGGAAACGTCCGGCATTCATCGCCAGGGTGACGGCGTTGAAGGCTCCGGCCGAAGTACCGCTGATAATCGAAAACGGATTGCGTGCCTGCGGCAGGATTTCGGCGATGGCCTTCAGCACCCCCACCTGGTAAGCGGCACGCGCCCCGCCTCCGGTCAGGATCAGACCGATCTTTCTATCCATGTCCTGATGGTTCTCCATGCTCAAATAATTTTCCGCTGAAGCTACAGCTCTGCACTAGTTTCGGCATGCACGCTTTCCAGCGCTTCACGCAGTGTTTCCTCGGGCAGTTTGTTCACCAGCGTGGACAGCATCTCTGCCGCCTCCGCCGCTTCCGCCGGCAAAGCGCGCCCATCGGTATTGGCCATCAGCACGGCGGCAGCACCCACCACTTTGAGCAAACTGCTGCGCTCCACCATCAGCATTTCCAGCTCGCTGCGCAACATGGCGATTTCCTGCTTGTTTAAATTGTCCGGCATGTCGCTCTCCTGTTCTTCAAATACAAACTGCCTAATGCGTTTTTACGCCGGCTACGGCCAGCGCACTCATGTTAACAATACGGCGCACGGTTGCGGTGGATGTCAGCACATGGATGGACCTGGCTGCACCCAGCAGCACCGGACCTATGGTAACCCCGTCGCCGGCGATCATCTTGAGCAGGTTAAAGGAAATATTGGCCGCATCCAGATTGGGCAGGATCAGCAGGTTCGCCTCGCCCCTCAAACGCGAATTCGGGAAAGCCAGCAGGCGCAACTGCTCGGAGATCGCGGCATCACCGTGCATTTCGCCTTCCATTTCCAGCTCCGGCGCTCTTTGTTCCAGCAGTTCGCGCGCGCGGCTCATCTTGCGCGCAGAGGCATCATCAAAGCTGCCGAAGCTGGAATGCGACAGCAGCGCCACCTTGGGCGTAATGCCGAAGCGGCGCACCTCTTCCGCGGCCAGCAGGGTCATCTCGGCCACCTGTTCGGCAGTCGGGTCCAGGTTGACGTGGGTGTCGCAGATAAACAGGGTGCGATTGGGCAGCAGCAGGATGTTCATTGCCGCGAACACGCTGGCACCGGGACGCAGGCCGATCACGTCCCTGACATAACCCAGATGCTCGCTGGGCTGCGCGAAAGTGCCGCAGATCATGGCATCTGCCGCGCCCATGTGGATCAGCATGGCGCCGATCAGCGTGCTGCTGCGGCGCATCTCGCGCTTGGCGTACTCCTGCGTCACGCCCTGGCGCTGCATCATGCGGTGATACTCCATCCAGTACTCGCGGTAACGCGGATCGTCTTCCGGGTTGACCAGCTCGAAGTGTTCACCCGCGCGAATGCGCAGCCCCAGCTTCCTGATGCGCATTTCCACCACGGCCGGGCGGCCGATCAGGATCGGCTGCGCCACACCCTCGTCCACCACGACCTGCACCGCGTGCAGCACGCGTTGATCCTCGCCCTCGGCATAGACCAGGCGCCGGGGCGCTTTCCTGGCCAGATCGAACACCGGCTTCATCAGCAGGCCAGACTGGTTGACGAACTGCGAAATCTGCTCGCGATAGGCCGCCATGTCGGCGATCGGTCGTGTCGCCACGCCGCTGTCCATGGCGGCCTGCGCCACGGCCGGCGCTATCTGGGTGATCAGGCGCGGATCAAAGGGTTTGGGTATCAGATAGTCCGGCCCGAAGCCGGGGCTTTCCTCGCCGTATTCCGCCGTCACCGCATCGGTCTGCTCGGCTTCCGCCAGCGCGGCAATCGCGTACACGGCGGCACGCTTCATTTCCTCATTGATGGCGGTCGCGCCGACA
>JBGPPE010000089.1:0-11377 GCA_041488395.1 Gallionellaceae bacterium
CTCCGCTATGTCATCACGCATTTCGCGCAGCGAGGGCATCTGCAGCGCAATGACATTCAGCCGGTAATACAAATCCTGGCGGAATTTTCCCAGCCGCACCTGCTCGGCCAGCGCATGATGAGTCGCACTGAGTATGCGCACATCCACGGCTTCCTCTTCGGTTGCCCCCACTTTGCGTATCTTCTTTTCCTGGATGACGCGCAACAGCTTGACCTGCATAGCCAGGGGCAAATCGGCAACCTCGTCCAGCAACAAGGTTCCCCCATGGGCGACCTGAAAAAAACCATCCTTATCCTTGTCGGCACCGGTAAATGCGCCTTTGCGGTAACCGAAAAACTCGCTCTCCATCAGGTTTTCCGGAATGGCGCCACAGTTCACCGCAATAAATGGCTGTTCGCGACGCGCGCTTTTCTCCACGATCAGGCGTGCCGCCAACTCCTTGCCGCTCCCCGATTCACCACTGATGTGCACTGGTGCCTGACTGCGTGCCACGCGCGCTATCAACTCGCGTACCTGATCCATCGCTGGCGAACTGCCCAGCAGCACGCGCGCACCGCCCTTGCCTTGCACCGCCCCCGAAGATTGCGGCAATTTGAGAGCAGCCTTCACCAGGGCGCGCAACTGGTCAAGAGAAACCGGCTTGGAAAGATAATCAAAAGCGCCGGCCTTGAGCGCGGCTACGGCATTGTCCAGATTGCCATGCGCAGTAATCACAGCCACCGGCACATCGATATTATGTTCGGTAATATGTCGCACCACATCCAGACCGTCGCCATCCGGCATGCGCATATCCGTCAGGCACAAATCATAGGCATTCCCATCCAGCTTCTGCTGCGCCTCGCGCACATTCCCCGCGCGCTCCACATCCAGCCCCATGCGCAGCAGCGCCAACTCCAGCAGCTCAAGGATATCCGGCTCGTCATCCACCACCAGAACGCGCGGGTTTCGCTTACCCGTCGTTTTTACATCAAGACTCATTTTCGCCCCCAAAAACGATACGGAAGCAAACTTTCCCATCTGCTTGCCGTTTATATTCGAGCAAAGCGCCATTCGCTGCGCACAACTCACGCGCTATATACAAACCCAGCCCGGTGCCACCGACGGATGTGGTAAAGAACGGCTCAAACAATTTTTGCTCCGCATCCGCTTCTATCGGCGGGCCATCGTTAACAACATCCAGCACGACTATATCGTCCGCCGTTCGCCATGCACGCAACTGCACGCTATCCGGCTGTTTCAGCGAGTAGCGCAATGCGTTGCGGCACAAATTCCATAACACCTGCTCAAAATGACCGCGATCAAATTTCACCACACAGTTTGCCGCCACTTCAATAACAATAATCCCTGGCGCCACACTTTCGGTATGCTGCAACGTCTCGACAAACAACGACAACTTTTCTTGCAGATTTATCGACTCACCATGAACACGGTCTCGCCGGTTCAACTGCAGCACATCGAGCACGATGTTATTCAACCTGTCCGCATTGTCCAGAATAATCTGAAACAACCGCGCATGCGCCGGGTCGTGCAAATCTTCACGCAACAGTTCGGCGGCATAGCTGATCGAGGACAGCGGGTTACGCACCTCATGCGCAATATTGGCAGTCAGCCGCCCCAGCGCTGCCAGCTTGACTTGCTGCGCCTGCGCCTGCACGCGCTGCATATCTTCCAGAATAACCACTGCCCCCCAGAAACTTTCACGCTGCACCGGCAGGAAACGTACGCGCAGCGATGAGTCCGTTACCGGAAAATGCAGCACATCCATGCGATTGGCATGGCTTTGGCGCCACGCTGCATACAACGCGTCCAGGACAGGCGAGCATTCACCCAGGGTAGTAGATGTCCCTTTCACGAACACATTGCCCAATAGCCGCTCCGCACTTGGATTGTATTGTCGTACGATGCTGCGCTCATCCACCAGCATCACGCCATCAGGCATATCCTGAATCACCAGTCGATTAGCTTCAGCCAGGTTGGACAAATCCACCCCGCGCAACGCCGCCAGCTTTTCACTGGCTACCGCATAGCGGGACAAGGTGTGTGTCAGCCAGGCAACCGCAAAAAAAGCAATGCTCAGCAGGCCCACCTGCATGTACGCCGCTATCGCCGCGTCATCTACCAATATGGAATAGGAGTGCTCCAGCAAGACAGCAATGCTGGCCAGCGCCGCAAAGAACAGGGTTATTTTTCCGCGGCAGACCAGACCGGCCGAGGCCAGGGACACCAGCAGCAACATCCCCAGATTGCTTTGCGTCCCCCCGCTGGCATAAGACATCACAGCAAGGCAAATAATGTCCGCGCCAACCTGGAAAGCCAGCTGGATGGTGAAGCGCGGATTACGCAACCGCGTTAGCGGCAGTGCCGCCAGCACCAGGATCAGATAGGCCAGGCCAGCTCGGATATACAGATCATGATTGCGCGCACCGAGCTGCAGCGTATCGCCAAATACCGCAGCCAGGACAAGCAACATGACGGCCAACAGCAGCCGGTACAGATTAAAAAAATGGAGGGAGCGCCACAAATCTCCCGACACAGGAGCACCGAGCTGTTGCGCCGGTAATGACAATGACAGGGATATCTTATCCCGCATGAGGATTAATCAGACTTGCCAGCTTGGCCACGGCTATGCGCTTCGCTGCAATAATACTTGCCCCCGACGAGATAGCCCTCGCTTCTGGGCAAATGGATGCCGCATTGCGCACAGCGCACCATATCCTCGGCGCGCGGAGGCTCCTCATCCTGCTTGTGCTGTTCTGGCTTGCGTGCGGACTTGAACCACCAGTAAACGACAGCAACAATGGCAATAATAAAAAGCAGCCGACTCATGCACGATACTCCGCAAAAAAACAAAGTGACCAATATGGTCGGGGTGAGAGGATTCGAACCTCCGACTCCTGCGTCCCGAACGCAGTACTCTACCAGGCTGAGCTACACCCCGAATTCAGAATTGCCGCGACGCGGCGAATTTGGCTAATTCTAACAAAGATTGCTTGTACTGCGAATCCGGCAATACAGCCAGCGCGGCGCAGGCCGCTTCAGCCTCGCGCTCGGCCTGCCGACGCGTGTAATCCAGCGCGCCAGTCTGCTGCACCACCTGCAACACCTCGGTGAAGCGCTCCAGATCGCCTTGCTCGATGGCGTTGCGCACTATGGCTGCCTGTTGCGGCGTGCCATGCTGCATGGCATAGATCAGCGGCAGGGTGGGTTTGCCTTCCGCCAGATCATCGCCCAGACTCTTGCCAATTTCCTTGGCATCGCCGGAATAATCCAGTACGTCGTCCACCAGTTGAAATGCTGTCCCCAGATGTACGCCATACAGCGCCGCAGCCTGTTCTGCGGCCCGATCAGCGTGCGACAGGATCGCCCCCAAGCGCATTGCGGCCTCAAACAGCTTGGCTGTCTTGCAATGGATCACGCGCAGGTAATTGGCTGCATCAACGCTGGCGTCATGGCAATTCAGCAACTGCAGCACCTCGCCCTCGGCGATGGTGTTGGTGGCATCGGCCAGGGTTTGCATCACGCGCATGTCACCGACATCCACCATCATCTGAAAGGCGCGCGAATACAGGAAATCGCCCACCAGCACACTCGCCGCATTGCCAAACAGGGCACTGGCCGTGGCACGCCCGCGGCGCAGCTCCGATTCATCCACCACATCGTCATGCAACAGCGTAGCGGTATGGATAAACTCGACCACGGCCGCCAGATCATGATGATGCTTGCCGCTATAGCCGAAAGCCTGTGCAGACAGCACCACCAGCGCCGGGCGCAGGCGCTTGCCGCCGCTATTAATGATGTACTCACCCACCTGACTGACCAGCGCCACCTCGGAATGCAGACGCGTGCGTATCACCTGATCCACGATCGCCATGTCCGCCGCGAGTAATTGCTTGAGATTCTCTTGTGACACTTTAATACCTTGAAAAAATTAAGTCGTTGCATTGAGCAGCGTAAACATGGCGCTCAAACCACGCAAAGTCGCACATTGTCGCACAAAAATCACTTAGCGAAACTCAGCCGCCCTCCCTGTTCGCCATAAATAGGCCCCCATCATTACCCCCACTGCGCTGAGTGCCACCACGTAATGCACCGGCGCTAATGGGTCCGCAGGCAGCAACATGCTCACCAGCACCGGGGTCAGCCCGCCAAAAACGGCATATGCCACATTGTAAGAAAATGACAAGCCGCTGAATCTCACGGCGGATGGGAAAGCCTTGACCGCCACACTGGGCACCACCCCGATCACACCGACGAAAAAGCCGCACAAGGCATACAGCGCATTAATATTTTGCGGCGCCGACGCCATCTGCTGGTAAAACAGTGCCGAAGTAAGGCCCAGCATGGCACAGCCCAATATCAGCACACGCCCCGCTCCGTAACGATCGGCCAAAGCGCCAAACACGACACAGCCCAGGCTCAAAAACAGGGTCGCGATGCTGTTCGCCTGCAAGGCAATGGCCGTGGGAATCGCGTAGAGTTTATGCACCAGTGTCGGCGTCATCAAAATCATGACAATAATCGCCGCAGACAACAGCCAGGTCATCAACATCGTGAGGGCTACCGCCGATCTGTGTTCACGCACCACGGTGCGCAAGGGCAGCTCTTTGGCCAGCATCTGTTTTTCCTGCATCTCCCGGAACACCGGCGTTTCATGCAACCACTGACGCAGCCATGCCGACAGCAAGCCAAAACCACCACCGAGGATAAACGCGGCCCGCCACCCCACGGAGAGCAACTCAGCCGGGCTGCACAGCTTGTTGACGCCGGTAGCCACCAGCGACCCCAGCAAGATGCCGCCGGTAAGCCCTGCCGTCAGCACGCCACAGGCAAACCCCACATGGCGCGCCGGCACATGTTCGGACACAAATACCCATGCCCCCGGCACCTCACCACCAATGGCCGCGCCCTGCAACACGCGCAGCAGCAGCAAAAGCACCGGCGCCCAAATCCCGATCAGCGCATAGGTGGGCAGCAAACCGATCGCCAGGGTCGGCACCGACATCAGAAAGATACTCAGCATGAACATGCGCTTGCGCCCCAGCAGGTCGCCGAAATGCGCCATGACGATGCCGCCCAGCGGTCGCGCCAGATACCCGGCCGCAAAAATCCCGAAGGTCTGCAACTGCCGCAGCCAGTCCGGCATGTCCGGCGGGAAGAACAGCTGCCCTATCACGACAGCAAAAAACACGAAAATAATGAAATCGTAAAACTCCAGCGCCCCACCCAGAGCGGCCAGCACCAAGGTCCGATAATCCTGCCGCGTCAACATCCGCATCTTCATATCCTTAAATTAGGGGAAGTGATTCTAGCCAATGCCATAGTGCTTAGCTATGCCTCCGCGTGTCCTTACTCACCCACCTGCAACCCAGTCACCGGCACCCGCCACGCCCATAACTCCGCCATACTTGCGAAAAATCCCGTATTCATGGATAATTCGCCCCCTTATGCGTGCGTACTACCTGCCGCACCAATTTTTGATGCAAGGAAAACCAAGATGAAAACCGACATTCACCCGCAATATACCGAGATCGCCGTGACTTGCAGCTGTGGCAACACATTCAAGACCAAGTCCACCATGGGCAAGCCCCTGCACGTTGAAGTTTGCTCCGAGTGCCACCCGTTCTACACCGGCACCCAGAAGATTGTAGATACCGCTGGCCGCATTGAGAAGTTCAACCAGAAATACAATAAAGGCGCAAAAGCTGCTGCTTAATGGCACTTTGCATCTGACCAAAAAAGGCAGCCTTACGCTGCCTTTTTTGTTGGAGCAGCCGCCCCGCCACTATCCCGCTTCCACATCGGGATTGCGATGCGTTATCCTGCGCCCTTTCCAGTTGCCATATTCATAGCGTAAGGTTGCCACTTAGCCCATGTTTGCCTATTCCAAGCTTGCCGAACCCGAGATGACGCCTACCAAGACGTTGTTCTTCGCGCTGTTCTGCGCCGTCTGGATAGGCACCGGCCTGATCGGCCACGACCCGTGGAAGCCGGATGAAGTCTACAGCTTCGGCGTGGTATTCCAGATGCTGCAAAGTGGCGACTGGCTGGTTCCGGCGCTCGCCGGCGAGCCGTTCATGGACAAGCCGCCGCTGTTCTACATGACGGCCGCTGTCTTCGCAAAACTGTTCACTCCGCTGCTGCCGCTGCATGACGGCGCGCGGCTGGCCAGCGGTTTCTACAATGCCCTTACCCTGATGTTTATCGGCTTTGCCGGACGCGAGCTGTTTGGCAAGGGCCGTGGCTGGGTCAGCGCCATTATCCTGATCGGCTGCCTCGGCATGCTGGTGCGCACCCACTTCCTGGTCACCGACCTGGCCCTGCTGACTGGCTGCGCCATGATGATCTATGGCTATGCACTCAGCCTGCGCCGCACCATCCTGCCTGGACTCCTGATCGGCACCGGGGTGGGCATCGGCTTTATGTCCAAGGGCTTTATCGCCCCTATCCTGTTTCTTTCTATCAGCAGCACCTTGCTGCTGTTCCCGGCCTGGCGCACCCGTGCTTTTCTCACCACACTCGCCGTCGCCGTTGTATGTGCGCTGCCCTGGCTGACTATCTGGCCCTACCTGTTATACCAGCGCTCTCCGCAGCTGTTTATGGAGTGGGCGTGGAAACTGAATATCGGACGCTGGTTTGATTTTGCCCGGCACGGGAAATTCGATGAGGTGTTCTATTACGTCAAGATCCTGCCCTGGTTTGCCTGGCCGGCCCTGCCTATGGGCGCCTGGGCCGTATGGCAGGCACGCAAAAAGGTGCTGCAGCAGCCCGAATTCCAGCTGCTGCTGACCACCTTCCTGGTGATGCTGCTTACCCTGAGCATCGTGCCGAATATCGAGGAAATTTTTGCACTGCCGATGTTGCTGCCCATTTCCCTGCTGGCTACTGCCTCGCTCTCCAGCCTGCGCCGCGGTGCGGCCAATGCGCTGGACTGGTTCGGCATCATGACCTTCGGTTTCATCGCAATTCTGATGTGGTGGGGATGGTTCGGCCTGCAGCTGGACAACGATGCAAAAATCACCCATTGGCTAAAGAACTACCAACCCGAGGTCGAGCCCACCTTCCAGCTGCTCCCCTTCTGTCTGGCCGTAGGAGCCACCGTACTCTGGGTCACACTGGTATGGCGCGTGGGCCGCTCCATACGCCGCGCCGCCATCAACTGGGCCAGTGGCGTCACCCTGCTGTGGGTGCTGGCGATGACCTTGTGGCTGCCCTGGCTGGACAGCAGCAAGAGCTATCGCAGCATGGTTGACTCTCTGTCCGAATCATTGCCGGAAAAATATGAGTGCATCGCCAGCCGTTACCTGGGCGACGGGCAGAAAGCCATGCTGCACTACTTTGGCAACATCATTACTCGTCAGGGCGGGGAACGTTCCTGCGATCTGCTGCTGACGCAGGGCAACCTGTCACGCTCAGATCAGGAACAAGGCCACTGGACTACCGTCTGGGAAGGCGGCCGTCGTGGTGAGAAGGACGAGCGTTACTATCTGTACCAGCGCCAGCGATAACATAAAACTCGCGTAGCGATTCGTTCGCCTCCTCTCCCGCATGCGGGATAACCAGCCACTTGCCCGCTTGCGGGCTTAGTGGATTGGCTAGTAGTTCCATCAGAGGATTGTGGAGAGGGCATCGCTAACGTTGCAGACGCTTCTGCAAAGCCAGCAAATCCTGCTCCACCAGCTGCGCATCGCGGGCAAAATCATCGTCCGACATACCGGGTAACTGAAACAGGGTAAACAGCAGCGTGCTGCCGCTGCCATTGGGCAGCACGCGCATGGGGGCGTAGATTTCACCACCCTGTGCCGGCGTCACATAATGATCCAGCACGCCGAATGAATTCTTTTCTGCGAAGCGGATTTTCATTGTGCCCTGTGGCGTCTGTATCTCCCACCCTGTCGCCATCCTGGCAACTGACTGACACAAGCCGCCTGCCCACTGCGGCAGATTCTCGGGATTGACCACAAACTCATACACTGCGCCCGGCGTACACGCGATGTTCACACTCAGTGTGCGCGTCGGCCGCATGACCTTACGCCGCCCTGCCCGGAATCTTCGGGGTGGGGCACACCACATCCGCGTTCTGTGCGCGGTGGCGCAGAGCATGCTCGATCAGCACCAGCGCCAGCATCGCCTCGGCGATGGGCGTGGCGCGGATGCCGACGCAGGGGTCGTGGCGACCGTGCGTCTCCACCATGGTCGGCTGCCCCTGCTTGTCGATGGAGCGGCGCGGTATGCGGATGCTGGAGGTCGGCTTGATCGCCACGTTCACCACGATGTCCTGGCCGCTGGAGATGCCGCCCAGCACACCGCCGGCATGGTTGGACAAAAAGCCCTGCGGGGTCAGTTCGTCGCCGTGTTCGCTGCCGCGCTGGGTCACGCAGCCAAAGCCGGCGCCAATCTCCACGCCCTTGGCCGCATTGATGCCCATCATGGCGTAGGCGATGTCGGCATCCAGCCGGTCGTACACCGGCTCGCCCCAGCCCACCGGCACATTCTCTGCCACCACGGTGAGCTTCGCGCCAATGGAATCGCCCGATTTGCGCAGCGCATCCATGTAGTCCTCAAGCTGGCCGATATAGCTCGCATCCGCCACAAAGAAACTGTTGCCATCCTCCGTAATGTCGCCCCAGCTCTTGAACGGCACCACAATCTCGCCCAGCTGCGCCATGTAGCCGCGGATCAGCACGCCATAGCGCTCGTGCAGCCACTTCTTGGCGATGGCACCGGCCGCCACACGCACCGCGGTTTCGCGTGCGGAAGAGCGCCCGCCGCCGCGCGGATCGCGGATGCCGTATTTCTGCCAGTAGGTGTAATCGGCATGGCCGGGGCGGAAGCTCTCGGCGATGTTGCCATAGTCCTTGCTGCGCTGGTCCTCGTTGCGGATCAGCAGTGCAATCGGCGTGCCGGTGGTCTTGCCTTCATACACGCCGGAAAGGATTTCCACCGTGTCGGATTCACGCCGCTGCGTCACATGGCGCGAGGTGCCGGGCTTGCGCCGGTCCAGCTCATGCTGGATGTACTCGGCGGATATTTCCATGCCCGGCGGACAGCCATCCACCACGCAGCCGATGGCCGGCCCGTGCGATTCGCCAAACGAAGTGACGCTGAACAAGGTACCAAAAATATTTCCGGACATGGCTAGGCTCGCTAAATTAACGGCACAAGTTTAACATACCCCATCCCCCACACTCATGAACCCGACTGCCATGAAAGCCATGCTGATGACCAGCGCAGGCGCAGCGGATGTGCTGCAGCTGCGCGACCTGCCCATTCCCGAACTGCCCTCCGCCCATCACCTGCGCATCAAGCTCGCGGCCGCCGGCATCAACCCGCTGGACACCAAGCTGCGCAGCAAACCGGCCTATTACCCCGACCAGCTGCCCGCCATACTCGGCTGCGACGGTGCCGGCGTGGTGGAAGCCGTGGGCGCGCAGGTCAGCCGCTTCAGGGTAGGCGACGCGGTGTATTTCTGCAACGGCGGCATCGGCGACGAACCCGGCTGTTATGCCGAGTACACCACCGTGCATGAGGACTACTGTGCCGCCAAACCCGCCAGACTGAACATGCACGAAAGTGCAGCCCTGCCGCTAGTGCTGCTCACCGCATGGGAGGCGCTGGTCGAACGCGCCCAGCTGCAGGCCGGGCAAACCATACTGATCCACGCTGCTGCCGGCGGTGTCGGCCACATTGCCGTTCAGCTTGCTCGCCATATTGGCGCCCGCGTTGCAGTAACGGTGAGCGATGACGCCAAGGCAGATTTAGCCAGGAGCCTGGGGGCAGAAAAAATCATCCGCTACCGTGAGCAGGATTTTGTCGCCGAAACGCTGGCCTGGACTGATGGCAAGGGTGCGGACGTGGTGTTCGACAGCGTGGGTGGCGACACCTTCCTGCGTTCGCTCAATGCCGCACGCTACTGCGGCAAGGTGGTCAGCCTGCTGTCCACCCCGCTGTCGCTGGCCGACACCCAGCTGGCGCGGTTGCGCAACCTGTCGCTGTGTTACGAACTGATGCTCACCCCGCAAGTATTCAAGCTGCACGAGGAACGCGTGCGCCAGCGCTGCATACTGGAGCAAGGCGCACAACTGGCTGACAGCGGCCAGCTCAGGGTGCTGGTCAGTCACACGATACCACTCAGCGAAGCCGCCCAGGCACATCGATTGATCGAACAGGGCGGCGTCAGCGGCAAGATCGTACTGGTGATGGGATGACCCACTTCATCGACACCCACTGCCACCTCGACGCCAGCGAATTCGGCGGCAATGCCGCCGCACTGGTCGCGCAAGCGCAGGCTACTGGCGTCAGCACGCTGGTGATCCCGGCGGTTGAGCGCGCCAACTTCGCCAGCGTGCAAAACCTGTGTGTACAGCACCCGTCCTGTGCCCCCGCCTATGGCATCCATCCCATGTATGTGGAGCGTGCCACACCAGCCGATCTCGATGTTGTACGGTCATATCTGCAACAGCCCAATGTGGTTGCCGTGGGCGAAATTGGCCTGGATTTTTTTGTCGAAAATTTTGATCAGGAAAGACAGGAATTCTATTTTTCCGCCCAGCTTAAACTCGCGCGCGAATTTGACCTGCCCGTGCTGCTGCACATTCGCCGCGCGCAGGACACCATCCTCAAGCACCTGCGCCGCACCCCGGTACGCGGCGGCATAGCCCACGCCTTTAACGGCAGCCCGCAACAGGCGGCGGAATTCATCAAGCTCGGTTTCAAGCTCGGCTTCGGCGGTGCGATGACTTACTCGCGCGCCAGCAAACTGCGCGAACTGGCGCGCACCCTGCCACTGGGAAGCATCGTGCTGGAAACCGACGCGCCCGACATCCCGCCGGATTTTCTCGCGCGCGGCGAGCCCAACAAGCCGCAATACCTGCCGCGCATTGCGCAGACCCTGGCCGAGTTGCGCGGCCTGCCGCTGGATGAGATCGCTCGCATAACCTCGGCCAATGCACTGGATGTATTACCCGGCCTGGCTTCCCTCTCTCAGTACCGATAAACCACCAAGCTGTCATTCCCGCGAAGGCGGGAATCCAGTTCTTCAAACACTGGGCTCCCGCCTTCGCGGGAGCGACGATTTCTCATTATTTAGCTCGCCAGCCTGACCGTTGCAGACAACGAAGCATCTGTCTGTTACGTTACAATTCCGCCCATGAACATCCCACCCCAATTCACCCGCACCCACATCCTGCTCGGCGACGAAGGCCTGTCCCTGCTCGCCGGCAAACACGTCTTCGTCGCTGGCCTCGGCGGTGTCGGTTCCTATTGCGCGGAAACGCTGGCACGTGCCGGCATCGGCCGTCTCACCCTGCTCGACCACGACATCGTTGCGGCCAGCAACATCAACCGCCAGTTACCCGCCCTGCTCTCCACCGTGGGTCAG